>NZ_JALJXV010000004.1:300000-410870 GCF_024170285.1 Natronocella acetinitrilica
AGAGGACGTGGCCGCCGCCATTGCCATTGCCCGTGATTCAGGCGTGCCGGTGCTACCCAGAGGCGGTGGGACATCGCAATGCGGGCAGACGGTGAATGCGGCCCTGGTCCTGGATTGCAGCAAATTCCTCAACAAGCTGGTGTCTGTCGATCCCGAGAGACAGATCGCCACGGTGCAGCCGGGCATCGTGCTGGACCAACTCAACGGTTTGCTGAAGCAACATGGCCTGTTCTATCCGGTGGATGTCTCCACGGCAGCCCAGGCCACCATCGGCGGAATGGCTGGCAATAACAGCTGCGGCTCACGAAGCCTGCGCTACGGCAACATGGTCCACAACGTGCGTGCCATAGACGCTGTGCTGCCCGACGGCTCAGCGTTGCATTTCGGAGCCTTGCCGAAGCCAGACGAACTGGTGGAGGGGTCGCCACGCTACCGGGAGATCGTTCAGGCGCTGCATGCGCTCCATGCCCGCGAGGCCGACGAACTGGATGCCCGCTTTCCCAAGATCCGTCGTCGTGTCGGGGGCTACAATCTCGATCGCCTCACACCCGCGGGCGGTAACCTGGCCAAGCTCCTGGTGGGTTCCGAAGGCACGCTGGCCTTCTTCCAGAGGCTGGAGCTGGACCTTACCCGTCTGCCGACTCACAAGACTCTCGGTATCTGCCACTTCCCAACCTTCCGCAAGGCGATGGAGGCGGCCAAGCCCATCGTGGAGCAGCTGAGCCCCTCCGCCGTCGAGCTTGTGGACCGGACGCTGATCGATCTGGGTATGGAGATCGACATCTTCCGCCCCATCATGACCCGTTACATCAAGGGCCAACCGGAAGCCGTGCTGTTCGTGGAGTTCTCGGGTGAGGATCACGCCGAGGAGCTCGCCAACCTGCGCAAGCTGGTGGAGTTGATGGCGGATCTCGGCTATCCCGAAGGCGTGGTGGAGGTGGTGGATCCCAAGGAGCAGACCGCCGTCTGGAATGTCCGCAAGGCCGGGCTCAACATCATGATGTCCATGAAAGGCGACGGGAAGCCGGTTTCGTTTATCGAGGACTGCGCCGTTGCACTGGAGCACCTGCCGGATTACACCGAACGTTTGACCGAGGTTTTTCACAAGCACGGTACCGAAGGCACCTGGTATGCGCACGCCTCCGAGGGCTGCCTGCATGTGCGGCCGATCATCAATCTGAAGGAAGAATCTGGTGCGGTAAAGATGCGGGCCATCGCCGAGGAGGCCTTCGCCATGGTGCGGGAGTACAAGGGCTCGCACTCCGGTGAACACGGCGACGGTATTGTCCGCTCGGAGTTCCACAAGGATATGTTCGGCGAACGGCTGGTCAAGGCCTTTGGCGATGTGAAGCAGTTGTTCGACCCCACCGGCATCATGAACCCGGGCAAGATCGTCGACCCGCCGAAGATGGACGACCGCTCCCTGATGCGGTTCACACCCCAGTACAAGACCATTCCCCTGAAGACGGCACTGGACTGGTCGGCTCACGGCAGCTTTGCCGCGGCGGTTGAGATGTGCAACAACAACGGCACTTGCCGCAAGTTCGATGCCGCCGTCATGTGCCCGTCTTATCGCGCCACCATGAACGAGCAGGATCTTACCCGGGGTCGGGCCAACAGCCTGCGGCTGGCGCTAAGCGGCCAGTTGGGCGAGGACGCCCTCACCTCCAAAGACATGTACGACACCCTGTCACGCTGTGTGGCTTGCAAGGGCTGTCGACGGGAATGCCCCACCGGCGTGGATATGGCCAAGATGAAGGTGGAATTCCTGCATCACTACCATGCACGCCATGGGCGCAGCCTGGGTGACCGACTGGTGGCGGGCCTGCCCCGTTACGCGGCCTGGGCGTCGCGCTTGCGCTGGCTGGCCAATGCCCGGGATGTGTTACCGGGCCTGGCATGGCTGGGCGAACGGGTGACGGGATTCTCGGCGCAGCGCCCATTGCCGCGCTGGTCCGCCAAGCCATTCAAGGCTAGCGGGACGCTCTGCAAGGGCGAAACCGGCCGCGTGGTGCTGTTTGCCGATACCTTCAATCGCTGGTTCGAACCAGGGCATTTGCGCGACACCGTGGACGTGCTCTGCGCCGCGGGTTACGAAGTGATCGTACCGCAATCGAAGGGAGGCGAAGACCGCCCGCTCTGCTGCGGTCGCACCTACCTGTCCGTGGGGCAGGTTGATGAAGCAAAATCCGAAGCCCGCCGAACCCTGAACGCCTTGCTGCCTTTCGTGCGTGAGGGTGTGCCGGTAGTGGGGCTGGAGCCGTCCTGCCTGTTGACCTTGCGCGACGAATTCCTGTCCATGCTCCCCGGAGAGGAGGCACAAAGCCTTGCCGAGCACGCGTTCCTGCTGGAGGAGTTCCTGGCCCGTGAGTTGGATGCCGGCCGTCTGGAACTGCCTCTGGAGTCGCAGGCCGGGCGCAAGGCGCTTCTCCACGGCCACTGCCATCAGAAGGCCTTCGATGTCATGGGCCCGGTGCAGCGGGTGCTGGGCCTGATTCCCGACCTGCAGGTGGACACCATCAAGGGGACCTGCTGCGGGATGGCTGGCGCCTTCGGCTACCAGAGGGAGCACTACGAGACATCCATGAAGATCGGCGAACTGGATGTGCTGCCGGCGGTGCGAGAGGCCGACGCAGATACGTGGATCGTGGCGGACGGTACGAGCTGCCGGCACCAGGTAGCGGATGGTGCCGGGCGCAAGGACGCCATGCATGTGGCTTCGGTCCTGGCGGCGGCATTGCCTGCCGAGGTGCGGGCAGCGGTGCGCACCCGCGTCAGTCACTAGCCCCGAGGAGGCTCCATGGGCGAGGAAGAATTACTGTTCGAACGGGAGGGCAATCGGGCCTGGATCACCTTCAATCGGCCAAAGGTGCGCAATGCCGTAACCTTTGGCATGTACACCCGTCTGGAGGAGCTCTGTGACCGACTTGCCGAGGATGACGAACTGCGCGTGGTGATACTGCGCGGCGCCGGCGGCGAGGCTTTCGTTGCTGGCACTGACATTACCCAGTTTCACGATTTCCGAACGGAACAGGACCCACTGGACTACGAGCAGCGCATCGATCGCCTGCTGGGCAAACTGGAGCGGCTACCGGTACCGACCATTGCCATGATTGAGGGCTATTGTGTCGGTGGCGGGGCCGCCATTGCCCTGGCCTGTGACTTCCGCTACACCACACCCGAGCTGCAGTTCGGCATCCCCATCGCGCGGACCCTTGGCAACTGCCTGTCACTGGACAACATCTCCCGCATGGTGGACCTGCTAGGCCCGGCCCGCACCAAGGAAGCCCTGATGCTTGCCAAGTTGCTGGATGCCGAGACGGCACAGCAGGTTGGTCTGGTGAACGATGTGTTCGACGCGGGCGTTATCCGGCAAGAGGTGGAAGCCGTGGCGGACCGACTGGCCGGGCTTGCACCGCTGACACTCAGGGCCATCAAGGAAGCCGTGCGGCGCACGCAGCTTGAGCGCCGCGCCGAGGCGGAGCAGGGTCGCGACCTGATCCTGTCCTGCTACATGAGTGAGGATTTCCGTGAAGGGGTGACGGCGTTCACCGAGAAACGCCGCCCCCAGTGGCGGGGCCGCTGAAGCGTCCCGCCTCGCAATCATTAGAAAACCCTGGAGGAGTCGCCATGTTACCCCTGGACGGATTGCGCGTACTGGATATCTCCCAGATCATGGCCGGACCCTATTGCACCATGGTGCTTGGGGACATGGGGGCCGAGGTCATCAAGGTTGAAAAGGCCAAGGGCGGCGATGATTCCCGCCAGATGGGGCCCTATGTCGAGGGCGAATCCATGTGCTTCGTCCAGATCAACCGCAACAAGAAGAGCATCGCCCTCAACCTCAAGGACCCTGACGGCCGGGAGATCTTCTACCAGCTCGCCCGCGAGGCGGACGTCATCGTCGAGAATTACCGTCCGGGCGTCACCCAGTCGCTGAAAGTGGATTTCGAGACCATCCGCGGCATGAACCCGGGCATCATCTACTGCTCCATCTCCGGTTTCGGCCAGACCGGACCGTACCGGGAGAAGGGCGGTTTCGATCTGGTGGCGCAGGGCATGACCGGGCTAATGAGCATGACCGGTGAAGCCGGCAAGCGACCGATGAAGACGGGTATTGCAGTCTACGACATCGGTGCCGGTATCACCGCCGTCTACTCCATTCTGGCCGCCTACATCCACCGTCAGAAGACCGGCGAGGGCCAGCATATCGACATTGCCGTCGCCGAATGCGGCCTACCCTGGTTCACCTGGGAGGCAGCGGGTTACTTCGGCAACGGCACGCAACCGGAGGCCACAGGCTGGCGGCACCGGGTGTCCGCTCCGTACCAGAGCCTGCGGACCGCCGACGGCTATCTGATGCTCGGCTGTGCCAACCAGCGGACCTGGGAGCGATTCTGTCAGGACGTGGTGAATCGGCCCGAGTGGATGGAGGATCGGCGCTTCGTCACCAATCAGGATCGCCGTCAGAACGTCGAGGCCCTGGAGGCGTTGATCGAAGAAATACTGGCGGCGGACACCACGGAGAACTGGCTGGCACGTTGTGACGCCGCCGGTGTGCCGGCGGGGCCGGTGAACACCTTCGAGCAGGCCCTGCAGGATAAGCACTACCAGGCCCGTGGGATGGTGCAGTCTTTCCAGCACCCGACGTTGGGTAAGGTGGACACGCTGGGCTTTGCCAGCAAGTTCTCCAGCACGCCGCAGGAGATCAGGCAGTCGGCGCCGCTGTTCGCCCAGCACACCGACGAGGTACTGGAAGAGCTGGGCCTGGACGCGTCCCGGATCGCGGCGCTGCGCGCCGGCGGTGCCGTGGTTTAAGCGTCGGCGTTGACAAGCCGGGCGAGCCTCGGGATGCTTCCGGCTGACCATGTCGAGCAACCCGAACTCCAATCCAGGCGACTCATCCGGCCGACTGCCAGCCATGCGGTTCTATTGGGCCGTCATGTGGCTGGTGCGTGGGCTCGCCCAGATCTACTTCCTGGGCATCCATAGCAGCGGCTTGCGGCATGTGCCCGCCAGTGGTCCGGTGATACTGGCCGCCAATCATCCCAGCTCGCTGCTCGACTCCGTGCTGCTGAGTGCGGAGGTCGACCGGCCGGTGCGCTACCTGGCCCGCAGCGGCCTGTTCCGCTTCCCGCTGGTGGCCTCCCTGTTCCGCTGGATGGGGGCGATCCCGGTCTATCGCGCGGCGGAAACCGGCGATGCCGCAACCCGCAATGAAGCCGTGTTCAGCCGTGTACGGGCCGAGCTGGTCCGGGGTGGTTGCATCGGTATCTTCCCTGAAGGACGCAACTCCCCCCGCCATGGCGTCGCTGAGCTGCGCAAGGGTGCGGCCCGACTGGCACTGGACGCCGAAGCGGCGGCGGACTTTCAGCTTGGCCTGCGCATCGTGCCTGTGGGTATCAATTTCGAAAACCGGGATTTCTTCATGTCGTCGGTGCTGCTGCGCTTTGGTCCGCCGATCTCCGTGGCCGACTACGCCGACTTGCACCGACACAACGCCAATGTCGCGGTCCGGCAGCTCACCAGCGACCTGCGGGACCGTCTTCTGCAACAGGCCAGTCAACTGGAAAACCAGCAGCTGCAAGAACTGGTCGACGACGTGGCGGCGGCGCTGCGCACCGAGGTCACGGACCAATTGCATGTGGAACCAGAAACGGACGACAGCCGCCCCGCACGGGGGCCCAGGCGCTGGCTGGCGTGGCTGCTGCGCTGGTACACCCGCAACTCGGCCTCGGCAGGGCGGGCGCTTGAGCAACGCATCCACAGCCGCCAGTACGTGACGGCTATCCTGCAGCGGGCGGAGCAGCAGGCCCCGGGCCAGGTGGAGCGCCTGCGAAACCGGGTGAACCGCTACAAGGACCACCTCGCCCAGGGACAGTTGCGTCTAAGCCTGAGCCATCACTTCGAAGAGTCCACCCGGCAACGCCTTATCCGCCTGCGCATGACCGCCTACGCGATTGCCATGGCACCGGTGGCGGCGTTCGGGTTGGTGCACAACATCGTGCCCTACCTGCTGACCGCCGGCCTGGCGCGGTTGTATCGGGATGACGCGCTGCGCACCTTCGCCTACTTCGCCATCGGTGTTCTTGTGTTCCTGCTCTGGTATGCCGGGCTCGGCTGGTGGCTGTGGCGCAATACCGCCCTTGGCCCCAGTGCCGTGGTGGGTTATCTCGCGCTGCTGCCGCCCACGGGCCTGGTCGCGTTGAGCTACCGTCGCAGCATCCTCTACTATCGTGAACGCATTCTGGTGCGCACGGTGTTTCTTACTGACCAGGCGTTGGTGGACCTGCTCGTCGTCGAGCGGCGCAGGCTGGCCGAGCAATTTTCCGCCATGGCGCGCCGGTTCGGGCCGGCTACAAGCGGTAACGGGGAGGGTCGCCCTTGAAGCCTGGCAAAAAAGGCCTGACCCGCATCATGGATGCCCTGGGCTACTCCTTGCGCGGCCTGCGCTTCGCCTACCGCTATGAGGCGGCCTTCCGCCAGGAATTCTGGCTGGTCGTGGTGCTTGCACCCCTGGCGTTACTGATTGGTTCCAACGCGCTGGAGCGGGCAGTGTTGCTTGGCACCCTGTTCATCGTGCTCATTACCGAATTGCTCAACACCGCCATCGAAGCAACTGTGGATCGTGTTGGCGATGAATTCCATGCCCTGGCGGGTCGGGCCAAGGATGTGGCCTCGGCGGCGGTGCTGTTGAGCCTTATCCTGACGGGTGTGGTCTGGGGCCTGATTCTGTGGGAACGCCTGACAGGCTGAGCCGCGACCGGGGCGCCCTGTCGCGGCGATCAGCCGTCAGTGTTCGAAATGCATGTAGCCAGCCAACGCTCAGGGTGTTTACGCCTGATTGTCTGCGACGTCCTGCGCTGGCTTGTCGAAGTCGCTGGCGTCATGGCGTTCCGGTAGCTGCTCCTCGGGCTCACCCCAGATTTTGTTCACCATGCGACCGCGCTTGACGGCCGGGCGTTGATCGATCTCCCGTGCCCAGCGCAACACATGCTCATAGCTCTCGACCTGCAGGAATTCCCCGGCGTCGTACAGCCGCCCCAGGGCCAGTGCGCCATACCAGGGCCAGATGGCCATGTCGGCAATGGTGTAGTCGTCGCCGGTGATGTAGCGCTTGTCCTTTAGTTCACGGTTCAGTACGTCAAGCTGGCGCTTGGCCTCCATCGCGAAGCGGTTGATGGGGTACTCGTAGGGCTCGGGAGCGTAGGCGTAGAAGTGGCCGAAGCCGCCACCCAGCAGCGGCGCCATACCCATCTGCCAGAACAGCCAGTTCATGCATTCGGCCCGGTCGGCGCCATCGGCGGGCAGGAATGCGCCGAACTTCTCGGCAAGGTAGAACAGGATCGACCCCGACTCGAAGACCCGCGTCGGCGGCGTGGTGCTCTGGTCCACCATGGCCGGGATCTTGGAGTTCGGGTTGATTGCCACGAAACCGCTGCCGAATTGCTCGCCCTCGGTGATGCGGATGAGGTGGGCGTTGTATTCCGCTCCCCGGTGCCCCGCCGCCAGCAGTTCCTCGAGCATGATGGTGACTTTCACGCCGTTGGGTGTGGCCAGCGAGTAGAGCTGCAACGAGTGCTTGCCCACCGGCAATTCCTTGTCATGGGTGGGGCCGGCGACGGGGCGGTTGATGCTGGCGAATTTGCCGCCGCTCTCCTTGTCCCAGGTCCAGACTTTCGGTGGGGTATAGCTGCCGTTGCTGTCGGCCATGTGTGTGCTCCGCTGTTTGCTGAACTGGATTGATCGCGACTGCGGAAGGCAACCGCCGCAGCCATTCGATGCCTCGAAAGTGGGAGGACGTTTGACCCTCGGGGTGCGATGATCATTCTGAAATAGATGATCAGTGGCCGACGGGCCAGCAAGACAGGGGCGAGTTGCCCCATGATCGACTGCTCGACTGGGCCCAGAGGATGTCAGACATGCCCCAGCCAGGCAAATTTCCGGAGGCGAGAAGACCTATCACATATAGCGGCTCAGGAAGCGTTGCGCCCGTTCAGTCGCAGGGTTGTTGAAGAACCGCTCGGACGTGGTCTGCTCGACCGCAATGCCATGGTCCAGAAAGAGAATGTTCTGACAGACATCCCTGGCGAATTGCATCTCGTGGGTGACGATCAGCATTGTCATGCCCTCTTCTGCCAGATCACGCATGACGGCGAGAACTTCGCCTACCAGTTCCGGGTCGAGTGCGCTTGTGGGCTCGTCGAACAGCAGGACCTCCGGCGTCATGGCAAGAGCCCGCGCGATGGCTACCCGCTGTTTCTGGCCGCCGGAGAGCGTGTAGGGATAGACGTCACGCTTTTCTGATAGTCCTACTTTCACCAGCAGGTTCTCGGCAGTCTCTTTTGCCTCGGCCTTGCTCTTTCGCAACACTTGTACAGGGGCTTCCATGAGATTCTGCAACACGGTGAGGTGGGGCCAGAGATTGAAGTTCTGGAACACCATTCCCGTACGTGCTCGCATCATGGCAAGCTCGTGGTCGCGCATTCTTTTTCCATCCGCATGGCGTCCGACGTGCTTCCCCGCAATGAGAACTTCCCCTCTGTCGGGTTCCTCTAGCCAGTTCAGGCATCGCAGGAATGTCGACTTACCCGAACCCGATGGCCCGAGAATGCTGACGGTTCCGCCGCGACGCACGGATAACGACACGTCTCGCAGCACCTCTTCGCCACCGAAGGACTTGCAGATGGAGCGCGCCTCGAGAACGAGGGATGCATTAGTTGCGGCCAAGACCTCTCTCCTCTGCCATTCGGTTAAGGATGCTCATAACCCCCTCGATACATAGACTGATAGCCCAGTAGAGTGCGATAGCCACCAGGAACGCTTCAAAGGGAATGAAGTATGTCGATTGCACCGAACTTGCGGCATAGGTGAGTTCGGTAACGGTAATGATCATCAGGAATGCGGTGTCTTTCAGCAGAATAATCAACTGATTGCACATGACTGGCCCGGACCCCAGAACCAGTTGCGGCAGGATGATGCGAGTAAAAAGACGCCGCCCTTGAAATCCGTGTGCCTGAGCCGAGTCCATTTGTCCCCGTGGCAGATTTGCCCAGGCGCCACGCAGGATCTCGGCGAAGTAGGCGGCATGGTAGACAATCAGTGCGGTCAGGCCAGCCGTCCAGGCATCAAGCCGTATCCCGACTCCCGGCAGGCCGTAGTACAGCAGATAGGCAAGAATCAGGAACGGCAGCATACGCATACCGTCGACGTACCAGACGATCGCAGACCGGAGTGGCCGTTTTCGCGACTGTATTCCGATGGCCAGCACTCCGCCCAGGGCGAATGCCGCGATGGACGAGACGCCGAACAGTATCAGCGTATTCTGGAAACCGCTCAGGAACCGCGGCCACTCCAGCAGGATAATGTCCCAATTAGACATATTCAGCTTTTCTCCGAAAAGCGGCTGGCGCGGTTTTCCGCCATACGCTGGAGTCGAACCAGTACGCCGATAAAGAGCATGTAAAGAATGCCCGCGGCGATAATGGGAGGGAGCGGCTGGTAGGTAACCGCGGAAATACGATTGGTGACTCGGGTCAGATCGACAATACCGATGACCGCAATTGCGGGGCTCGCCTTCACCAGGAAAGTCATTTCATTGACCAGGGCCGGCAATGCTCGGTATGTCATCTGTGGCAACATGATCCGGAAAAATATCGGGACACGCTGCATTCCAAGGGCCTTTGCGGCCTCAATCTGCGAGCGGGGAAATGCCTGGTATGCGGATCGCCAGATCTCGGTATTGAAGGCGGTGGTGTTCAGTAGCAGCGTGAAGACTGCTGCAGCATAGCGATTAATGTCGAGGCCCAGTGCGGGCAGCCCGATGAATATGAACAGAATCATCGTGACGAGGGGGGTGGCACGTCCGAGGCTCACGTAGACGGTGATCACCTGGGAAACCACCGGAACTCGGGTGGCTCGCAACAAACCGAGCCCGAGTCCCAGTGGAATCCCGCCAATGATGGCCAGAAAGGAGATCCAGATCGTCGTCCAGGCACCCCACAACAATGCCTCAATGGCAGTTGGCGTCAGCACTGGGTCAGGCCTAGTCCACCGTCGTCAGGCGTTCGAATTCCTCAACGGAGCGAATCGAGTCCGTAGGTAGATCTGGGAACGCCTGGCCGAACCACTTTTCCTGCAATTCGGCGAGACGGCCCGTATCCGCCAAGTGGGTAATGAAGTCGTTTAGGTATTCGAGCAGACCTTCGTTGCCACGGGGAACCGGGTAGGCATGAAAGCCAGGTCCCGACACCGGCTCGCCCAACTCGAAGGTATCTCCACGTGTCTCGACCAGCATCTGGGCACCCACCACGGAGTTGATCGCGTAGTCGAGTCGGCCATTGGCAAGATCTTCGTAGATTTCCGGGTAGGAGGTGTATTCGACGACGCGCCCGATGCTGCCGCCAGTCTCCTCGAGCATTTCCTCCAGTTCGGGGAGACGCGAAAGCATGACACTGCCTGCCTGTACGCCAACGGTCAGTCCGTCTAGGTCCGCGACGCCACTGATGCGATCGTCATCCTTTCGAATGATGTAGTAATGCTGGGCACTGGCCGTCGGTCTAGTGAAGTCAAAAACGCGAAGACGCTCCACCGAGACGATGGCACCGGTGATGGCTGTGTCATAGCTGCCGGCATTCACCGCTGACAAAAGACCAGTCCATGGCAAGATATCCTGGCGGATCTCAAAGTCGGCGTATTCACGGAGCTCCGCTACGATGTCGTTGCTAAAGCCGGAGGGGCGATCGCCATCCATGATCTCGAAGGGAGCGTAGTCATCTTCAGTGGCGATGTTCATATAACCGCGTTCCTTGATCTCCTCGAGCGAAGCCGAGTGAACCAGAGGGGGTGCGGTGAAGAGGGCGGCGAGGAGGGTACCCCGAACGAATGTTCTTAGTGCTGTCCGAGCGCTTTGCATATCAGTGTTCTCCTTTTATTCATGTGTCCGTGGAACGGGAGTGGCAGGGTGGCAGCCGGGATCGGAGTCATTGCTGCCGTTCGAGTCGGAGTTCCAGGGGTTTGGGGCGCCGATCCGCGCCGTTCGTCGAAACGATGTCCATTGGGCAGGCCGAAACCACCACCGCCAATGAGTCCTCGGCTCTCAAAGTGATGGTGTCTCCAGCTCTTCCGAGAGGTGGCTCGATCAACAACTCGCCGTCCGAACGTATCGCTACGTGCTCGAAGATATTGATAGGGGAAGGGATTTCCGGAGCTGTGAGCCCCAGTTCCGCCAGGGCTTCAACCAGATTGTCCACACAGTTGCGGTGAGCGGCAGGATGTCCAAGCAGGGTGTACCTTGCTTGATCGCAAGCGGACAACAAGAGGTCATGAACACCGGGCGACGTATCCTCGACGATTGTCAGAAGAGGCCTACGCTGATTGGAGTAGAAGGCTTGACCGGCGCGAGGAGTCAGTCGATCAAGGCACGATCTCGTGTGCTCTGTGGAGACGTACTCGTCGAGATTGCTAGAGCAAAAGGCCCAAGTGTCCGCGACTTGGGGGCCCTCAACCATGACTATGGTGATGTGATCTCCCGATCTTAGCTCAACCGCCTTTCCGTGTCCGGCAGGTATCTCGATTTTCTTCTCAATCACACTTTTACTCCTGTGCGTTCCATCTTCGGAATGGGTTCTTGTTTTCCGGCTGCTCCAGTTTCCTTATGCAAATGACGTGCCATCTCCGGAATTCACTGCCACTGTTAAGAGAGTCGAAGGTTGTCCCGGTTTTCCGCAGTTGCGAGCGCTTCCTATTGGTGCGTCTGTAATGGGTTATCGCTCCCAGGTAGTGCAGATGCTCCTGATTCAGGTTCGCCAGATTCAGAGCCTCGAAGTGGTCACGGTGCAGACTGGACCTACCGAACAGTGGCGTCGCCCGCGTAGACTCCGTAATTCCGATTTCGAACCGAACGAGGCTAGAAATGACTGAACCCGCCGTCGAACGACATCAGGGCAGGCCTACCACGGCTACTGCCGATTACGACCCGACCTATGACCCACTGACCACACCCCATCCCGGCCATGGGCGCGAGTACGCGCCGACCTACTGGGTTGCGACTGCTGGCGAGCCCCCCGCCGACGATGGCCCCGTGCAGTCAGACCTGGATGTTGACGTCGCGATTATCGGATCAGGCTTCACCGGTCTCTCGGCGGCCCTGTTCCTGGCGCGGGAGCATGGCATCAAGGCGACGGTGCTGGAGGCCAACCGCACGGCCTGGGGTTGCACAAGCCGCAACGGAGGTCAGGCCCTTAACGCTTCAGGCAGGCTGAGCCGGTCGCAGTGGATCAAGCGTTACGGCAAGGAGGTGGCAATCCAGCTCCATGCCGAGATCGCCGCCGGTTTCGACACCTTCCGGGAGTTGATCAAGGATGTGGACTGCGACGCCCAGCACGGCGGGCATCTCTATATCGCCCACCGGGATCGCGCCATGCGGGGACTCGGGGCGGAGGCCCGGGTTCTGGAGAACGTATTCGGCTACAAGGTGGAGCTTCTGGATCGTAAAGCTCTCGCGGAACGTTACGTGGACGAAGCCGAGGCCGTGGGTGCCATGCACGAACCCGACGGTATCGGCGTTCACCCCCTGAAGCTGGCCTACGGTTACTTGCGTCAGGCCCGGGAACTCGGTGCGACAGTGCATCCGGCCAGCCCGGTCACCGGCTGGCACACCCGGAACGGTGTGCACCATCTGCACACCCCGCGTGGCATCGTTCGCGCCCGCGCGGTGGGCGTGGCCACCGGCGGCTACACCGCGCAGCAACTGCATCCCGCCCTGCGCAACCGCTTCTATCCGGTGATGTCCAATTCCCTGGTCACCCGGCCCCTGACGGCCGAGGAAAAGCAGGCTTGCAACTTCATCACCAACGAGATCATCACGGATACCCGGACCCTGCGGTTCTACTATCGCAAGCTGCCGGACGATCGCGTGCAGATCGGCAGCCGTAGCGCCATTGCCGGCGCCGACGCGACCCATCCACGACATCGCCAGTTGCTGGTAGACGGCTTGCGGCGCAAGTTCCCGGCCCTCGCCGGAATCGACGTGGACTACTACTGGTGGGGCTGGGTCGATCTCAGTCACGACATGATGCCGCGGGTATTCCGGCCTGATCCGAACGACAGCATCTATTACGCACTGGGCTATGGTGGCAACGGCGTGATGTACTCTGCCCAGGCTGGCAAGCGCCTGGCCCAGTGGATTGCCGGCAAGCCGGAGAAGACGGACCTGCCCATCTTCTGTTCCGAACTTCCGAGCCATCCGTTGGCGCCGTTCCGCCGGCTCGGCCAGAGTCTGCTCTACCGCTGGTATCAACTACGGGACGAGAAGTTCTGAAGGTTTACGCCATGAGCGATCGCGGGCCGACCTGAGCCCGATGCACCTTGGGAGCCCCGAAATGGGCATCGAAGTCGAACGCAAATTCCTCGTCGTCACCGAGCAGTGGCGTGCCGGCGCAGAACGGACATTGTTCCGCCAGGGATACCTGAGCACCGACCGCGAGCGCACGGTGCGGGTGCGGTTGGCGGGTGATGCCGCCTGGCTCACCATCAAGGGGGTGACCGAGGGCGTGTCGCGGCGGGAGTTCGAGTACGCCGTTCCGCCTGCGGATGCCGAGATCCTGCTCGACGAGCTGTGTTTGCGGCCATTGATCGAGAAGTATCGCTACCGCGTACAGCACGCCGGACTCACCTGGGAGGTCGACGAGTTTCTCGGCGACAATGCAGGTCTGATCATCGCCGAAGTGGAACTCGACCACCCGGACCAGGCGATAGAGCTGCCGTCGTGGGTCGGGAAGGAAGTGTCCGACGATGCGCGTTACTTCAATGCCAACCTGATCGCCCATCCTTACTGTCGCTGGCGCTGAAGTTTTGGCCCAGGACGCGCGAGAGTTCCGGAACGAAGCATGCCAGCGGCTCTCTGACAGCGCATCCCGACGCAGCTGTGCCATGCTCACCTTGGGTGAACTCATCCGCACTCCGCTTCAGCACAGAGGCAACTGCTATGGCACAGATGATGAAAGCCGCCGTGTTTGTCGAACCGGGCCGCATCGAGATTGATGAGCGGCAGGTTCCGAATATTGGCCCCAACGATGCATTGATTCGAATAACCACCACAACCATCTGCGGCACCGACGTTCATATCCTCAAGGGTGAGTATCCGGTGGAGAAGGGCCTGATCGTGGGTCATGAGCCGGTCGGCGTGATCGAGAAACTTGGCTCCAGCGTCACTGGCTACCGCGAGGGACAGCGCGTGATTGCTGGCGCCATCTGCCCAAGTTTCACTTCATACGCGTGTCAGGATGGCTGCTCCGCCCAGGATGGAGGGCATGGGGGCCATGGCTACAAGCCCATGGGTGGATGGCGGTTCGGGAATACCATCGATGGGGCGCAGGCGGAGTATCTGGTCGTCCCGGATGCGCAGGCCAATCTGGCCCCGGTGCCGGATGGCTTGAGTGACGAACAGGTCCTGATGTGTCCGGATATCATGTCGACCGGATTCGCCGGGGCAGAAGCTGCTGGCATCCGCATCGGCGACTCGGTCGCGGTTTTCGCGCAAGGTCCCATAGGGCTCTGTGCCACGGCCGGTGCCCGCTTGCGCGGAGCAGGGATGATCATTGCGGTGGATGGGGTGGATGAGCGGCTGACCATGGCAAAACAGCTGGGCGCCGACGTCACTCTGGATTTCCGTAAGGTGGATGTGGTGGATGAGATCCTCAAGCTCACCGGCGGTCGCGGCGTCGATGCCTCCATCGAGGCGCTAGGGCTGCAGAGCACGTTCGAGGCTGCGTTACGGGTAATCAAACCCGGCGGCACGTTGTCCAGCCTCGGTGTCTATTCCGAGGATCTGCATATTCCGCTTGGCGCCTTTGCGGCTGGGTTGGGCGACCACAAGATCATCACGTCGCTCTGCCCGGGAGGCAAGGAGCGCATGCGGCGCCTGATGCAGATGACCGATTCCGGGCGAGTGGATCTGGGCCCGATGGTGACTCATCACTACGCGCTGGACGACATCGCCGAAGCCTATGATCTCTTCTCGCATCAGCGCGATGGCGTCCTCAAGGTGGCCATCAGGCCGGGGGGATGAATGCATGGCATTCTGATCATGTTCGCTGTGGGTGCTGCACGAAGATGCACACCGTTCGATACCGGCATGTACACGAAGGTGGGACCGTTACAGGCCAAGGCATAGACCGTAAGGGATCTTTCGGAAGTCATCAAAAAAGGGTTGGCGATTGTTCGCCAACCCCTTGATTATATTGGTCGGGGTGAGAGGATTTGAACCTCCGACCACCTGCACCCCATGCAGGTGCGCTACCAGGCTGCGCTACACCCCGAGTGGCGACGAATGTTACACAAATCCGCAGTCGGCGCAAAGCGGTATCACGGCTCCAAGCGCAGCTCCGCGCCGTCGCCATCGCGATAGCAGACGAGGTCCAGCGATTCGCCCGCGGACCGTGCCGCAGGACGCATGTGCGTAACGATGCGCTCCCCGTCGCCATTATCTCTTTCCGTGACCGACGAGTCGCCCTGCTCGAACAGCAGATCCGTGCGCCCCAGCGGCCCCAGGGTGTGGCGTGGGTTGTCTCTGTGCAACTGCAGGCAGCTTGCATGGGGTTCGGGGAGAGGATCGGGCTGTGCGCGCAGGATCATCACGATGGTTGTCGTGACGATGATGGCGAAGGCGATAAAGCCAGTCAGGCGGGTCATGGATTCGTTACTCCGGCGATTCGACGTCGGCGCCCGAGCATGCCGCGTCCGATGCAAGTCGTCCAGCCAAGGTGCTTGGCGCAGGGCACTTGCCTCGGCATCATGGCGGCACCGTGTAGGCGCGGTGAACTCATCTGCCATGGACCGCAATTAATGAATGTTGTTTTCCTCGTCATCGTGCTCACCGCGTTCCTCACCGCAGCCTGGCGGGAGTTGCGGCACGATCCGGCGGATGGCGACTCGCCCATGCAGGCGCTCACCACGGCCATGGTGGATTCCGCGGGTGGGGCGGTGGAACTGGCCATCGGGCTAGTCGGCGTGATGACGCTCTTTCTCGGTCTGATGAAGATCGCCGAGCAGGGCGGTCTACTTGTCATACTGGCCAAGTTGATTCGTCCGGTGATGGTACGTCTGTTCCCGGAAGTGCCGGCGAACCATCCCGCCATGGGCGCGATGATTCTCAACTTCTCCGCGAATGCCTTGGGCCTGGGGAACGCAGCGACGCCCTTTGGCATTCGAGCCATGCAGGAACTGGACAAGCTGAACCCTCACAAGGGCACTGCCACCAATTCCATGGCGCTGTTTCTCGCCATCAACACTTCCAGCATCACCCTGTTGCCCACTGGTGTCATCGCGCTTCGGGCCGCGGCGGGTTCCAGCGAGCCGGCGGCCATCCTGCCCACCACGCTGTTTGCCACCGTCTGTGCCACCACCGTGGCCATCATGGCTGCGCTGCTCTATGCCCGCTGGTTCCCGGTGCGTCCGCTTCCCATCGCGGAGCAGCCGCAGGCGCAGGATACCGGGGCCGCGCAGACTGACGCCGAAAAGGCCGAGAGCACCGAACAGGACGCCCTGCCAACGGAATCCGGCGAGGCCTATCCGGGCTGGGTATCGGCGCTTGCGTTACTGGGGGTGCTCGGCCTCATACCGCTGTCCATACTCTATGGCCGAATCATCGCGCCCTGGATCATCCCCGGCCTGATGGTGGGCTTTTTGCTGTTCGGTGTGTCGCGCGGGGTGCGCATCTATGAGGTCTTCGTGGATGGCGCCAAGGAGGGCTTCCAGGTGGCCTTGCGCATCATCCCGTACCTGGTCGCCATTCTGGTTGCCGTGGGGATGTTTCGTGCCAGCGGCGCCATGGAGGCCATGGTCGGTTACATCGGCGGCTTTACCGCCTCGCTGGGGATGCCCGCCGAGGCACTGCCCATGGCGCTGCTGCGTCCCCTTTCGGGGTCCGGTGCTTATGGGGTCATGGCCTCCATCATCAACGACCCGGCCATCGGGCCGGACAGCTATACCGGCATGCTGGTCAGTACGCTGCAGGGCTCCACGGAGACCACTTTCTACGTGCTTGCGGTATACTTCGGCGCGATTCAGGTACGGCGCATCCGTCACACCCTCGCGGCGGGGCTCACCGCGGATCTCGCGGGTATCATCGGGGCGGTGATTATCTGCCTGCTTCTGTTCGGTTAGTTAACGATGCGTGGATATTTCAGCGTTTCCTTAATGATTAGCCGATAATTCTGCGTCTCGTCGATCAGGCCCCGCGCTTGCACTGCAGACCAAGTCCGGCAATAATACAGGACGAATTTGGTACTGATTAAGCGACGGCAAGCGTCATGTTACGGATTAATCGCGAAACGGATTACGCCACCGCCATCCTCAGCTTGATGGCGAGACAGCCGCAGGAGCGCTACAGCGCGGCGTGGTTGTCGTCGAAGCGCTCGCTGCCGGCCCCGGTTGTCAGCAAGATTCTCAAGCAACTGGTGCGGGCGGAGGTGCTGGTTTCCCATCGAGGAGCCAAGGGCGGTTACAGTCTGGCCCGTCCGGCGGAAGATATTTCCATCGCCGCCGTGATCAACGCCATCGAAGGACCGATTGCCCTCACCGATTGCATCGAGGGGGGCAATGCGGCGTGCCAGTACAGTGCTCATTGCGCCGTGAGCCACAACTGGTCACGCATCAACGATGTTTTCCAGACCGCTCTGGAGGCGGTCTCCCTGAAAGACATGAGCGCCCCCTTACCTGCGGAGCATCCGAGTCTTCGTGCCCTGGGTGAGCGGGTCAAAACGGCTGTTAGCTAGCGGAGCAGGTGACAATGTCTGCAAGCGAAAAGACTATTGAAGAACTCACGCGCAAGCGTGGTTACGAATACGGCTTCATCACCGATATCGAGCAGGAATCCCTGCCGCCCGGGCTGAATGAAGATACGGTCCGCTTCATTTCGGCGAAGAAGGAAGAGCCGGAGTGGCTGCTTGAATGGCGGCTGGAGGCCTATCGGAACTGGCTGAAGATGCCGTTGCCGGAGTGGGCCCACGTCAAGTATCCGCCCGTCGACTTCCAGGCGATCAGCTACTTCGCCGCGCCGAAGGACCAGCCCAAGAGCCTGGACGAGGTTGACCCCAAACTGCTCGAGACCTACGAGAAGCTGGGCATCCCCATGCACGAGCGGGAAATGCTGGCTGGTGTTGAAGGTGCCGGTGAGCGGCCACAGGTGGCGGTTGACGCCGTGTTTGACAGTGTCTCGGTTGGCACCACCTTCAAGAAAAAGCTTGCAGAGGCGGGAGTGATCTTCTGCTCCATGTCCGAGGCCGTGCACGAGCATCCGGAGCTGGTGCGCAAGTATCTCGGTACTGTCGTGCCTCGCGGCGACAACTTCTTCGCCGCACTCAACTCGGCAGTCTTCTCCGATGGTTCATTCGTGTTCATACCCAAGGGTGTTAAATGCCCGATGGAGCTTTCCACCTATTTCCGCATGAATGCGGGGCACACCGGGCAGTTCGAACGGACACTGATCATCGCCGAAGAGGGTGCCCAGGTGTCCTACCTGGAAGGCTGCACCGCGCCCATGCGCGACGAGAATCAGCTCCATGCTGCGGTGGTCGAGCTGGTGGCGCTGGACGACGCCGACATCAAGTACTCCACGGTGCAGAACTGGTACCCGGGTGACGAGAACGGCAAGGGCGGCATTTACAACTTCGTGACCAAGCGCGGGCTCTGTGCCGGCAAGCGCTCGAAGATCGCCTGGACCCAGGTCGAGACAGGTTCGGCCATCACCTGGAAGTACCCCAGCTGCGTGCTCAAGGGCGATGATTCCGTTGGCGAGTTCTACTCGGTGGCGGTGACCCGTGGTTGGCAGCAGGCGGATACCGGCACCAAGATGATCCACCTGGGCAAGAACACCCGCAGCACGATCATCTCCAAGGGTATTTCCGCAGGCCACGGGCAGCAGAGCTACAGAGGCCTGGTGCGCGTTGCGCCCACGGCAACCAATGCACGCAACTATTCCCAGTGCGACTCCATGCTGATCGGCGATCAGTGCGGCGCGCACACTTTCCCGTATATCGACGCGCAGCATCCCGGCGCCCAGATCGAGCATGAGGCAACCACCTCGCGCATCAGTGAAGACCAGCTGTTCTACTGCAAACAGCGCGGTATCGGGGAAGAAGAAGCGGTTTCGCTCATCGTCAACGGTTTCTGCAAGGATGTGTTCAAGACCCTGCCCATGGAGTTTGCGGTAGAGGCACAGAAGCTTCTTGAAGTGACGCTGGAAGACAGCGTCGGCTAGAGCGTCCTTTACGTCGTTTGGCGGTGGCGCAGAGCGCTGCCGCCTGCTTGATATCGATTGGAGCATGACATGGCAATGCTGGAAATCAGGAACCTGCGGGCTTCCGTGGAAGGTGAAGAAATCCTCAAGGGCATCAACCTGACCATCGAGGCGGGTGAGGTGCATGCAATCATGGGCCCCAATGGCTCCGGGAAAAGCACCCTGTCCAAGGTGCTTGCCGGGCATGACGGGTATGAGGTGACCGAAGGTGAAGTGATCTACCAGGGCAGGAACCTTCTCGAGCTTGAGCCTGAAGAGCGCGCTCGGGAAGGCATATTCCTGGGGTTTCAGTATCCGGTGGAGATCCCCGGGGTCGCCAACAGCTATTTTCTGAAGGCGGCGGTCAACGCGATTCGCAAACATCGCGGTGAGCCTGAAGTGGAGGCTGTTGAATTCCTCAAGCTTATCCGTGAACGGATGAAGCTGGTGAAGATGGATGACAACCTGTTCAAGCGGCCCGTGAATGAGGGCTTCTCCGGCGGCGAGAAGAAGCGCAACGAGATCTTTCAGATGGCGGTGCTCGAGCCGACCCTGGCGGTGCTGGACGAGACCGATTCGGGCCTGGACATCGATGCCCTCAAGACGGTGTCGGAAGGGGTCAATGCGCTGCGCTCTCCGAGTCGCGCCTTCCTGTTGATCACCCATTATCAGCGCTTGCTCAACTACATCCAGCCTGACCATGTGCATGTGCTGGTCAAGGGGCAGATTGTCCGCTCCGGCGGCAAGGAACTGGCCGAGGAGCTGGAGCATTCCGGCTACGCGCTGTTTGAAGAGGACGCGGCCTGAGCCGCCTCCACGACCGAGCAGGGGAGCAACATGTCTGCAGTTGCGGAAGAAAAGAGTGTTTACCTGGCCGACTTCGAGGCGCAGGCGCCGGCGGCGGAACCCGCCTGGCTGCGAGAGCGTCGGGAAGCCGGCATTCGCGCCTTTGAAGCCCAGGGCTTTCCGGGACGTCGCGTCGAGGCCTGGCGCAACGTCAAGTTGAATGCCCTGGCCCAAGAGCATTTCCGGCCGGCCTCGACACTGGGCGCCATTCCCATGGCGTTGGCGCCAACGGCGGCACTGATTCCCGAGGCGCACCGCATGGTGTTTGTTGACGGCCACCTCAGTGAATCGCATGAGTCCATGAATGCGCTGCCGGCTGGCGTTGCCGTGCGCCGTCTGCCAGAGGCGGTGGCATCGGAGCCGGATGCCCTTCAGGCCGATCTTGCGGCCCGGGCCGAACTCGACCATCACCCGTTTGCAGCCCTCAATACGGCTTTCTGGTCCGATGGCGTCGTGGTGGACGTTGCTGCGGATACCGCCGTCGATCAACCGATAGTTCTGGTCTTCATGGCCAGCGAGGCCGCGGCCGGAGTTGCCGTCTACCCACGTGTTCTGGTGCGCACGGCCGCCGGTGCCGAGGTGGAACTGGCGATCGTGCATGCCGGGCCGGATGGGCTGTCGTACATGAGCTGCCCCGTCGTGGAAGTCTCGGTGGGCGACAACAGCCGGGTGACGCTGCATCACCTGCAGGAAGAGGGCGACGGCGCTTACCATTTTGGTCTGGTGCATGCCGATCTGGGACGTGATGCCAGGTTTCATGCGCACAGTTTCAGCACCGGCGCCAAGATCGGACGCACCGACTTCTACGTCAACCTGAACGGCGAGGGCGCCCACGCGGAGCTTGGTGGCTTGTCGCTGGTCAATGACGGCCAGTACACCGACTACCACACGTGGGTACGACATCAGGTTGGGCACTGCACCAGCGAACAGCTCTTCAAGGGCATACTCGATGGCAAGGCCGAGTCGGTGTTTGACGGCCTCATCCGGGTTGCCAAGGATGCCCAGAAAACCGATTCCCAGCAGCAGAACAGAAACCTGCTGTTGAGCCCAAGGGCTCTGGCGCATTCCAACCCGCGGCTTGAAATCTACGCTGATGACGTCAAGTGCGCCCACGGGTCCACCGTGGGTCAGCTGGACAAGGACGCGCTGTTCTACCTGCGCTCCCGTGGCATCGGTGAAAAAGACGCCCGAGGCCTGCTCACCTTTGCGTTTGCGAACGACATGCTTGAGGCCGTCGGTATCGAATCCCTGAAGCAGTACCAGCGAGAGCGCCTGTTCGGCATCCTGCCCGGCGACGAGGCGGCGAAGGAGTTGTCATGAGCTCTGTGAATCCGGTAGTGCAGTCTGCGCCCGTGGCGCTGGATATCGCGGCCATCCGACGCGAGTTTCCGGTTCTGGACCAGCAGGTCAACGGCCACCCGCTGGTCTATCTCGACAATGGCGCCAGTGCCCAGAAGCCCAATGCCGTGATCGAGGCAGAGGCGCAATGCTATCGGGAGTACTACGCCAATATTCACCGGGGTGTGCACAGCTTGTCGCAGCGTTCCACCAGCGCCTTTGAGGCGGTGCGTGGCAAGGTACGGCAGCTGCTCAACGCGCCCTCGGAGAAGGAAGTCATCTTTACCCGTGGCACCACCGAGGGCATCAACCTGGTGGCCTACAGTTTCGTTGAACCGCGGCTGCAGCCCGGCGATGAAATTCTCATCACTGCCATGGAGCATCACTCCAACATCGTGCCCTGGCAGATTCTCTGCGAGCGCACCGGCGCCAAGCTGGTGGTGGTGCCGATATCCGACGCCGGAGAGATCTCGCTTGAGGACGTGGAAGCGCGGCTCTCCGAGCGCACCCGGATCGTCAGCATCATTCATGTCTCCAATGCGCTGGGAACGATCAACCCGGTGAAGCAGGTCGTGGATCTCGCCCATGCCCGGGATATTCCCGTGCTGGTGGACGGTGCCCAGTCGGCACCGCACATGCCGGTGGACGTTCAGGCCCTGGGTTGCGATTTCTTCGTGTTCTCCGGCCACAAGCTTTACGGTCCCTCTGGTGTGGGCGTGCTCTGGGGCCGCTACGATCTGTTGAAGGCCATGCGGCCCTGGCAGGGCGGGGGCGACATGATTCGCTCGGTCACTTTCGAGAAGACCGAGTTCGCCGACCCGCCAGCCCGCTTCGAAGCCGGTACACCGAATATCGCCGGCGTGATTGGTCTGGGAGCGGCGGTGGACTGGTTCATGGCACTGGATCCCGCTGCCGTGGCGGCCCATGAAGCCGATCTACTCGCCTACGCCACCGAACAGGTCGGCGGCATTGCTGGCGTACGCCTCATCGGCACGGCGCACGAGCGGGCCGGGGCCTTGTCGTTCGTGATGGAAGACGCCCACCCCCATGACATTGGCACCATCCTCGATGGATATGGCGTGGCGGTACGAGCCGGGCATCATTGTGCGGAGCCGGTCATGCGGCGGTATGGGGTGCCAGCAACGGCACGGGCTTCCTTTGGCGTGTACAACACCCGGGAAGAGGTCGATCGCCTGGTCATGGCCATCGGCAAGGTTCGGGAGCTGTTCGGGCCTCGATGACCGAGCAGTCCCCGGCAGCGCTCTATCAGACCGTGGTGATCGAACACAACCGATCACCACGCAACTTTCGCGTCGTAGAGCCGTGCAGCCATGCCGCCACCGGGCGCAATCCCGTGTGCGGGGACACAGTGATCCTGCTTCTGCGAGTCGATGACCATGGACGCATCGCCGATGTCGGATTTCAGGGCGATTCCTGCGCCGTGACCACGGCTTCCGCTTCACTGCTCACGGTCAATCTGCTCGGGCAAACCGTCGACGACGCCCTCGAATTGGCTCGCTCGGTGGAAATCATGATTAGCCAGGGCGATCGCGTCGCGGATTCGGCTCCGGGCCGAGACGATCTGAATGTGCTCGCGGACGTGCGTCACTTTCCCGGCCGCTGCAATTGCGCAAGGCTTCCCTGGATGACGCTGCAGACTATGCTGGGCGAGCAGGCGGACCCCGTCGCGAAGCAGAGTGCTGCAGCGCTCCAGGTTACGGTAGATAGATGATCCGCACCGCGCCCCAGTGACGGCCGTTTACCATCACCGGCGAAGACGCATCCATGGTCAGGACAAAACGATCGCCCATGTTGCGTCGGTAGGCCTGTAACAGGAATGGTTTTTCATTTTTCGCTGCGGCCAACCCGACTCGATCGTCGAACATGCGACGGTTGCGGCAATTGGCCGCGTTCCACAACGGATCGTCGGGCCGTTGCGGCTGTGACACGTGCTGATTGTGGGTCGCGATGTGGCCATGATCATCCGTGGTACAGCAGGCCAGGATGGTATCCGCTGCCTGGTAGTGGGGTTCCTGTATCGCCGGCAGGACCTCGTCCGTGAAGCCGGTGTAGCGGGTCAGATACTGCTTTGGATCGGAATCGGCAATCGGGCGATAATCCCGGTCGAACAATTCCTCAAGGCTGATGCGCTGGTCTCTGACTGCTTGCTCGAATGCGGCGGAGACGCTTCGAGCCGCCTCCCGCGCCCGGCTTATCATGTCCCGCTCCGGGGTCTCCAGTTCGCCGTCGTTGACCAGATTGAGCAAGGCCTCGGCCTTGCCGAGCACACGGTTGCCGTCTTCCTGCATTTCCTTGAGGTGTTCCGCCGAGATCGCGCTCTCGCGGCTCAGACCCGTGAGATGGTCCTGCATGCTCGCGCACAGCGCCCTGATGGCCTGCACGGCTTCCACGATCTCATTTGACTGGCGGTCCACGCCCGCCATTGCCTGGCCGATACGCTCGACAACTTCGTCCAGTGAGCCGGTGGCTGCGCGGACTTCCCGCGCGCGCAAACTGCCCTGCGCACCGATGTCGGCCAGGGTATGAGCCTGCACCGTAAGCCCGTTGAGTGTGGTTTCGATGTCGGTGGTGGCCTCGCTGGTCTGTTGGGCCAGTTGCTTCACCTCGTCCGCCACCACTGCAAACCCATGACCTGCCTCGCCGGCGCGGGCCGCCTCGATGGCCGCATTCAACGCAAGCAGATTGGTCTGCTTGGCGATGCCGTCAATGCCTCGGGCAGCCTTGGTGATGCGTGCGAGCACATCGGCCAAGCCGGTGAGATCCTGATGGATGCCGGAGACATCGTCCGCCAGAGCCTGCATGGAGGTGATGGATTCCGTCACGGTGCTTGCCGCGTTGGCCACATCTTGCGCTGCCGTCGCCGCGACATGCTGGGCACCGCGAGCAGCCTCGTCCACCTCGCCATGATGCTGACCGAGGGTCTCTGTCATCTGTTGCAGCTGCTCGAACAGTGCTGCCTGCCGATCGACACGACCGGCAATGGCGTCCACGTTGCCGGCGATATCCGAGGTCTCAACGGCAATCCGGCGGCCATGCACGGCCGCCTGCGCAACGGCGTTGGCGCCGATCTGCCCGTCCTTGCCCAGTGACCCCAACGCCGTAGCGGTCTCCAGTAATCCCGCGGCGCGTTGCTGTGCTTCGCTGACGGCATTGTCGGCCTGGGCGACATCCTGGCGCATGCCGTTCAGACCGTCGACGGTCTCTCTGCAATGTTCGTCGATCGCGCTGACGGCGCTGCCGATACGATCGGATTCCCGTTCCACGTCAGCCATGGCTTCTGCCACTGCTGCCATCATCGTGGACAGGGTTTCTGCACCTTGCCGAACGCTTTCCGCACGCTCGGTTCCGGCGGCGCCACGATCCATCAGTCGATCGATCCGGCTGGTCAATTCTTCCAGCAGGGCGCGAATGTCCGCTGTCGCTTCGCTGGTCTGCCTCGCCAGCTCCTTGACGTGTTCGGCGACCACTGCGAAGCCGCGGCCCACTTCGCCGGCCCGGGTCGCCTCGATGGTCGCGTTCAGGGCGAGGAGATTGGTCTGCTTGGCGATGCTCGTGATGCCGGCAGCGACTTCCGCGACCCGATCAAGGGCGCTTTTCAGTCCGCCCACCTGATGCTCGATGGTACCCACCGATTCGGTGAGTTCACCAACGGCCTTGACGGCCTGCTCGATGGTGTCTTTCCACGCCGACACCTGGGTCGACGCTTCCGAGGCAGACTCCCGGGCACGGCCAGCTGATGTATCCACCGTGCGATTGCGCTGGTCCAGGTCCTCTGCCGAGTCGAGCAACTCGCGATACTGGGACGCTTCGCGGGCGACCCGTTCCGAGATGCGATCGAGGCCCTCGGCCATGTTCCCGGTAATGTCGCCCAGTTCCGTGCCGAGTGCGGCAATGCTGCCAAGTACCTCTGTGTAGTCACGGGGTGCACGGCCCACGGACTCGGTGACCAGGCTTGCCGTCTGGCCGGAACTTCTGAAAAAGCCGAACAGGTTCATCGAATCTTTTCTCCCGCCCTCGCCGCGATGGATAAACCGTCGCTGGTGTACTCCCTGAGTGCTTTAACGGCAGCCATGGCCGCCGCTTGAGCCGCACCATGGGCGGCACAATGTTGCTACTGTGCTGAAGGATAAGAGACTTTTCCGTGGTCACTGTCACAGATGGGCGGGATCAGCGGTGGATCCCGCCCTTCGCAGGTCACGCGGCCCTGGTCTGTTTGCGTCGCGGCTTGCCGGGTAGCACGTCGGTTGGGCTGAAGTCGTCAACGGCGATGACCGTGCGCCTTGCCGCATCCGCCTCACGCAGCGTTGCTGCCTCGTGATCGCTGATCAGGCCCTTTGCCAGGGCGGCGTCGGCGAGTTCTTCCCACAAGGCAGGCTGCAGGGCACCCTCCTTGATCGCCTTTTGAACCCTGGCCTCTATGGGGGCAGCGGCGATCACGCGATCCACCGCGTGCAGCACTGCCCCGGCACCGTCCTCCGGATCGGCGCTGCGGTAGGCGCCAGCGACCAGGCGGTCCAGTGCCGGGTTCGGCTCCATCAGCAGGCGTGCCACCTTGGCTCCGGTCCGATCGTCCGGGCCGCGCAGGCGACGTCCCAGGGGGAAGATGATCGGGCGCAATACCGCGGCGACGACCCGGTCGGGGAAATTCTTCAGAACTTCGTCGAGGCGGAGTTCGATCATCGACAGGCAGTGCGCCATCGCCCACTGCAGCAGTGGCAGATCCTCGGACGGGCGGCCCTGATCCTCGTAGCGCTTGAGGCAGGCGGAGCCCAGGTAAAGGTAGCTGAGGACGTCCCCTAGCCGTGCCGAGATGCGCTCCCGGCGTTTGAGCGAGCCGCCCAGCACAAGCATGCTGCAGTCCGCAAGCAACGCGAAGGCCGCCGAGAGGCGAGTCAGCTGTCGATAGTAGCGTCGGGTGGATCGTCCCCCCGGTGTGCTGAGCAGCCCCCCGCCGGTCAGGCCCAGCAGCAGCGAGCGAGCCGCATTGCCAGCACCAAATCCCAGGTGCTCCATCAGTAGTGCGTCAAAGTCCTCGGCGGCCTGCTCCTGATCCGCTTCCCGGGTGAGCAGCATTTCCCGGAGCACGAAGGGGTGACAGCGGATGGCGCCCTGGCCAAAAATCATCATGTTGCGGGTGAGGATGTTCGCACCCTCGACGGTAATGCTAATGGGCGCGGTCTGGTAGGTGCGGCCCAGGTAGTTGTTCGGGCCCAGGCAGATGCCCTTGCCACCGTGAACATCCATGGCGTCGTTGACGCACTGGCGCATGCCCTCCGTGAGGTGGTATTTCACTACAGCGGAGAGCACCGATGGTTTCTCGCCGAGGTCCACGGCGCCCGCGGTCATGGTGCGGGCCGCGTCCATGAGGTAGGTCAGCCCACCAATCCGGGCCAGAGCCTCCTGGATGCCTTCGAACTCGCCAATGGGCATCTTGAACTGTCGACGCACGCGGGCGTAGGCACCGGTATGCAGGGCGCAGGC
Source organism: Natronocella acetinitrilica (assembly GCF_024170285.1). Taxonomy (NCBI): domain Bacteria; kingdom Pseudomonadati; phylum Pseudomonadota; class Gammaproteobacteria; order Chromatiales; family Ectothiorhodospiraceae; genus Natronocella; species Natronocella acetinitrilica. The sequence goes on from NZ_JALJXV010000004.1 coordinate 326,966, forward strand.
CTTCGCCGCGCCGGTGCCGCCTGCGGGCAGTGAGATTGAGCGGCCGACGGACAGGCAGTTCATCAGCATCATCCAGCCCTTGCCCACCATGTCGCGACCGCCGATGATCCAGTCCAGTGGAATGAACACGTCCTTGCCGCTGTTGGGGCCATTCATGAAGGCCGCATTCAGCGGGAAATGGCGGCGACCGATATTCACACCGGGGGTTTTCGTGGGAATCAATGCCAGGGTGATGCCGAGATCCGGTTCATCGCCCAGCAGGCCGTCGGGGTCGTAGGCGCGGAATGCGAGGCCCAGCAGCGTCGCCACAGGCCCAAGGGTGATATAGCGTTTCTCCCAGGTCAGTCGCAAGCCGATTACTTCTTCGCCTTGCCAGTCGCCCTTGCAGACAATCCCGTAGTCGCGCATGGACCCGGCCGCATCCGAGCCGGCTTCCGGGCTGGTCAGGGCAAAGCAGGGGATCTCTTCGCCACGGGCGAGACGCGGCAGGTAGTGGCTGCGCTGCGCCTCGGTGCCGTAATGCATGAGCAGCTCGGCAGGTCCCAGCGAATTCGGCACCATCACGGTGGAGCCCAGGTCGCTGCAGCGGCTGGCGAGCTTCATGGCAATCTCGGAGTGGGCAATGGCCGAGAAGCCCTTGCCGCCATACTCCTTGGGGATGATCAGGCCGAGAAATCCCTGGCTGCGGATGAAATCCCAGGTCTCGGGTGAGAGATCCATGCGCTTGAAGGTGACGTCCCACTCATTGGTCATTCGGCACAAGTCTTCGGTGGGGCCGTCGAGGAAGGTCTGTTCTTCATCGCTCAGGCGGGGTGATGGGTAATGCAGCAGTGCGTCCCAATCCGGATTGCCGGAAAACAGTTGCCCATCCCACCACACGGTACCCGCCTCGATAGCCTCGCGTTCCGTCTCCGACATGGCGGGCAGCACCTTGCCGAACCAGTGGAACAGCGGTCGGCTGATATAGCGACGCCGCAGCCCCTCGACATTCAGTGGGATGGCGATGAGCGCGAACAGCAGCCACAGGAGCAGATTGACGGTCCAGTGCAAAGGGCCTGCCACCGTCATCAGCGCCAGGTACACCGCCATGATGGCGGTTCCAGTGAGCAACCAGACACCGGCGTAGGCCACCACTGCCGACAAGCCGATCAATCCAATGAGCCAGAGTATTGTTGCCATGGGTCCTCCTGAGGGCTGTAGGCAGCTTGGCGCCCGTTTCCATACGCTAGCGTATTCTATTCTGCCTTGCCCGGCCGTGGATCGAAACACTCGACTGCTCTGCGTCGCCTGGCGGTCCGCCTGGGCCCGATCTGTTACACTGCCGCCACCATATGGTGGACCTGCGTCGAAAGCGGGCCGCGCCTTGGGGGGTGGGTAGACCGCATGACAGTGAGCTGGATCGAATGGCGTCGTCTGCGCGGGGCCAACATGCTGGGATTTCTGGCCTGTGCCGGGCTGCTTGGTGGCGCGTATTATCTCGAGTTCGTGGTCGGCATGGAGCCCTGCCCGCTGTGCATTCTTCAGCGTCTTGCCATGTTTGCGCTGGGTATCGTGTTCCTGCTTGCCGTGGTTCACGGGCCACGGGGCCGCGGCCGCTTCGGTTACGCATTTCTGATTCTGCTGTCCGCGGGTACCGGCGCCGCGATCGCCGTGCGGCATCTCTGGCTGCAGAGCCTGCCACCCGATCAGGTACCGGCCTGTGGGCCCGGGCTCGATTTCATGGTCGAGGCGTTCCCGCTGCAGGAAGTGCTGATGATGGTTCTCGAGGGGTCCGGCGAGTGCGCCGAGGTGGAAACGTTGTTCGGTGTGACCCTGCCGGGCTGGACGCTGGCGGCGTTCGTTATCGTCGGCCTGTACGGTTTCTGGGTAAACGTGAAGCCGAGGGAGCGGCTGATCTGGGCCTGAAGCAATGAATCGACCTCGCCGTCGTCCACGCCGCAGCCCCGGAAAAGGGCGCCGGCCGGCGCGTAAATCGCGACTGCGCCGGATCATCCCGCCGGTCCTGCTGGGCCTGGTGATACTCACGGCCGGCTGGCTGGTGTCCGTCGATCGTGCCGTGCAGTCCCGTTTTGAAGGCGTCCAGTGGACCATTCCCGCCACCGTCTACGCCCGGCCGCTGGAGTTGCACGCCGGTCTGCAGCTAACCCGCCCGCAAGTCCTGCTGGAACTCGACGCCATGGGTTATCACGAGTCGGCGAGCCTGGAGCGACCGGGCACATGGCGCCCGGCGAATGGTGCAGTGGAGCTGTTCAGTCGTCGCTTCGCCTACTGGGACGGGGATGAATCCGCCCGGCGCCTGCGCCTGGAGTTTGGTGACGGCCGAATTTCCCGGGTCAGGGATGTTGACAGCGGTGCCGAGGTTGCTCTGGCCAGGCTCGATCCCGCCCGCATTGGCAGCATACTTCCAAGCCATCGGGAAGACCGCTTGCTGGTGCGACTGGGGGACGTGCCACCCACGTTGATCGCCGGGCTCATCGTGGTGGAGGACCGTGGTTTCTTCAGTCATCTGGGGCTTTCGCCCAGCGGCATCGCTCGCGCCGCGCTTGCCAATCTGCGCGCCCGGCGGGTTGTCCAGGGGGGTAGCACGCTCACCCAGCAACTGGCGAAGAACTTCTATCTCAGTCGCGACCAGACCCTGTGGCGCAAACTGAACGAAGCCGTCATGGCCGTGATCATGGAGTTGCGCTACGACAAGGAAGCGATCCTCGAGGCCTACCTGAACGAGGTCTATCTTGCCCAGGCACCGGATCGCGCGATCCATGGCATGGGTCTCGCCTCCTACCACTATTTCGGGCAATCCATCGACGCGCTGTCACTCGAGCAGCAGGCCCTGCTGGTGGCCCTTGTGCGTGGTCCGTCGCGTTATCACCCCTACCGCCACCCGGAGCGCGCCATGCAGCGGCGCAATCTGGTGCTTGATCAGATGGCGGCGGCCGGTGTGGCGTCCCCCGTGGATGCGGAACGGGCGAAGGCGCGCCCGCTCGGTGTTGTGCCCCCGAGGCGCCAGCTTGAGTCGAGCTATCCGGCATTCATGACGCTGGTACAGCGCCACCTCCAGCGGGATTATCGAAGGGAGGATCTGCAAACCGAGGGGTTGCGGATTTTCACCACCCTGTCACCGTCGCTGCAGGCTTCTGCAGAACGGGCACTGGCTACCCGGCTGGAGAATCTCCCGGATGTCGAGGGCGCTGTGGTGCTGCTCGACCCCCAGTCCGGTGAGGTGCAGGCGCTGGTTGGTGGCAAGGACCCGCGCTACGCAGGATTCAACCGGGCACTGGATGCGCGGCGGCAGATCGGGTCGTTGGTGAAACCGCTGGTGTATCTCACCGCACTGGAGCAGTCCAGTCGCTATGGGCTCGGGACGGTGCTGCCCGACGAGCCGTTGACGCTGGAGGATCGGGCTGGAAGCCCCTGGGAGCCGAGGAATTATGATCGCCAGTATCGTGGGCCGGTGCTGCTGGTGGAGGCTCTGGCGCATTCCTACAACTTGCCGGCCATTCACCTCGGGATCGAACTCGGACTGCAGCAGGTCGCGAGAACCGGCGTGCGCCTGGGGGTGCCCGATCCGGGGCGTGTTTATCCCGCCTACCTGCTGGGTACGCAGGCCCTGACTCCCCTGGAAGTGGCGGAGCTCTACCAGGTCTTCGCATCCGGCGGATACCGGACTCCGGCCCGCTCCGTGCGTGCCGTGACCCGGCAGGACGGCAGCCGTCTGAATCGTTATCCTCTGGCCGTCGATCAGGTGGCAGAAGGCATTGCCATCGAACTGGTCAATGCCGGGATGCAGGCTGCGGTGCAGGTTGGCACGGCGCGGGGGTTACGTACGCGCCTGCCCGGCCAGGCTGCGGGGGTCGCCGGCAAGACCGGCACCACCGACGATGGTCGGGACAGCTGGTTCGCAGGGTTTTCCGCGGATCGCCTCGCTGTAGTCTGGGTTGGCCGTGACGATAATCAGCCGACGGAACTCACCGGTGCCAGCGGAGGCTTGCCCGTCTGGGCGGACATCATGGCGGACGCGGCTTTGCGGCCCTATATTCCGCGCCATCAGGACGCCCTCGAGGCTGTCTGGATTGATCGGACAACGGGGTTGCGATCAGACGAGGGCTGTACCGGTGCCATGCAGTTGCCCTATCGCCTCGGCGCTGCCCCTGATGAATGGACCGACTGTGGTCGCCGCGCGGCATCGCCGGCGCGGGGCGGCGGCTGGTTGAGAGGGCTCTTCAGATGAAGCGCAATCAAGCGTATTTACACGGTGTCATACTGCTGCTCGGCGTGTTTCTTGTGGGTTGCGCTGCACCGCTGGATCCATCGGCGCGCACGTCGCCGCAACCAGAGGCACCCCAAGCCGAACGGGCCGAGCCTTCACCCGAGCCGGATTCCCGGGAACAGGACGTCCCCGCCGCGGCTCGGGCGCTCCAGGATCAAGCGGAAGCCGCATCTGCAGAAGGCGACCATGAGCGTGCAGCAGCCCTGCTGGAGCGGGCCATCGGCATCGCGCCCAATCACCCGGTCCTGTGGCACAACCTCGCAGTGGTCCACTATCGACAAGGTGATTATCGTCAGGCGGAATCCATGGCCCTCCGATCTCTGGATGTCGGTTCAGGTCAGGCCAGCCTGATGCGCAGGAACTGGGAGCTGATTGCTGCGAGCCGTGATCAGGCCGGAGATCGGGATGGGGCCAGTGCGGCGCGGGAGCGCCTGCGTACGATCCCTGCGGGACAGAGGGAATGAGCGAGATCGAACGCTACTTCGAGCCGGAAGGGGCCCTGGCCCAGTCCATCGATGGGTTCCAGACCCGCGAGGAACAGCTGGCCCTTGCCCAGGCAGTGGAAGCGGCGATTGCCAAGGGTGGAACCCTGGTGGCGGAGGCGGGCACCGGCACCGGAAAGACCTTCGCCTACCTGCTGCCGGCTCTGTGCTCCGGCCGTCGGGTAGTAATCTCCACCGGAACACGCACCCTGCAGGATCAGCTCTACCAGAAGGATCTACCGCTGGTTCGCCAGGCACTGGACCTCCCCGTTCGCACCGCATTGCTGAAGGGCCGCTCCAATTATCTTTGTCTCTACCGGCTGGATCGGGCCGAGCTGGACGGAAGGCTGGAGTCACGCGAGGCGGCAGCCGACCTGCAGGCCATTCGTCAATGGGCAAGCCGGACGCGTACTGGTGACATTGCCGAGCTCTCCGACGTACCCGCGGAGCAGCCGATCTGGATTCGGGCAACCTCCACCGTGGATAACTGCCTTGGGCAGGAGTGCCCACAGTTCGGCGAGTGCTTTCTGATGGAGGCGCGACGCCGGGCCCAGGAGGCGGAGCTGGTGGTGGTCAATCATCACCTGCTCATGGCGGATATGGCGCTGAAGGAGGGCGGCTTCGGCGAAGTGCTGCCCGCCGCCGATGCCTACGTGCTGGACGAAGCGCACCAGTTGCCGGACATCGCCGCCCAGTTCTTCGGTTTGAATTTTTCCAGTCGCCAGATCATGGACCTGTTGCGGGATGTCACCGCCGATTATCTGAGTGAGGCCGGTGACGTACCGGAAATGACGCCGGCGATAGAGACGGTCCGGCGGGCCACCCAGGACCTGCGCCTGGCTCTCGGACATGGCAAGCGCCGCGAGGCCTGGACTGAGGTTGAGGACGATCCGCAGGTGGCGGATGGCCTGGACGCACTGGAAGCCGCCCTGTCCGAGCTGCAGTCCCTGCTCGAACCGCTGGCCGCGAGGGGAAAGGGCCTGGAGTCGTCACATCGACGTGCGCAGGAATTGGGAGCATTGCTGGGGCGTTTCCGTGCCAACGAGGAAGAAGGCTCGGTGCGCTGGTTCGAGACCCATGCCCAGAGCTTTCTGTTGAGGCTCACCCCACTTGACGTGGGCGCACCGTTCCACCGTCACATGGAGCGGCATCCGGCTGCCTGGATCTTTACATCTGCCACACTCTCGGTGAACCGAAGTTTCGACCACTTCCGCCGTCGTCTGGGGCTGGATGAGGCCGACGAGCTGCAGCTCGACAGCCCCTTCGATTACGGCAACAACGCCTTGCTCTATGCGCCCAAGGGACTGCCCGCTCCGAACATGCCTGCCTATGACCAGGCGTTCCTGCGTGAGGCGCTGGTGGTTTTGCGGGCAAGCCGCGGTCGGGCCTTCGTGCTGTTCACCAGCCACCGTGCTCTACGGCATGCGGCGGAATGGCTGCGAGAGCGGCTGGACTATCCGTTGCTGGTGCAGGGTGAGGCGGCGCAGCATGTTCTGCTGGAGTCATTCCGGCAGCAGGGAAACGCTGTGCTGCTTGGCACGGCGAGCTTCTGGGAGGGGGTGGACGTCAAAGGATCCGCGCTGTCTGCGGTGTTGATCGATCGCTTGCCGTTTGCATCGCCGGGGGACCCGGTCACCCGGGCGCGGATCGATCACTTGCGTCGTAACGGCGGCAATCCCTTCGTCGATTTTCAGTTGCCCAATGCGGTCATTACCCTGCGCCAGGGCGTAGGACGCCTGATCCGCGATGAACGCGACACCGGTGTGCTGATGATCGGCGATCCGAGACTGACGACGAAGAGCTACGGCAGGCAGTTTCTCAACAGCCTTCCCGCCATGGCCCGGACCCGTGAAATCAGCATCGTCCGGGCCTTTCTCGAGTCGGAAGAAACCGTTGAGTAGAGCGAAAAACAGGCATGACAACGGGTGCCATGCCTGTCGAATTTCCGATGAATCGATCAGTCGTCGGCCAGGTTGTAAGAGCCGTCTTCGTCGTGGGTCTCGCGGCCGGTGACAGGGGGGTTGAACGCACAGATCAGGCGCATGTCCGCGGTGCCACCGCGGAGAATGTGGCGGTCGTGCTGATCCAGGGCATAGAGCACCCCGTCCCGGATTTCATGCACTTCACCAGTAGCGAGATCTTCAATGCTCCCGTTGCCGGCGACACAGTAGACGGCCTCAAGGTGATTCTTGTACCACAGGTGCAGCTCGGCGCCGGCAGGGATGATGGTCTCGTGAAACGAGAAGCCCATGCCGTCTTTCTTGAGCAGCAACCGACGGCTGGTCCAGCCCGGGCCTTCCACTTCACGGTCGGTACCGATGATCTTGTTCACGTCAACGATTTTCATAGTTGCTCCCGGTTTGCTGTTTGGTCCCCATCAATGAATAACGGCCCCGGAGACTATTCGTTCTCCGGGGCCGCGAGTGCTTGCCCTATTCGCTGGCAGCTTTCTTGGTGATGCCCAACTCCCGCATGGCCTCGACCAGGCTGTCTTCGATGATGTCCAGTCCCTTGACCAGATCCTCATCGGAGGTGGTCAGCGGCGGAAGCAACTTCAGCACTTCGTCGTCGGGTCCGGCGGTTTCGATGATCAACCGTTTCTTGAAAGCAACTGCCGAGGTCTTGCCGGCCAGTTCCTTATTGCCGAATTCGATGGCCTGCATCATGCCGCGACCCCGGGGCGTACCTTCAGCCTCGGGGTACTTGCGCACCATCTCCAGCAGCCGCTTCTCGATCATGGATGACCGTCGGGCGATATCCTGCTCCAGGGTGTCGTCGGCCCAGAACAGCTCGAGGGTCCGCCTGGCGGTCACGAAGGCGAGGTTGTGACCCCGGAACGTGCCGTTGTGCTCGCCAGGCTCCCAGATGTCGTGCTCCGGTTTCAGCAGCGTCAATGCCAGGGGAAGCCCGTAGCCGCTGATAGACTTGGAAACGGTAACTACATCCGGGTCGATTCCGGCTTCCTCGAAGCTGAAGAACTTGCCGCAGCGTCCGTTACCCGTCTGGATGTCGTCGACGATCAGCATGATGTCGTACTTGCGGCAGATATCCTGCAGGCCTCGCAGCCATTCGTCGGCAGCGACATTGACGCCACCTTCGGCCTGCACGGTCTCGACGACCGCAGCGGCAGGCAGGTCCATGCCGGAGCCGGAGTCCTGGAGCATCCGGTCGATGTATTCGATGGTGTTGTGCTCGGGCCCGAAGTAGTTGGAGTAGGGCATCGAGTCACTGTGGGTCAGCGGCAGACCGGCACCCTGGCGCTTGAACGAGTTACCCGTGATGGACAAAGCGCCCAGCGTCATGCCGTGGAAGGCGTTGGTGAAGGACATGATCTTTTCACGCCCCTTGACCTTGCGGGCGATCTTGAGCGCCGCCTCGACGGCGTTGTTACCGGCCGGCCCGGGGAACTGCACTTTGTAATTCATGCCCCGGGGCTGGAGGATCAGACGGTCAAACGCTTCCAGGAATTCGGCCCGCGCCACCGAGGCCATGTCCAGGCTATGGGTGATGTTGTCCCCGGAGATGTAATCCAGCAACGCTTCCTTCAACTCCGGGTGGTTGTGGCCGTAGTTGAGCACACTCGCCCCGGCGAAAAAATCCAGATAGGCGTTGCCGTCCACGTCGTAAAGCCAGGAGCCCCGTGCTTTTTCGAACACAGCCGGAAAATTGCGCACGTAGCTGCGCACAACGCTTTCATGGTCAGTAATGGCCTTCATCAGGTCCATGGAACACCTCTTCAATAGTTGAGCTGATCGACGCGGGCTGGCTCGAACTCACCGATCAGGTAGAGTTCTTCGGCCTCGTGCCCACCTTCGGGAAAGTGGTCTTCGCGGAAACATTCAGTAGCCTTGATTTCGGTGCCAAGGTCTCTGGCGACGGCCGAAAACAATGCTTTTGAAGCCGCGTTCGACGGCGAAATTGTCGTTTCCAGCATGGTTGCCCCGCGAGCGCCCGGCGCTTGCAGGAAAGCCGCGAGCAGGCGTTTGCCGAGCCCCTGGCCCCGGGCCTCCGCCGCGACACCCACTTGCCAGAGGAAAATCGATCCGGGTCGTGCCGGTGGACGGTAGCCGGTAACGAATCCGGCCAGATGATTGTCCTGTTCAGCGACGATGCAGGTATCTGCGAAGTCCTTGGCCAGCAGCAAATACATGTAGGCCGAGTTTACGTCGAGCACGCCGGATTCTTTCACCAGTCGCCAGATTGCGGCGCCATCTGCGACGTTGGGCGTCCTGAATCGGAGTGTCGCGCGTTGATCCTCCTGGTGCATGCTGTCGATCCTGTGTCGGTATCGGGCTTGGCGCTTGCGATCCGTCCGCAGAGTATAGGCAATGAAAACCGGTGAAAGTCTTCGTCGCCTTGCCGGCTCGACCGGCCCGTGTATCAGTTTGCTAAGGCTGCCGCGGATGTCGATTCCGGGCGGGGAGGGCATGACAGTTGCTTTGCGGAGGGGGCAAGCCGTTTCCTCGCGGCTACAAATTCGCGTCGTATTTAAGCATTTGGGGAACAAAAAGTCAATGCCGGGGCTGGTCACTCGCCTTTGCGCCGGGTGACAACATTGACGCCGCCCCAAGCGCAGCCCAACATTCACCGCTTGCTGGTTTCCTGCACACGGACCGTCGAACATGTCGCGCACACTGGCGTCTCTCGCCGCCCTTTTTACCTCTATGGGCATCCTTCTGCTTGGAGGGGGGCTGCTCGGCACGCTGCTTGCCGTGCGCATGGGTGTCGAGGGATTGCGCTCCGAGACGATCGGCCTGGTGATGGCCTGTTACTCCGTAGGCTTTGTGCTGGCCACGCTGGTCTGTACGCGGATTATCCAGAAAGTCGGTCACATACGCTGCTTTGCGGCTTTTTCTGCGCTCGCGTGCTGTGCCGCCCTCGTGCACGGCTTGCACGTTGACCCCTGGCTCTGGGCCGCCATGCGTATTCTGTTCGGCTTTTCGCTGGCCGGCATCTACATGGTCACCGAGAGTTGGCTTAACGACCGGACCCCGAAGGAGTATCGGGGCCGGGTGCTGAGCATCTACATCATCGTTACGTCTCTGGCGCTCGGTTCCGGGCAGTTCCTGCTCAATGTCTGGGACGTGAGTGGATACCAGCTGTTCAGCCTGGCTGCGATTCTCATGGCCGTCGCCCTGGTGCCGGTTGCGCTGACGCGGGTATCGTCGCCGGAACTGCAGAAGACCCGGCGGGTCAGTCTTCGCCGTCTCTACCATATATCGCCCTTGGCCACCTATGGCGCGTTCGCATCGGGGCTCACCAACGGCGCGTTCTATGCCCTCGGACCGGTCTTTGCCGTGGCAGTGGGGTTCCCCGTTAACCAGATCGCGACATTCATGGGCTCGACGATTCTTGGCGGTCTGTTTCTGCAGTATGTCATCGGGCGTCTGTCCGACCGCTATGACCGCCGTCGCGTCATCATGGCCGTGACCGCGCTGGTTGCAATGGTCAGCGTCGCCATCGCCATGGCCCACGACCGGGGTATCTGGATCGTCGTCGGGCTTGCAGTCGTCTGGGGTGGCCTCAACTTCACCGTCTACGCCCTGGCCCTGGCCCTGGCCAACGATTTCATGACCCAGGAAGAGCGAATTCCCGCCAGTGCTACGATGCTGTTGACCCACGGTATCGGCATGATCACCGGGCCGATCGTCCTGGCCCGGGTGATGGGGCTGGCTGGGCCCGAAGGGCTATTCCTCGGCTTCGCCGTGATTGCAGTGACTATCGGGTTGTATGGCTGGTACCGGAACCGCTATGGCGAGCCACTTGAAGTGGAGAGTCAGGGTGCCTACCGCGCTGCGCCACAGACCATGACGGCGACCCAATACTCCGTCGAGTTGGGCGTCGATGTCGAGGATCCTCAACTCGAGTTCGATTTCGACGCCGAGGAGAGCGAACCGTTGGAACAACAACAGGAATCCACCGCCTGATGACTGTCGTGCCGAGTTCGCCAATCGTTCTTGCACTGGATGCCTGCACCGAGGCTTGCAGTGTCGCTCTTTGGCTCGAGGGCCGGGTACTACAGCAATTCGAGGTCACTCCGCGAGGTCACGCGCAGCGCTTGCTGCCCATGGTGGATGTCCTGTTGCATGAGGCCGGGCTGGAGCGTTCGGCCATTGATCTGATTGCCTGTGGACGTGGCCCTGGTGCGTTCACCGGGGTGCGCATCAGCCTCGCCGTTGCCCAGGGGCTTGCCCTGGCGCTGGATGTGCCGGTAGCGGCCATGTCCACGCTGGCAGTCCTGGCGGAGGGAACCCACCGTCGCCTGGGTACCACGTCGGTTGCCACTGCGCTGGACGCCCGCATGGGAGAGGTCTACTGGGGCGCGTTTCGGCGTGACGAGGCCACGCAGAGCATGGTGGCGGAGATAGAGGAGTCGGTGTGCGCACCCGGCAGCGTATCCCTCCCGCCGCACTGGTGTGACTATGCGGCCGCCGGGTCCGGCTGGGGCGTGCATCGCGACGCGTTGATAGGCGCTCTCCCCACGATGCCCGGCACAGTTGACGAGCAGGCCTTGCCCGAGGCCCAGGACATGCTCCGGCCGGCACTGGCCATGTTACGAGCTGGCGACGTCTGTGCGGCGGAGGCATTGGCTCCGGTCTACTTGCGTGACCGGGTCACCCATCAACAGGGATCCTGATTCGCCGCAACCCCGTCTCCAATGCTTGTACGGTGGCGTTGAATCCCGATAAGACGCGCTCATTCAGGGCGCATTCGGTTGAAGTGCGGTCCGCATAAATTAGCCCGCAAAGGCCATTGACATCCCGAACAGGGCCCACCAGCGCACTCTCTCCGCAGAACAGGCGGCGGCCACGCAGAGGTAGCTCGGCGCGCCAGGCCTGCAGGGCGCTGCCGTCCAGCCATTGTGCCTGGGGGGCGTGTAGGAAGGCATGGATTTGCGTCCCTGGGAGGCTGGACAGCTCAAGGTCCGGAAGGTGAGGATCGCCCTCGCATCCGAGCGCCATGTAGGGTCTGCAGTAGTCGCCACGTCTATCCAGACGCAGGAAAATGGCCCGGGATAGTCCATAGCCATGATGCAGGGCTCGCAGCGCGAGGCTCAGCGGCACGTCCATGGCTTCCACGGTGGCGTGCTTGAGATGCAGGTCGTCCAGGGTGCGGCTGTCGTCGCCCCGGGCACAGAGTGACAGCAGGGATCGCGCGATCCCGGGGCGCGGCATCATGCAGAACTCGCGGCCGCCAACGCTTGAAGCTGCGGTGTCCTGCTGGTCCGGAAGCAATGGTTTCCAGGTCAGGGGTAGACCGGCAGGCCGATAACGTTCGGCTTCGCTGGCGACATGCTGGACATGGGTTTGCGTGTGGTCGGCATCGAGCCCCAGAAAGGCGCCTACGGTCTCCAGCAGATCTTCGAACTCCGGATGTCGCCAGCCGAGCGGCGCGAGCTGCGCCAGGTTGGCAGCGAGGGCGAGGCCAAGCGTTCTGCGCCCGGTTACCTTGTCCGGTACAAGATGCTCCAGGACCAGCAGTGGCAGGCGCCACTGGCGGATCAGCCCGGCGCTGATATCCGCGAGGCCGACCCCGAGCACCACGTACTGGGCCTGCTGGTAAAGGTGAGGCCGCTGACCGCCCAGTTCACGCGCTGTCGTCATGGCCCGGGGCGCCGCGCACCACATGGCCAATTCACCCACGGAGCGGACCAGCGCAGCGGTTGCGATCTCGGCCGGCAGGATGTCCTGCCGTGCCTCGGCCCAGTCGCGAGCATGCCACGCGGCGTGATAGGCCAGGCTGCAAGCAAGCAGGTAGCCCCGCCGGGCTGGCTCCTGCAGTTTCTCGTCCACGCTCGCGTAATCGCCGGCCATCTCCAGGGTGCGTTGGACGCCGAGCATCATGATGGCCTGCTCTATGGCAACAATGCGGGTGTCCAAATGCCGATGGCGTAGCTGATTGGCCGCATGAATAAGGTTGATTGCCAGAGCGGCGTCGCCATAGGCGATCCGGGCCAGCTCGCGCACGCCCGTATCTTCCGTTTCTGAAAGCTGGGCGAGGGCGTTCCGGCTAGATGTGAGGATTGGCAGCGTCAGCGCCGCCAGGCGTTGTATCCAGTCTTCGAGACGGCGTGCCGGCTTGGTCATGGCCGATCTTTCCCGCGTTTGAACCGGGACGGCAGCCTACGCTGCGCCCATGCAACCTTCAGCATGGGCGCAGCGTGGGTAAAAGGGAAGTGTCTGGTGTGAACCCCGTCACACCGTAACCACTCCGGGCTGCCGATGCCGGCGCCGTGAGGTCATTTGCTGACATGCGACTGCGTTGGGGCTTGCCGGATTGCGACGGCGTTCCCATCCGGCATCGAGGCGAGCCCCTAAGATGGTGATGGTATTCGACGAGGGCTTGAGTTCCCGGTAAACCGGTCGACAAAGACCCAGGGGCCGGTGATGCCGAACGCCGCCCGGCAACATTCGTCCGGACTTTCGGGCCGTCCCGTATCGACCTGCAGAGGTTTCTTGCATGCTGATTTTGGTGGGTTTCCTGGTGGTCGTGATTTCCGTCGTGACGGGCTACGCCCTGCATGGCGGTGATCTCATGATGCTCTGGCAGCCGTTGGAGGTGCTGATCATTTTTGGCGCCGCTTTCGGCGCCTTTCTGATCGCCAATCCCATGAAGATCGTGAAGAGCGTGTTCGGCTTCATGCCAACTCTGTTGAAGGGCTCACCGTATAACAAGGGCATGTATATGGACTTGCTGGCCCTGCTCTATGAGCTGTTCTACAAGGCCCAGCGTGAAGGCTTGTTGGCCATTGAGGGAGATATCGACGATCCGGAGAACAGCGAGTTGTTCAATCGCTACCCGCGGATCAAGAAGGAAAAGCATGCCATGGAGTTCCTGCTCGACTATCTGCGCCTCATGGTTGGGGGCAGCATGAATCCCCATGAACTCGAGGCCTTGATGGAACAGGAACTCGAAGCCCTGCACGACGAGGAAGAACAACCGGCCCACGCCGTCAATCGCGTCGCCGACGCACTGCCCGGGTTCGGCATCATCGCGGCAATCCTCGGCATCATTATCGCCATGGGTGAGATCGATGGACCCGTAGAAGTCATCGGTGGGCTCGTGGCGGTGGCCCTGATCGGCACCTTCCTGGGGATTTTTGCCGGCTACTCTTTCGTGGGCCCGCTGGCCACCGCAATGGAACACCAGGCCCGCGAGAAGGCAAAGTTTCTTGAGATTATCAAGGTGACCATCGTCGCCATTCTCAACGGATACAAGCCCGTACTCGCCGTGGAGTTCGGCCGCAAGGTCATGTACGAGTCCGAGCGGCCCAGCTTCCAGGAGCTGGAGGATTTCGTGAAGAGTCGGAAGTAGCGGAGCGCGGGCGCAGGCCATGGAAGACAGAATCCAGCCGATCATCGTCAAACGCATCAAGAAGGTGAAGGGCGGCCATCATGGTGGCTCCTGGAAGGTCGCGTTTGCTGACTTCATGACTGCGATGTTCGCCATGTTCCTGGTTCTCTGGCTTGTGACGGCCATGGATGAGCCGCAGCGACAGGCCGTCGCGGAGTACTTCCGTAACCCCACCATGGTGGAGGGTGCCGACGGTGCCGGGCCGCCGTCGCTCATCGATTTCGAGGGTGGCTCGGAAGTCCCCATCGATCTGGGCGAGATTCCTGTTCGCCCTGACGATGCCTCGATCCTGGAGGAGGCAAGGCGTCTGCAGGCGGAAAGGCTCGAAAGCCTGCAGGTGGAGCTGGAACGCGCCATAGAGCAAAGCCAGGCGCTGGAGCCGTTCAAGGATCAGTTGCTGTTGGACATTACGCCGGAGGGGTTACGAATTCAGTTGGTAGATCGCCGCAACCGACCCATGTTCGACCTGGGGAGTGCGGAGTTGCGGGATTATGCGGCGCGCATCCTGAATGAGCTTGGAGTGGTGATCAACGCCGTTCCCAACAAGGTTGCGATCACCGGTCATACCGACGCCATCGCCTTCGCCGGCCCCCGTGCCCAGGATTACGACAACTGGGAACTCTCGGCCGACCGCGCCAATGCAGCACGCCGGGCATTGTTGAGCGGTGGTATCGAGCCGCAGCGCATCGCCCAGGTTGTCGGATTGGCCGATCGGGTGCTGTTTGACAGGGAAAACCCCACCAACCCGATCAACCGGCGTATCAGCATTACCGTTCTCAATGAAGAAGCCGAACGCGCCATCACCGAGCGCGAAGGCAGCCTCGAGTTTCAGGGCTCGGACTGATCCACCACGGCCGTTGACCTGAATCAACCCGGCCTCCACCGAATCTGCATAGTGTGCCTGAAGGATGGAGCCGGACGGCTCCCTTGCCATTTGCAGGTGATAGGTATGTCGGTGGTTCCGTTCGATCGCGCTCTCCAGCAGAAGTATGACCGGCCCGGGCCGCGTTATACCTCCTATCCCACTGCGCCGCAGTTCCATCATGGATTCGACGCGGTCCAGTACGCGGCCGCGGCGCTTGAGAGCAACGCCGTGCCGCTGCCGCGCCCGCTGTCACTTTATGTGCATGTGCCTTTCTGCGAGTCACTCTGCTACTACTGCGCGTGCAACAAGATCGTCACCCGTCATCGCGGCAAGGCGGATGTCTACTTGGATTACATCGAGCGCGAGCTGGCCCTGCAAGCGGCGCTGTTCGATGGCGATCGCACGGTCCAGCAGTTGCATCTTGGTGGAGGCACACCCACGTACCTCAGTGCGCGGCAGCTCTGGCGGCTGATGCAGAGTATCGCCCATCATTTCCGGTTGGCCGCAGGCAAGGAGCGGGAGTTCTCCATCGAGATTGATCCGCGGGCCGTCGACGAGGACACGATGGAAGTGCTCGCTGAGCTGGGCTTCAATCGCATCAGCCTCGGCGTGCAGGATTTCGACCCACGCGTCCAGGCGGCGGTCAATCGCCTGCAGAGCGAGGAGGAGACTCGTCGAGTTATCGAGCAGGCCCGCACCAACGGGGTGCACTCCATCAGCCTCGATCTGATCTATGGGCTGCCGCTACAAACGGTCAAGAGCTTCGACGCGACGCTTGATCGCGTCCTCGATATTCGTCCCGACCGCCTCTCCATCTACAGCTATGCCCATCTGCCGGAGCGAGTACGCGCCCAGCGCCTGATACGCACCGAGGACCTGCCGCCTGCGGGGGAGAAGTTGTCCATACTCGGCCACAGCATCAACCGTCTCAATGCGGCGGGTTACCGCACGATTGGCATGGACCATTTCGCGCTTCCGGACAACGAACTCTCGAGGGCCATGGATGCAGGCACGTTGCAGCGCAATTTCCAGGGCTACTCGACCCATGCTGATTGTGACCTGATCGGGATCGGCGTGACCGCCATCGGCAAGGTGGCCGACAGCTACAGCCAGAACGTCAAGCATCTCAACCGCTACTACGCTGAACTCGACGCGGGTCGACTGCCGTTGGAGCGCGGTGTGTTGCTGGATTTCGACGATCGACTCCGCCGCGCGGTCATCGAGGCGGTGATGTGTCGCTGGGAAGTGGACTACGCAAGCTTCGAGGACGACTACAATATCGCCTTCCAGGACTACTTCGCGCCGGAACTCGTGTCCCTGGATGAGATGGAGTCCGACGGTCTGGTGACACGCGAGCCGGGACGCCTTCGCATACAACCGCGAGGTCGTCTGTTGCTTCGCAACGTCGCCATGGTGTTCGATCGCTACCTGCGGACGGCGACACCGATCGTGCAGTATTCACGGACCGTCTGACCGAAACCCGGGCTGAAAGTCCCGGGCTGCCATTGCGTCGCGGCGCTTGTCATGCCCGAGGCGATTTACGCGCCCTCGCTTTGTCGGCGCACGTTGGGATTACCCGTCATTTCCCGAAGTGCCGGTACGTCGGTCAGGTGTACTTCCCGTCCCGAGGCGCAGATCCAGCCCTGATCCACAAAGCGTTTGAAAAGACGGCTCATGGTCTCCGGCGCCAGCCCCAGATAGTTGCTCAGGTCATGGCGTGACATGGGCAGGCGATAGCGCGTAGGCGAGAGCCCGCGCCGACCGAAACGATCCCCCAGGCTCAGCAGCAGAATGGCCAGCCGTTGCTCGGCCGTGCGCCTTGCCAGGGCCAGGAGCATCTCCTGCTCATCGAAGATTTCGCGGCTCATGATGCGCAGGAGCTGGTGTTGCAGCCCGGGAATCTTCGCCGACAGGAGCTCCAGCTCGGTGAAGGGGATTTCGCAGAGGCTGGTGGTCTCCAGGGCTTCGGCAGTGGACGGGTGGTGGTCGAAACTGATGGCGTCGAGGCCCAACAGCTCGCCCGGCAGGTGAAATGCCGTGATCTGTTCCTCGCCGTCCTCGGACAGAGTGCTGCTCTTGAGGGATCCGGTGCGCACCGCATAAATCGAGCCGAAGGTGTTTCCGGCCCGATACAGCTGATCCCCTCTGTTTAACGGCCGACGCCGCTGGACGATCCTGTCCAGCGCATCCACGTCGGAACCTTCGAGGGCCACGGGAAGGCAGAGGTCACTGAGGCTGCAGGAACTGCACGCTTCCCGAATCGCCCGCAACCGTACTCCATTGTCTGCGACGGGCTTCATGATTCCCATTTCAGTATCCTTACCGCGTTGCCGGAAAAATTCCAACACTCCCAGCAGTATAACGCAGCGCAGCGGATGTAAAGTCAGGCCGGTTGACAATAAGCCGGAATCAGCCGGTTGATCTTGTCGCCTGTAAATGATGGATGCAAAAGGTTGCTAATTCAAATGCATCATTTTGCGTCCATCGAGTTTTCCCGATGCGGAATGTTCAGCAAACCCAGTATGAAAGAGGCAACCTCTTGCGGATTGTTCAGGGCGAGCCGGGGGAGTTGTGTATCAAGCTCCGCAAGCGCGTCCGTCGCCACGGCAATGATGCAGGGATCCTGTTGATGCAGAGTCGGCCGACCCAGGGCGGGACGATGGACTTCAATCTTTGCTATCCGTGCGTCGCGAAACCCTTCGACCAGTATCACATCGCAGGCGCTGCAATCGATCCTTGGCAGTTCCTCCTCCAGCACCGGATCCTTCTCGACAGTGCGCTCGACCATCAATGCATAGCGTCGTGCCCCGGTCAGCAGAACCTGGTCGGCTCCGGCGCTGCGCAATCGGTGACTATCCTTGCCTGGGTGGTCGACATCGAACCGATGATGAGCATGCTTCACCAGCGCAATGCGCACACGGGCTTGCCGCAACTGCGGTATGACCTGCGCAAGCAAGGTTGTCTTGCCGGCACCGCTCCAGCCAGCGAAGCCCAGTACGGGAACTTCGATGCCCTCAGGCTGCAGTTGTCTCCAGGCCTTGACCTCGCACTGACTTATCGGTGGGGACATTCGGGCGATTCCTCTTCAGACTCTGCGCGGATCTGCTATCTTGCCCGTGGGCAATCCGCCCATGGAATGAACCATCACAAGGGGAGCTGGCGATGGCTGATGAACTGCCTTCCGGTGCCGCGGAAGTCGCGGAAGATTTTCCGGAAATCTGGGAAGCCTACTGCCGCCTTGGTGCCGCCTGTGCGGAGGGCGGACCGCTTGACGACCGCGAGCGGCGTCTGGTGAAACTCGCCTTTTCCATGGCGGTTGGCAGCGAAGGTGCGACCCATTCCCATGTGCGACGCGCGCTTGACGATGATATATCCGTTGACGAACTCCGCCACATCGCCATGCTGGCCGTGCCCACCCTCGGTTTTCCCAGAGCGGTGGCTGCGCTTACCTGGATCGATGATGTACTCGACGAGGAAGAACTCGACGAGGACGATGATCTTGATGAGGACGACGCCTAGCTTGCCCCGCATCCGCTGGCGAAGGGCCTCAGAACGGCCATGGTTGCTTGCTGAAGGCAACGGCATAGATATAGAAGAAAACCAGTAGGGCACCGACGAAGGCCGCAATTCTTGCAGGTTTGGTGCGGCCTCTCCGCAACGCGATGGTCCCCAGCACGATATAGGCGACCAGGCCCAGAATCTTGACCATCAGCCAGCCCTGCGTGAGGGGGTTAAGGCTGATCATCACCAGCATGGTTATCGCCGACGCCAGCAGCACGGTGTCAATGACGTGGGGGACAATCCGCACCCAGCGTCGCTGCAGCATGCCTGGCCAGGCGATCATCCAGACGCCCCGTAGCAGGAACAGCGAGATAGTGAGCAGCGCCATCGTGGAGTGCAGGTGTTTGACGACGATGTAATCCATGGCCTTGGGGTTCGGTCCTCAAATGACGAATTGTTGGCTTCAGGCGGGCAGCGGGGCGTCAGGCCGAACGGTCACCGGCTCCTTAAGCGGCCGTCCGTCGAACCGTGGCACGCCCTGGGTCAGCGTCAATCTCCCTTGCAGAAACCAGCGAATCACGCGCGGATAGATCCGGTGTTCCTCGCGCTGAACCCGTGCTGCCAGGCTGTGTTCCGTGTCATCGGGCAACACGGGTATGCGAGCCTGCATCACCAGGGGGCCGGCGTCCAGGTCAGGCGTCACGAAGTGCACGCTGCAGCCGTGCTCGCTATCTCCGGCGGCTAGCACACGCTGATGGGTGTGAAGTCCGCGGTAGGCTGGTAACAGAGACGGATGGATGTTGAGCATGCGACCCGCGTAATGTTGCACAAAACCTTCTGAGAGGATGCGCATGAATCCGGCCAACACCACCAGCGCAGGTTTGTGGGCGTCGATCTCCTGTTGCAAGGCCGCATCATAAGCCTCGCGGTTGGCGTAGTTGCCATGTGGCAGGGCGATGGCAGGCACGCCGCTCCGGCGAGCGCGTTCCAGTCCGTGGGCATCTGCCCTGTTGCTGATCACGGCGGCAATGGGTGCCGGCAGGTCGCCACTGGCGGCGGCATCAAGCAGTTGTTGCAGATTGCTACCGCTACCGGAAATGAGCACGACAACCCCAGTCATCGCTGGGTGCTGTCCGGGGTGAAGTGGACCCGGGCATCATCAGCGCTGGTCGCGGCTTCGATAGCGCCGAGATGCCACGCCTGCTCACCGTTTGCCGTAAGCAGGCGCAGGCCGGTCTCCAGGGAGTCCGCCGGAACCACCAGGACCATGCCGATGCCGCAGTTGAACGTCCGATACATTTCGTCCTGGGCAACAGTCCCGCTATCCTGCAGCCAACGGAAAACCTCTGGCCATTGCCAGCTACCGGTGTCGATAACCGCCTGCATGCCATCTGGTAGCACCCTCGGCAGGTTCTCTGTCAGCCCGCCGCCGGTGATGTGCGCCATGGCATGGACTGGCTGCTCGGCGATCAGGGCATGCACCGCCTTGACGTAGATGCGGGTGGGGGCCATAAGCGCATCGGCAAGACGGCGCTCGCCAAGGGGCATGTCGGGGGTTGCGCCGGCATGGGTCATGATCCGGCGAATCAGTGAATAGCCGTTGGAGTGCGGACCGCTGGACGCCAGCGCAATCAGCTGATCTCCGGGAGCCACCGCGCTGCCGTCAATGATCCTGTCACGCTCCACTACGCCGACACAGAAGCCGGCGAGATCGTAGTCTCCTGCCTCGTACATGCCTGGCATTTCTGCCGTCTCGCCACCAATCAGCGCGGCTCCGGCCTGCTCGCAGCCCGTGGCGATGCCTTCCACGACCCGGGCCGCGATATCCACGTCCAGTTTGCCGGTGGCGTAGTAGTCCAGGAAATAGAGCGGTTCCGCACCGCAAACGAGAATGTCGTTGACGCACATGGCAACCAGGTCGATGCCGATACCATCATGCAGGCCCGTCTCGATGGCCAGACGCAGCTTGGTGCCAACACCGTCGGTACCCGACACCAGGACCGGTCTGCGATAGCGATCCACCGGTACCTCAAACAGGCCGCCGAAGCCGCCAAGGCCGCCCAGGACCTCGGGTCTCCGGGTGCGGGCCACTGCGGGCTTGATGCGTTCCACCAGGGCGTTTCCGGCATCAATGTCGACCCCTGCTTCGCGGTAGGTCAGACCGGTGGTTCCCGATGCGTCATGACTGGTCAAGCCAGGCTCCTTCCGAGTGTGCGCGAGGGCGCTACTATACCGGAGCGCTTAGCCTGAATCATCGTCCACTGTTTCCTGCCGATGACAGCTATGCGCGACCTTTGCGAGACGGGTACCATGCCAGAGCGAGTCGTTACCCGGAGACCTGGTCCATGTCCCTTGCCCGCTTTACCGTCTGCATTCTGTTGATGTTCGTCGCGTCCCCGCTGGCTTGGGGTCAGAGTTCGGTTCCCGGGCTTTACGATGCGCGTGTGCAGGTGGAATCCCAGGCGGACGATGAACGTCGTCGCGCCACCAGGGAGGGGCTGGAGCAGGTGGTTGTCCGAATGACCGGGCAGCGGGAAGTCCTCGGTGACGAGTCCGTCCGGGATCTAGTACGGGGTGCTGATCGCTACGTCCAGCAGTTCGGCTTCGAAACCCGGGAGACCGACGATGGCGACCAGCTTGAACTGAGACTGCGGTTCGACGGGCAGGCCTTGCAACGCGCTCTGGCAGAACGCGAGATTTCGGTCTGGGTCGAGGCTGACCGCCCACGGGTGCTCATTTGGCTCGCAATCGACCGGGCCGGCGACCGCGAGCTTGTCGGCGGGGATACGGCGCTGGATGTCCAGCAACTGGTTCGTGATGGCGCGCGTGATGCCGGTTTGCCCGTGCTCATGCCACTGCAGGATCTGGAGGATCGCCAGCGCCTGAGTTCCTCGGACGTCTGGGGCGGGTTCCGCGGGCCGATTCTTGAAGCCTCGGCGCGCTATCGGGCTGAGGTGGTGCTGGTAGGGCGGTTGGACCGGCGGGGCCAGGAATTTGCGGGGCGTTGGTTGCTGTTCCGGGATGGCGAAACCCAGGAGTGGAGTGCGACGGACGAGGAACTGGACGCTGTCCTCGCCGCAGGAACCAGTGGCGCTGCTGAACGCCTGGCGCGTGCACTTGGGAGGCGTCCAGGCGAGCGGGTCGTGGGTGATTTCACGCTGCAGGTCGATGGTCTTCAGGGGCTTGCAGACTTCACCTACGTTCACCGACTGCTCGGCGAGACGCGCGGCGTCGGCGGCGTAGACGTGCTACGCGCCGATGGCGAAACGCTGTATTTGCGTATTCGACTAGAGGGCGACAGCGATCGTTTCATTCGCGATGTGGAGCAGGGCGGTCGCCTGGAGCGCGTCCGCTCCGACTCCATGACCAGCCCCGCCGCGGATGCGCCCACTGTTGATCTCGGTTTCCGTCTGCGCGGCTGATCTTGCGCCGGCTTGACCTACCAGCTGTAGCCGATGGTCGCCACATAGGCCTGATCGGTCTTGCGGCGGTCACCCGGCGGATCGTTATCGTAATCCACGTTGGCCTGTAAGGTTCCCGTAAGCCCGAACATCAGCGGGAATCGCAGGCCGGTTCGCGTCTGCACCAGGAACTCGCCGGCTTTCTCCAGACTGACCAGCCCCTCCTGGGAGTGAAAAAGGCGCAGGGAGGCGCCGAATAGCCGCTCTTCGTAGTCAATGGCCCAACGCCCTGCCGGGTTCGACTCGTTCTCGGCGTCATAGAAATCCTGGTTCACGTAGCTGACACCGAGTTCGGAGGACAGGCTGCGACGCGGGGAATCAAAGAACTGATAACCGAAACCGGCACCGGCGGCGGTTCGCAGGCGTAGATCCTTGAAGCGGTTTCTGTTCAAGGAAACGGAGCTGTTGGCGTAGACCCGGTCCGACAGGAAGTGGTCGTAGCGGGCCGTGGCTGAGGCGTTGTCCCGCACCAGAACGCCGTCATCCTTGGCCTGGTTGACGTCACCGGCGAGGCGAAAGCGGTTGACGTTGGTACGGGCCTCGAAATTGCCATTGGCGTTATAGGCTTCACTGCGCGTGTTGCCGCGGGTGAAATTGCCACCTGCGGCGATATTCCCGGTGGTGCGCACCCGGTCACGCTCGGGCGTGGAGGGCCCGCTGATCTCGGCCACCGATGTCAATGCGAAGCTCACCGGGGCATCGAGATTGACGGAGTCCATGCGCAGACGGCCATCTTCCGCTTCGACGATCCGTCCGGCGATCTCGGTGCCGTCATTCAGCAGGACGCGTACCACGTCGTCGGTGGTCAGGCCCGCGACACGGTCCCAGTTGATGTTCACGGTCGTGGACGTGACTTGCTGGCGGAACTCCACGCGACCGTCCCCGAGGCGAATCAGCGTACCGCTGATGCGGTCACCATTGTCGAGTAGCAGAGTGTCGGCCTGAACGGCTCCCGCGATGAGAATGCCGAGCAGGCCGGCGAGTAGTCTTGAACCCATGTAGGCTTCCTTGATCGTATTGTGTTGGTTCTGGCCGAGCGGTGCGACGCCACACCTTAGCCGTTACACTGCGGCAACTTCTACCCGGAATGAGGGCGCGGCGCCGTGCACTCGGAAGCTCGACAATTACCGCTGGACATCCGTTGGCATGACATTGCCAGCCTGGAGCAGTTCCATCCCGGCCGAAATGCAGTCACGCTTGATGCATTGCGGTCCCTGCTGAAGGGCGAATCAATGGAGCCCCTTTTCATCTATGGCGGGAGTGGCAGCGGCAAGACCCACTTGCTGCAGGCAGCTTGCAGACGACTTGGTGAATCCGGCAGCCCGGTTTTCTACCTGTCTCTGGATCAGGCCGGCAGGACGCCGGCAATGCTCGACGGCCTCGACAGCATGGCTCTGGTCGCCATCGACAGCCTGGAGCGCCTCAACGGCGATTCGGAAATGGAGCAGGCGCTGTTTCACTGCTACAACCGTGTGCGCGACGGCGGAGGCCGTTTGCTGATCGCCGCCCGTAAGCGCCCTGCGGACCTGTCACTCGGTCTTGCCGATCTGCGATCGCGCCTCAACTGGGGGCTGGTGCAGCGCATGCTGCCACTGCAGGATGACGATCTCAGTGAAGCCTTGCGGCAACGTGCGAGACACCGGGGCCTGGAACTTCCCGAAGAGACTTCGACATTCATGCTCAGCCGGCTGAGCCGTGATCCGGCCGGTTTGTTCGCGCTGCTCGACCGCCTCGACCGAGCCGCCCTCGAGGCGCAGCGGCGGCTCACGATTCCCTTTGTTCGCCAGGTGCTTGGCCTTGGTTGATGTCCGTCTTCGGTGCCCGGGTCAGCCGCACGTAGGCGACCGTCGATACGAATAGAAGCAATGACAGTACCGTGCAGGCCGAGGCCAGCCAGCGTACCGGCGCCGGATCGGGAATCTGCGCGACGCCCAACGCAAAGTAGAACAGGCTCAGCAGGCTGACCCAGGCTGCAGTATAGCGGCGTCCATGGAGCAACCCCCGTAGCGGGACCACCAGGGGCAGGACCAGCAAGAGTAACAGCGGTGCAATCAGCGCCTCGTTCTGAGGCGGGCTCAGGTAGGCTATCCAGGCGCCAAGCAGGATGGCAAGGGCAACCAGGCTGGTGGCCATGGCCACGTGTGCGATTCGAGCTACCGGCATCATGCCTCTCGCCCCCGCTTGAGTTGCACGGCGGCAGTGGCGACGCGCCGGCCCAGATGTCGCGCCAGTGTCTGCTCATCGTCGCCCAGGGCCCGGTCGCCCTCGGCTCCCGACCAATGACTGGCGCCATAGGGTGTGCCACCTTCCCGGGTCCGCATCAGGGCCGATTCTGTATAGGGCAGGCCGATGATGTACATGCCGTGATGCAGCAGAGGCAGCATCATGCTGAGGAGGGTTGATTCCTGACCACCGTGCAGCGAGCCGGTGGACGTGAAAACCGCCGCGGGACGGCCTGCCAGCGAGCCGGACATCCATAGGTCAGAAGTGCCGTCGAGGAAATGCTTCATCGGTGCCGCCATGTTACCGAAGCGGGTTGGGCTACCCATAACGAGGCCGTCGCAGTGGCGCAGATCATCCTTCTCGGCATAGGGCGGCCCGTCCGCCGGTACCGCTGCTTCCGTGGCCTCGCAGACCGTAGAAACCGGTGGCACGGTCCGCAGCACGGACTCGGCCCCGTCCACGCCCTCGATACCACGGGCAATCTGTTCGGCCAGCAGCCTCGTGGAGCCCTGGCGGCTGTAATAGAGCACAAGAATGGTTGCGGTCATGGGCTTTTGCCCCCGTCTAATCGTGTGTTGCATGCCACTTCGGAGCCAAATCCGGCCGGCGGTTGGGGTGTCAGCGAGCGGCGGAACGACTGCCACACCCGGGAGTGTGATAAGTTTTCACAGACATGGTTCAGCGCACCGCGCCAACCCGAGTCGCGATTTTACGCAGGTCTGGCCCGGTTGATAACTTGCAGGTGAGGGTGGAGCTGACCCGGCGGCGCGATCGGAGGCGGTGAAGAGCGATGCAACTGGATCGAGGCGCCATACTCGAGCAGGGCCGCGCGGGGTTGCGGGAACTCATGGAGTTCTGGGTCTACCTAGCCCGCCGCTTCGTCCGCGATGACTGCCTGAACAGCGCCGCCACGCTGTCGTATACGACCTTGCTCTCGCTCGTCCCCCTCATGGCTGTGAGCTTTTCGGTGCTGACGGCATTCCCGGTTTTTGCCGACCTGCATGATCGGCTCCAGGCCTTCCTCTTCGACAATCTTGTGCCGGCCACCGGCGAAGTGGTCCAGGACTATATCCAGCAGTTCGCCAGTCGCGCGGCAGGCCTGACCCTGGCCGGTATTATCGGCATCACGGTTTCTGCTGTGCTGATGATGGGCGCCATCGATCGCGCATTGAACAGAATCTGGCGCGTCGAGCAGCGTCGACGGCCGGTGCAGAGTTTCATGGTCTACTGGACGGTCATCACGGTTGGGCCGTTTCTGGTGGCCATCAGTCTCGCTGCCACCTCGTATGTTGTGGCCCTGACCGAGTTCACCGATGCAGTGGATACGGGAGCTGTCGGCCAATACGTCCTGCAGGCCACGCCGGTGGTCGCCCTTGTGCTGGCGTTCACCTTCCTCTATTGCGCGGTACCGAATCGTCGGGTGCCCATCTGGCATGCCGTGCTGGGTGCATTGTTCGCGGCCTTGCTGTTCGAGCTGGCGAAACGGGGCTTCACCCTGTTTGTCACCAATGTTCCCACCTACCAGGCGATCTACGGTGCGCTGGCGACTCTGCCGATCTTCCTGATCTGGATCTATGTATCCTGGGTGGTGGTGCTGCTCGGCGCGGAGTTCACCCAGGCCGTTGGTGGGTACCGGCGGGGCCGGACCGGCTCGCTGAGCGATCCCCGGCTGGCGCTGGTGCTGGCCGTGCGTCTGCTGGGAGATTTCTGGCGCGCACAGCAGGATGGCAGGGCGCTGGGTCGAAAGGATCTCCTGCGCCTTGAGCCGGACGCCGGAGACAATGCCATCCAGGAAGCTCTGAGTATTCTCGAGCGCGCGCGACTGGTTCGGCGAACGGCGGACAATCGCTGGATGATGGCCAGGGATCCGGAACACTTCACACTGCTTGATCTCTACCGGCAGCATCCGTTTTCCCTGGCTGAGTTGCCCGATGCGCTGCGCGACCGTGATCCCTGGAACAGGGCCCTGGGAGAACGGATGCACGAAGCAATGCAGGGTGTCGAGGGTGCACTGGCCTGCCCATTGAAGGACGTCTTCACCCGCCGCGATGTTGCCGATACGTCCGGACCGACGCCGGTGTCTACCGAGACTCCTGTTCCTCGTGAAAGGAGGGGTTGATGCACACATCTTGCGTTCGCTGCATTGTTTCGGGTCGCGTGCAGGGCGTCTGGTTCCGGGCAGGGGCTCGGGAGCAGGCCGAGGCGCTTGGACTTCAGGGCCATGCTCGCAATCTGCCCGATGGCCGGGTTGAAGTGCTTGCAGCCGGGCCCGATGACGCCCTTGAGCAACTGGTTGTCTGGCTTTGGCAGGGGACGCCCAGGGCCCGGGTCGAGGCAGTGGAGCAAACCGTCATGCAGGAAGTGCCCCCAAGCGGATTCAGAATCCTGTGAGCCCGGAGTTGGACTTTACCCCATGGGCTATCCGTGGAAACATATGCCCGGTTTTCCTATCCGTTCGGGACTGCCGCCCGTTTAGTTGGTCAAGAGAGGTCTCATGAGAGTCAAGAATCTGCTCATCGCTGCGCTGGCCATCGGGCTGGGCGGAGTGGGCGTCGCCAAGGCCGATTTCAGTGATGCCGACATCATCGCCGGGGAACGGCTTGCCAACACCTGTCTCGGCTGCCATGCGGTTGAGGGCTTGCGAAACGCCTATCCGAGTTACCGCGTGCCGAAGATCGGCGGCCAGAGTGCGGAGTACCTGTACAACTCCTTGCGTGCCTATCGTGATGGTAGCCGCTCGCATCGCACCATGCAGGCGCAGGCACGGCATCTGTCGGACGAGGAAATGCGCAACATTTCCGCCTTTTTCGCCCAGGAACGCTAACGGGACCTAGACAGACATGAGCAGACTGTTTTCGATCACTTTATCGGCGGCTATCGCGTTGGGCGCCAGCGCCGCCGCCCAGGCAGTTGATCGCGGCGACCCGACCCGGGGTGCTGAGCTGGCCGAGGCACAGTGCCTGCAATGCCACTCCGCCGATGCGATCAGGGGAAATCGCGAGTGGCCTGAGATCAGAGGCCAGTACGCCGAATATCTTCTCCAGTCACTGCGGGACTACAAGAGCGGCCGGCGCGATAACGCGATCATGCGTGGCCAGGTTGAGGGTTTGTCGCTGCAGGATAAACGCGACCTGGCGTCCTGGTTCTCGCGTCAGGAAGGCGGGCTCTACACGCCCCGACGCCCCTGATGCGATACCTGGCGCTCATCGCCCACGGTAGCCGCCGGGAAGCCTCCAATGACGAAGTGCGCCGGCTGGCGCAGGCGCTCGAAAGGCGGGCAGGGGACACACTTGGCGGCGTCCGCTGCGGCTTTCTGGAGTTGGCGGAGCCCTCGATTCCCGATGTCATTGGTCACTGTGTTGAGGCCGGCGCGAGCGAGGTGCTGGTGATGCCCTACTTTCTCTCCGCCGGCCGCCATGTCGCGGAGGACGTTCCCCGGGAAGTGGCGATTGCCACCAAGCGTTACCCAGGCATCTCGATTGACGTGATGGAGTATCTGGGCGCTGATGCCGGGCTGCTGGAGCTCATGCTGGCGGCGGTGCATCGTCGTCAGTCGACGCCTGCCTGAGCATCTCGCCGTAGCCGCTCCTGAAGTCCGGATGAACGAATCGATAACCACTAACCCTCAGCCGTCGATTGCTGCAGCGCTTGTTGCCGCCCCGCGCTGTTGCTTCACTGGCGTCGCCACGAGGCGGTTTGGGTAGCGCCAGTTGCGTGGCCAGCCAGTCCGTGACTTCATGCATTGGGCAGGGGTGGTCGTCCACACCGAGATAGACTGACTCCGGGTTCTGCAAGTGCAGCAGGTGTTCCAGCACGCCGACGCAGTCGTCGCGATGAATGCGATTGGTCCAGCGCGGCGGCTCGGCAGATACCGGTTCGGCATTGCGCACCTTGCGCAGCATGCGCTCCCGCCCGGGGCCATAAATTCCGCCGAATCGCACCACGAGGCCCTGGGGAAGTCCGAGTGCAATCGCTTCGGCCTGCAGAAGTCGGCGACCCGAAAAACTGGTGGGTCGTGTCGGCGTATCTTCAGTGACCCAGTCACCTTCTACATCGCCGTAGACCGATGTGCTGGACACGAAGATCGCACGTTGCAGCTGACGGCCGGCGTCGGGTAGCGCGTCCAGAATGTTGCGCAGACCGTTCACGTAGGCAGCCTCGTAGCCTGAATCGCTGAAGGCGCCGGGTGTTGCCGTGTAGACCAGGCTATCCACGGATGGCGGGAGTGCTGTCAATGTCGCCGGATCGGCCAGGTCGGCGATAATGGGCTGTATGGGGGCCGGAATGCGATCCCCCCGCCGGCGCAGGCCATGGACGGTGTGACCGGC
This sequence comes from Natronocella acetinitrilica, assembly GCF_024170285.1. Taxonomy (NCBI): domain Bacteria; kingdom Pseudomonadati; phylum Pseudomonadota; class Gammaproteobacteria; order Chromatiales; family Ectothiorhodospiraceae; genus Natronocella; species Natronocella acetinitrilica. The sequence goes on from NZ_JALJXV010000004.1 coordinate 355,447, forward strand.
GGCGCACAAGCGCAGGCCGAGCGTGATACCGAGTTCGCCGCAGCCGGCGATCAACAACTTCATGGGTCGGTGCCTCCAGAATCCAAGGTGCCCGGCCGGCAAGGCTGGTCGGGGCGCCTCCGAGGAATGCAAAGATGACAGCAGAACGACTTGCCCGTATGCGGCAGGTGCTCGACCGTCGCCAACCTGATCTCACCGTGATCATGGCTGGCGTGCACAAGGAGCATAACGTATCCGCAGTCATGCGCACCTGCGATGCGGTGGGCGTGCCCGAGGTGCATGCCATGGGTGTTCACGGGCATCTCGCGGTGAAGCGCACCGCGGCGGCCGGAGTGGGGCGGCGCGTGCCGCTGCGGCATTGTTCGGATATCGAGCAGGGGGTGGCTGATCTGAAAGCAGCGGGATACCGCATCCTCGGCGCACATCTTGATCCACAGGCCAGGGACTTCCGGCAGGAGGATTACTGTCGCTCGGTGGCCATCATGTTGGGACGGGAGAAGGAGGGGCTCGACCCGGAGGCCCGCGCGGTCTGCGACGGTTTCATCGCGATCCCGATGCTCGGCCTGACCGAATCGCTGAATGTCTCGGTAGCCGCCGCCGTGATCCTTTACGAAGCCCAGCGTCAGCGCGAGCAGGCTGGCCTCTATGACAGTCCCCGGCTTGACGAGGCCACCTATCAGCGACTGCTGTTCGAATGGATGCAGCCCAAGCTGGCCCGGTATTGCCGAGAGCGGAATTTGCCGTATCCCGCCCTGGATGATGACGGCCATGTTCGTAGCCTGGAGACCGGCTGATCAGTGCGGGTACCAGCGCTCGGCCTGGGCTCTGAATACGCGCTCCGGATACCAGGTCTGCCCCAGGCTGCCGTTGTAGCGCGCCAGGGCTCGGGTAAGGTTGCCGTTCTCCACGTCCAGGTAATGCCTGAGGATGGTGGTACCGAAGCGCAGGTTGGTGCGGACGTTGAACAGGTTGTCGCCGTCCGCGCCGATTTCGTTCAGCCAGAACGGCATGATCTGCATGAGCCCGCGAGCGCCGGCAACGGAGATGGCGTAGCGGTTGAAATTGCTTTCCACCTCGATCACCGCCAGCACCAGCTCAGGTTCGAGTTCGGCCAGCCGCGATTCCTGGTGAACCAGTGTCAGCAGTTCGACGCGCTCCTGTGGATCAGGTAGCTGTCGCCGTAGCCGATGGGACATGTCGGCGAGCCATACCTGTGCCACGTAACGGTTATCGAAGCTCTCGCTGTTGTGTACAGCCTCGATCAACGCCTCACGAAGCGGTGGGTCTACCGTTTGCTCCTGGGCAACCGCCGCTGGCGACATCGCCACCGCGGCCGCCAGCAGGGCGATCCGGCAGGCCCTCAGGAGCGACCGAGCTGCTCCTTCAGCCATGCCACCACTCCTTCGATTGGCTCGATGGGTAATTCCCGTGTTTCATCACCACGCCGCGCACGATACTCGACGACTCCGTTCTCCAGCCCCCGCTCGCCGATGGCGATTCGATGCGGTATGCCCACCAGTTCCATGTCCGCGAACTTGACGCCGGGGCGTGCGTCGCGGTCATCCCAACAGACATCGATACCAGCAGCCTGCAGTGTTTCATAAAGCGTTTCCGAGGCGCGGCGCACAGCTTCGGATTTCTGCAGATTGATCGAAACCAGGGCGACCTCGAAGGGTGCGATGGGTGCCGGCCAGGCAATTCCCGCCTCGTCATGATTCTGCTCGATGGCGGCGGCGACCACCCGTGAGACCCCTACGCCATAACAGCCCATGGTCATGGCTACGGTCTTGCCGTTTTCGTCGAGCACGGTGGCCCCCATTGCCTCGCTGTACTTGCGGCCAAGCTGGAATACGTGGCCCACTTCGATGCCCCGGGCGATGGACAGCCGTCCGTTGCCGTCCGGGCTCTGATCACCGGCCACCACATTGCGCAAGTCGGCGATTTCCGGGAGCGCCACATCACGCCCCCAGTTGATGCCCATGTAATGCTTGTCGTCGACGTTGGCGCCGGCGCTGAAATCCGCGATGACCGCGACGCTGCGATCGACGATGCATGGGATAGGCAGATTGACGGGCCCGAGAGAGCCCGGGCCAGCGCCCACGGCTGCGCGTATATCCGCTTCGTCCGCCAGAGTCAGCGGGTCGGCCACGGCGGGGTGCTTCACCGCCTTTAGCGGATTCAGTGTGTGGTCGCCACGCACGATCAGCGCGATCAGCCCACCGTCGCTATGGCGGGCGATCAACGTCTTGATCGTGCGCTCGATGGGTACGCCGTGTTTCCGGACCAGGTCATCGATGGTGCGCACGCCTGGCGTCTCTTCCAGTCGCAATTGCTCCCCTGCCGGCGGAGCCGCGTCTGCCGTGGCCACAGCCTCCGCGAGTTCCACGTTCGCTGCGAAGTCGCTGTCATCGGAAAACGCAATCGCATCCTCCCCGGATTCGGCCAGGACGTGGAATTCGTGAGAGGTGTGTCCACCGATGCTGCCTGAGTCCGCCAGCACGGCGCGGAAGTGCAGTCCGGTTCGGGTGAAGATCCGGGTGTAGGCGTCGTACATGGCCTGATACGTATCGCGCAGCGAGGCATCATCAAGGTGAAAGGAGTAGGCATCCTTCATGATGAATTCCCGCGCCCGCATGACCCCGAAACGTGGCCGGACCTCGTCGCGGAACTTGGTCTGGATCTGGTAGTAGTTGACCGGCAGTTGCTTGTAGCTGCGCAATTCGCGGCGCGCGAGGTCGGTGATCACCTCCTCGTGGGTGGGGCCCACGCAGAAGTCTCTCTCATGGCGATCCTTGAGTCGCAGGAGTTCCGGGCCGAACTGCTGCCAGCGGCCAGATTCCTCCCACAGCTCTGCCGGTTGTACCGCTGGCATGAGAACCTCGACCGCCCCGCTTCGATTCATTTCCTCACGAACGATAGCCTCGACCTTGCGCAACACCCGCAGCCCTAGCGGCATCCAGGTGTAGAGTCCGGAGGCCAGTTTTCGGATCAGTCCAGCCCGCAACATGAGCTGGTGGCTGATGATTTCGGCGTCGGCCGGGGTTTCCTTCGTCGTGGCAAGCGGGAAATTCGAAAGCCGCATCAGAGATTCCTGTAGTTACGGTCAGGCAAGGCGTCGGGTTTTGGATGCCGTGTCCGTGAAATGGGGTCGGTCAGCGTGTCGGCAGCGCGCGGAACGCGTTGCCGCGCCGTAGTCTATCAAGCCCGGGCCTGGCAGCGAACTGACATCCGGAAAGGCTCTACCCACACCATTCGTCGATGAATTCGCGATTCTCTGCCACCAGGGCGGCGCGGCGCTCTTCCGTCAGGACCTGCACCTCGTCCTCGCCCGCCTGAATACGGCGGGTTGCCGGGTTCTCCAGTACGGCCAGGTTCTCCCGCGCGCGCTCGCACTCTTGCGCGAGAACTTCCTGCTGTTCATCGGACAACTGCATGCCGTTGCCACCTTCGGCTTCCATGGGCGCATCGTCAGCGTCCTCCGATGCCGTCTCGGCCGGCGTTGGGGGAGCAGAGGAACTGCGGATGCGTTCCGCGTCCACTCCCTGTGGCGGCGTCTGGCCGTAGCTGACGGTGCCGTCGGCATCCACCCAGCGGTAGATATCACGGGACTGCGCCTGGGTACCCACGAGTATGGCGATACCCAGAGCAAGGCTGATCCAAAGGCCGAATGATTTCATGCGGTACTCCTTGTCTGTCGTTGATTCATGCCAGAGGCGAGCGCAGCCTCACTCCGGACCGGAGTCGGCGGCCTGATTACTTCGGCGCCTCCCTGGAGGCTTGACCTGATCCCCATTCCTCAGTAGTTTGCTCCCTTTCTCGCGACCCTTGCTAAACGATAACGGCACTTTTCCGAGCTTGTTGAGCGGCTTAGCCCCAGCGAGCTGGAGTCACCGAACGCAGGGTACGTGGGTGTTTGCCGACTGGCTCGAGCGACCTTTGGACTTCTATGCGGCATATCATTTCCATTCTCGTTGAGAACGAGTTCGGCGCTTTGTCCCGTGTGGCAGGGCTCTTCTCTGCCCGTGGGTACAATATCGAGTCGCTGACGGTTGCACCAACGGATGATCCCACGTTGTCACGAATGACGCTGGTCACTGTTGGCAACGATCGCATCATCGAACAGATCATCAAGCAGCTCAACAAGCTGCTCGACGTGGTCAAGGTCATGGACATGACCGAGGGTGCCCACATCGAGCGAGAAATGATGCTGGTTAAGGTGTCGGCGAGTAGCGGTGAGGCGCGGGAAGAAATCAAACGCCTCAGTGACATCTTCCGCGGCCGCATCCTTGATGTGACCGACAAGATCTACACCATCGAATTGACCGGTGCCGGCGGCAAGCTCGACGCTTTCCTGCAGACACTGGGAGAGAACACGCTGCTGGAAGTGGTTCGCTCCGGTGTTATCGGTATTTCGCGTGGCGAGAAGCACCTGAAAGTCTAATTCCAGCGACATCCTCCTAACTCTGAGTGGGGTCAGAATGAAAGTCTATTACGATAAAGACGCCGACCTGTCGATTATCCAGGGGCGCAAGGTCGCCGTGATCGGTTACGGCTCGCAGGGCCATGCTCATGCGAACAACATCAAGGAATCCGGCGGTTCCGTGGTTGTCGGGCTGCGTGAAGGTTCGGCATCGGCAGAGAAGGCTCGCAAGGCTGGCCTCGATGTTGCCAGCGTGGAGCAGGCAGTTGCCCAGGCCGATCTGGTGATGATTCTCACCCCGGATGAGCATCAGGCGCGCATCTACCGCGAGCAGATCGAGCCCAATCTGAAGCAGGGAGCAGCCATCGCTTTTGCTCACGGCTTCAACATCCATTATGGGCAGATCGAACCCCGGGCTGATCTGGATGTGCTGATGATCGCGCCCAAGGGTCCGGGCCACCTGGTTCGTTCCACTTACGTCGAAGGCGGCGGTGTCCCCTGTCTCATCGCGATCCACCAGAACAGCTCGGGCCAGGCCAAGGATGTGGCGCTGTCCTACGCGTCAGCGGTCGGCGGTGGTCGCGCCGGCGTTATCGAAACCACCTTCCGCGAGGAAACGGAAACCGATCTGTTCGGCGAGCAGGCTGTGCTCTGCGGTGGCCTCACGTCTCTGATCCAGGCGGGCTTCGAAACACTGGTTGAAGCCGGCTATAGCCCGGAAATGGCGTATTTCGAGTGCCTGCACGAGGTCAAGCTCATTGTCGACCTCATCTATGAAGGTGGTATCGCCAACATGCGCTACTCGATCTCCAACACCGCCGAGTATGGCGACTTCGTCAGTGGGCCGCGGGTTATCAACGACGAGTCCCGCAAGGCCATGAAGGCCATTCTCGATGATGTGCAGACCGGCAAGTTTGCCCGTGACTTCATTCTTGAGAACCAGGCCAATGCGCCCACGCTCAAGGCCCGACGTCGTCTGGCCCGGGAGCATTCCATCGAAGTGGTGGGCGAGCGGCTGCGTGACATGATGCCGTGGATTCGGCAGAAGCAGTTGGTGGATAAAAGCCGCAACTGATGTCCTGATACGCGCCTGTCCGTTCGAAACGCGCCACTGCTCACAGTGGCGCGTTTTTTTGTGCACCTGCCCCCGGGTGAGCGGCCAGTGCTGTGATACGGTTAGGCTCTCTGAGAACTGAACCCTTTCTCTATCCGGAGTGTGCCGCGTGACCGACGACGAATCGCAGACGCCGAGGCGGAAACGGCGCGGGATCTACCTGCTGCCCAACGCCCTGACCACTACTGGCCTGTTCTTCGGGTTTTTTGCCATCGTTTCGGCGATCAACCTCCAGTTCGCTGCGGCGGCCATTGCCATCTTCATCGCCATGGTGATGGACGGGCTGGATGGGCGCGTCGCCCGCCTCACGAACACCCAGAGCGACTTCGGTGTTCAGTACGACAGCCTGTCCGACATGGTCTGTTTTGGTCTGGCGCCAGCGCTGGTGATGTACCAATGGGCGCTGGGCGACCTCAGCGAGATGGCCGGCTTTGTGGGTAAGCTGGGCTGGATCGGCGCCTTCATGTTCGCGGCCTGTGCGGCACTGCGTCTTGCCCGCTTCAATACACAGGCCGGGGTGGCCGACAAACGGTACTTCCAGGGCCTGCCTAGCCCCGCCGCGGCGGCGGGCATCGCCAGTCTGGTCTGGTTCGGGCACAACCTGGGACTCGAGAGCGATGCAATGCGCGTCTTCGCTCTGATCGTGACGGCGGTGACCGGCCTGCTCATGGTGAGCAATTTCCGCTATTACAGCTTCAAGGAAGTGGATTTTCGTTACCGGGTTCCGTTCGTTGTGATGGTGATTCTGGTACTTGGGTTGGCCTTCCTGGCGTTGTATCCGCCCATGGTGCTGTTCCTGACCTTTCTGGTCTACGCCAGCTCCGGGCCTGTGCTGACCATCATGCTGCGGCGTCGTCATCGCCAGGAATCCGCGATCCGGCGCAGTAGCGGCGGCGAGTGATAAACTTTAAGGAGACACTGAATTATTCGCACGCTCGCGCTCGAATAATTCAGTGTCTCCTTAAGGGTCAGGTGCAGGTCTTCCAGAGGGCAAGGCAACCATGAGCAACCGCGACCAACTGATCATCTTCGACACCACGCTACGGGATGGTGAGCAAAGCCCCGGTGCTTCCATGACCCGGGAAGAAAAGGTACGCATTGCCCGGGCCTTGGAACGCCTGCGCGTTGATGTTATCGAGGCGGGGTTTCCTGCCGCCAGCAAGGGGGATTTCGAATCCGTTCGTGCCGTGGCCCGAACAATTCGCGAGAGTCGGGTGTGCGGCCTGGCCCGGGCCCGTGGAGAGGACATCGATCGCGCCGGCGAGGCACTGGCCGAAGCTGTCATGCCCCGGATCCACACCTTTATCGCTACATCACCGATCCACATGGAACGCAAGCTCCAGATGACACCGGATCAGGTGGTGGAGCAGGCAGTGTGGGCGGTGACACGGGCTCGACAGTATTGTGATGACGTGGAGTTTTCCCCGGAAGATGCCGGACGATCTGATCCGGATTTTCTTTGCCGGGTCCTGGAAGCCGTCATTGACGCGGGGGCGACCACGGTGAACATACCGGATACCGTGGGTTATGCCGTGCCGGAGCAGTTCGGTGCCTTGATCGCCCGCTTGCGAGAACGCATTCCCAATGCCGACAAGGCGGTATTTTCAGTGCATTGCCACAACGATCTCGGGTTGGCTGTCGCCAACTCCCTGGCGGCGGTCGGTCAGGGCGCCCGACAGGTGGAATGCACCATCAACGGGCTGGGCGAACGTGCCGGTAATGCGGCTCTGGAAGAAATCGTCATGGCGGTGCGTACGCGTCAGGATGCCCTGCCAGTGGAGACCCGGATCGATACCCGTGAGATCGTGCCTACGTCCCGTCTGGTGGCGAACATCACTGGTTTCGCCGTGCAGCCCAACAAGGCCATTGTTGGTGCCAACGCCTTTGCTCACGAGTCCGGTATTCACCAGGACGGAGTTCTGAAGCACCGGGAAACCTACGAGATCATGCGCGCGGAGGATGTGGGCTGGAGCACCAACCGCATGGTGTTGGGAAAGCATTCCGGCCGCAACGCGTTTCGTAGCCGGTTGCAGGAGTTGGGTGTGGAGTTCGAGTCGGAACAGCACCTCAACGAGGCCTTCGCCCGCTTCAAGGATCTCGCCGACAAGAAACACGAAATCTTCGATGAGGATTTGCAGGCGCTGGTGACCGAAGCCGCCCAGGAGCTGGAGCAGGAGGCGCTGCGTTTCGTGTCGTTGCGGGTCTGTTGTGAGACCGGTGAAGTCCCTGTGGCCAGGGTGACTCTCGAACTCAATGGCGAGGAGCGGCAGTCCGAGGCCGCAGGCAGCGGGGCGGTGGATGCCGCGTTCAAGGCCATCGATGGGGTGGTACAGTCGAAAACCCAGTTGCTGCTCTATTCGGTGAACAATATTACCACCGGAACAGACGCCCAGGGCGAGGTCACGGTGCGCCTCGAGCGGGGCGGGCGTGTGGTTAACGGGCAAGGTTCGGACACGGACATCGTTATCGCGTCTGCCCGTGCCTACGTCAACGCGTTGAATCGCATTATCGCGGGCCGCGATCGTACCCATCCCCAGGCTGCCGACGTCTGATACGAATGAGCACAGCAGCTCGAAAACGGCTTTATCTGCAGCGCATGGGGATTCCCGTCTGGCAGCGCCGCGACGATGGGGTGCAGCATCAAGCGACGCTGCCGGATCCGCCGGACATTCAGGAAATCCACGCTACGGTCCATCTGGTCAACTCCAGCACGGCAAGCCCTGAAGGGGCCACAGAGGACGCCGATATCCGGCATCTCGACTGGGCGGATCTGGAAGCCCGGGTGGCCGCCTGTGAACGCTGCGGTCTCTGCGAGAACCGCCGCAAGACCGTGTTCGGTGTGGGTGACCGAGGAGCGGATCTGCTGGTCATTGGTGAAGCGCCGGGTGCCGAGGAAGACCGCCGCGGCGAACCGTTTGTTGGGCGGGCCGGCCAGCTGCTGGATCAGATGTTGCGGGCAATCACCCTTGAGCGAGGGCGGCGGGTCTACATCGCCAATATTCTCAAGTGCAGGCCACCGGGAAATCGCGACCCCCAGGCCGAGGAAATGAGCCAGTGCACACCGTATCTGGATCGCCAGATCGCCTTGATCAGACCCCGGGTAATACTTGCTGTCGGTCGAATCGCAGCCCAGTACCTGTTGCGCACGGACAAGCCGTTGAAGGCGTTGCGCCAACAGCAATGGCATTATCCCGAGAGCGAAATACCAGTGGTGGTCAGCTATCATCCGTCCTATCTGCTGCGAACGCCCGGCGACAAGGGCAAAGCCTGGCAGGATCTGAAGCGATTGATTCCCCTGCTTGGCGCGGGATCGGCGACGGAGAGTGAATCGAAGTGAACGCGGTAGTGCGCAGCGAAAACTGGGAAATACGCCGGATGCGCGAGGCGGATCTCTCCGATGTGATCAATGTGGAGCGTGCCGGCTATCGCTTCCCCTGGACCGAACCCGTGTTCCGCGACTGCCTGCGGGTCGGGTATGGCTGTTGGCTGCTGGAGTATGAAGGCCAGACCGCCGGGCATCTCATCGTGTCGGTGGTGGCCGGTGAGGCACATATACTCAATCTCTGTGTGCACCCGGGCATGCAGCGCCGCGGTCTGGGGCGCGAGTTGCTTGCTCATGGGCTCTACAGCGCTGCCAGGCTGGGCGCTGACATCATTTTTCTTGAGGTGCGCCCCTCCAACCGGAGCGCGCTGCGCCTTTACGAGTCTGCCGGTTTCGGAGAGGTGGGGCAGCGGCCTGGCTACTATCCGGCCCTCGGTGGCCGCCGTGAGGACGCCCTGATCCTCGCCCGCCCGCTGACCCCGATGGACTGAGGGTCCCTGAACGACAGGGAAGAACCTGTCTGTGTGCCCTGCCTCAGGGCAAAGCCGGTCCATCTGCGCCACTCCGGTGCAGAAACTCCTGACAGTCTTTCCGTCGTGTGCGGAGATTGTCCTTGGCAATGCCTGCGCATCCTGATCTGAAAGCCTCCCGTTTTCCATGGCATCTTGCTTGCATATCTGCAAGCAAATTCTGTAATGGGAGATCTGTTACATGGTGTCATCACCTCGCCCGCGTTCCCAGACCGGTGCCCCCAAGGAGCAAGCGATTCACATAAAAGACATCGATGCCGTTATCGGCGCGGGTGATATAAGCGGCCCGGTGGATGTCGTGATTCAGGACGGCCGCATAGCGTCCATCGGACGTGGGCTCGTCGCCCCGGAAGGAGCGAAACTGATCAATGGGCGAGGGCAACTCCTGGCTCCAGGGCTGGTGAATGCCCACTGGCACTCGCCAATGCAAGTGGAACCCGGCACCGCTGACCGCCTGGACCACCAGCGTGTCATGTGGCTTAACCAGGCGAATACGGCTCGCCGGACGTCGGATGAGATCTACGCCAGCGCTCTGCTTGGCTGCCTCCAGATGCTGCGTTCGGGTACCACGGCGGTGATGGACCACTTCCCCGAGCAGCAGTTTGGTGTCGAAGATGTGGCGGCTGTGGTGCGCGCTTATGAGGATTGCGGTATGCGCGCTGTTGTAGCGCTGCGGATATTCGATGGCGAGTACTCGGATATCATGCCCCAGGGATCCGCCGCTACTCCCGAACTGCTGTCCGCTATCGACAAGTCCAATCCGCTGCGCCCACGTCCACTCGAAGAGACTCTGGATGTCTGCCGTGAGTCGATCACCCGTTTTGATCGGCACCAGGACCGCATACGTGTGTTCACGGCTCCATCCAACCCTGTTCGCTGTTCGGACGCGCTGCTTGTCGCATGTCAGGAGTTAGCGCAGGCACACGATGGTGGTGTGCATTGCCATCTTCTCGAGACGCAAGCACAGGTCGACATTGCCAGGCGACTCTATGGCCGTTCAGTGGTCGAGCACCTGGTGGATCTCGGCTGTATGGATCAGCGTTGGAGCTGCGCCCACTGCAATTGGGTGACCGTGAATGATATGGCGCTGATGGGAGCCCGCGGCGCGATTGCCGTTCTGAATCCGGAAAGTAACCTGAAAATCGGCTCCGGCATACCGCCTGTCCCGGACCTGCTCGCTAACGGCGTGGTCTGTGCGCTCGGTACCGATGGCGTCATCACGAACGATAATCTGATTCTGCAGGAAGCGATGCAGCTTACAGCGATGCTCCATCGAGCTGGTGAGGCCGACCGCGGTCGCTGGACCACGGTTGAGCAGGTCATCGATATGGCCACCGTCGGCGGCGCCAAGGCCATGCTGGAGCCGGAACTCGGTAGAATTGCCCCGGGGCAGCGCGCAGATCTGGTTCTTTATGATCTGTCTGCGCCGTGGTGGATACCGCTCAATTCCCCCGAGCAACAATTCGTGTTCGGTGAGAGGGGCAGCTCCGTCCGCACAGCGATCGTTGACGGCCGCGTCGTACTGGATGAGGACGGGGTCGTTGGCGTGGACGAGGCCGCTGTGCTTGAGGAAGCGCGGGCGATCCTCGGTGCATCGCAACGACGGAACAGCGACATACTCGAAATCGCAGATCGCTTCGCCTGACCAACTTTCTTCCTCTCTCATTGCCATGTCATGGAGCTACCGGCTCGCCCTGCAGGGCGAGCCGGTTTTAGTCGACTCAATCGATCCCTCCACACCGAATTGCCGTGCTCAGCTGTGCACCGATGAGAGGCGCTAGTCCATGACTGCGCGCCTTTGCGGTGCGCTTTTCGACTTGGTGAGAGCGGAAGCAGGAGGTCGGGATACCCACGCAGATGGCGAAGGGCAAGGCACCCGGACGGGTTTTATGCGACCTGGATTTGCATGGCATCTTGCTTGCATTACTGCAGATACATTCTGGTAACCGGGGTTTTGGCCATGGCGCAGGGAACGATGTCGAAGCACTTGCCGCTTATCATGTTCACCGCTGTCTTTCTCGTCTGCTTCGCAATGCCGGCACAGGCGATGCGAATCACCTTCGCGCATCCCGCGCCCACCTCTGACCCTGCCCATCAGGCAATCGAGTGGTTTGCCGAGGCCATCCACGAGCGGTCGGATGGAGAGATAACGGTCACAATCTATCCCAACGGTCAGCTTGGTGAGCAGCGCGAGTTCATACAGAGCATGCAGTCCGGTGGCATCAATATGGCCTTCGTTGCCGCGACTCACCTGACCAACTTTTCTCAGGACTTTGCGGTGCTCGACCTGCCATTCCTGGTGACCGATCAAGCCGATGTACCGGGGCTGCTTGAAGGCCCCGTTGGCGAGGCGCTCTTCGAGCAACTTGAGGAAATCAACCTCGTTGGAGTTGGCTTCTCGGAAGCCAGCTTTCGCGGCGTCATGATGCGGCGTCCGCTTGACGCCAATCATTCGCTGGCGGGCCAGACCATGCGCGTGCCTAACAGTGATGCCTATATTCAACTGTTTCGCAGCCTTGACGCGCGGCCCACACCACTCGCCTTTGGTGAGCTCTATTCCGCCTTGCAGCAGGGTGTGGTCGATGGTGCAGAGACCCTGGTGTCAGCCTACGTGACGTACGACTTCCACGAGGTGGCCCCGCATTTCTATTTCTCCAATCACACGCTTGGCGCGGGCATCTTTCTTGCCAGCCCTGCTTTCGTGGATGGCCTGTCCGACGAGCACCGGCAACTGGTGCTGGAAACGGGACGAGAGGCTGCTTTCAGGCACCGTGAGATCGAGGCAGAGACTGCGGCTGCGCTCATGCCGGAGGCCGAAGCCGCAGGCGCCACGTTCTCGGAGTTCACGCTGCCTGATGGCATTGATGAAAAGCTGGAAGAACTGTACGCCGGCTTTATCGCGGAATTCTCGCCTCCTGTGCAGGACGCAATCACCGAGTTCCTGGAGCGCTGAGCTTAACCGTTTCAAAGCGCTTCATGTGGGTCCCGATTCTTCTGACGATTCGATGGAGGTAGTCCCATGGATAGCCAGTTCTTCCGCACCATGCGCCGTGCCGTTGTCACCGCAGGCCTGTTGTCCACCGGCGTGGTACTTCAGGCCCAGGCCACCAATATCACTTTCGCCCATCCCGCGCCGACGTCCGATCCCTCCCACGAGGCGATCGAATGGTTCGCTGAGACAATAGAGGAGCGCTCGGATGGCGAGATCACGGTGACTATCTATCCCAATGGACAGTTGGGCGAGCAGCGTGAATTCATCCAGGGCATGCAGTCCGGTGGCATCAACATGGCCTTCGTTGCGGCGACGCATCTCACCAATTTCTCTCGGGATTTTGCAGTGCTTGATCTGCCGTTCCTTGTGACCGAACAGGAGGAGGTGTCCGACCTGCTGGAAGGTCCGCTGGGAGAAGCCCTTTTCGCCCAGCTGGAGCAGATCAATCTCGTTGGCGTCGGGTTCTCAGAGGCGAGCTTCCGCGGCATCATGATGCGTCGGCCGCTGGATGAGGACCAATCGTTGTCTGGCAAGACAATGCGCGTTCCCAACAGCGAAGCCTATATCCAACTCTTCCGTGCCCTCGGCTCCCGGCCGACACCGGTGGCCTTCGGGGAACTTTACTCAGCACTGCAGCAGGGTGTTGTCGACGGGGCGGAGAATCTCGTTTCCGCTTACGTGACCTATGACTTCCACGAGGTCGCGCCGCACTTCTATTTCTCGAACCACACTCTGGGCGCCGGTATTTTCCTGGCCAGTCCCACATTTCTGGAATCCCTGTCCGATGAGCATCGTGAACTGGTCATGGAGACGGGAAGGGAGGCTGCTTTCCTGCATCGCGAGATCGAGGCGGCCACGGCAGCGGCGCTGATGCCGGACGCTGAGGCCACGGGGGCAACGTTCAGCGATTTCAGTGTGCCGGAATCGGCAAACGAGGGTCTTGAAGCACTGTACGAGGCATTCATGGCCGAGTTTTCGCCGGAGGTTCGCGAGGCCCTGAATGCCTTCCTCGAGCGGTAATTTGCGGTGGCGCGGGCAGCGGAGCGTGCTGTCCGCTTTACGCTGGCTGGAGGACCGGGTCGTCGCAGTCGAGCGCTTTCTTGGCTCCACATGCATGCTCGGTGTCGTGGCGATCTGCGCGATGCAGGTATTCGCCCGCTATGTCATCGGCTATCCGTTGCCTTGGAGCCAGGAACTGGCCACCTATCTGTTCATCTGGACGACGTTCTTCGGCGCGGCCATCGCCGTCTATAGCAGCGACCATCTGGCTATCCAGTACTTTCAGGATCTCCTGCCTGTCGCGGTCGCCAGGATCGTAGCCATATTCTGTTTCCTGATCGCTGTCGTGACCTGCGCGATCATCGGCTACATCTCGTTGCAGAACAGCCTGAACGCCATGGACCGCAGTGCAAGTCTTGGCTACTCCATGTCCTGGTTTTACGGGGCCATACCGGCTGGCTGCTTTCTCATGACCTACCACTTCACCATGCGCTTGATCGATATGGTGGCTGGAGAACCGCCGCCTGGACGTGGGCAGATACTGGATGGTGAAACGCCGTGACCGCACTGATCTTTGCCCTTCTGCTTGGCCTCCTGATACTCGGCGTTCCGGTAGTCGTAGTCATGGGGTTCGTCGGACTGCTCTCCATGTACCTGCTCGGCTTCCCTGTGAGCATGGTGGGACAGCGGATATTCGGCATGATGGACAGCTTTACCCTGCTTGCTATACCGCTTTTTATCCTGGCTGGTGAAATCATGAACGTCGCGGGCATCTCGCGGCGGCTTATCACCCTGGCCAAGGCCCTGCTGCCCATCCGTCGAGCCCGACTGGGCAAGGTTGTCGTTACGACGGAGTATTTGTTCTCCGGTATCTCCGGTTCTACCGTTGCAGATACGGCGGCGATCGGAGCAGCCGTCATCCCCGAGATGCGGCGGGATGGCTACACCGCCGCAAAGGCAACCGGTGTGGTATGCGGCGCCTGCGCAGCGGGAATGTTGGTGCCACCATCCATCACGATGATTGTCTACGGAGGCGTTGCCAACGTCTCTATTGGCGCACTTTTCGCCGCAGGCTTCATTCCAGCACTGTTCTGTGCCCTGGCCATGATGGTGCACCTGGACTTCGAGGACCGCAGAGGCATCATCAAGGAACGCCGCCCCGAGACCCGGGAACCACTCTGGCCAGCTTTCAAGGATTCCGGGTGGGCCCTGGGCATGCCCTTGATCATCATCGTCGGCATTCTTTCGGGGGTGTTTACTGCCACTGAGGCGGGGGTCGTGGCGGTCATCTATGCGCTGGTCATTGATGTCTTCGTCTATCGGGAACTCGATTTCGCCAGCATGAAAACCATATTGGTCAAGGCGGTGAATCTGACCGGCGTTGTGGTGTTCCTGATCGCAATGTCGAGTCTGTTCGGATGGTATCTCACCGTGGAACAGGTTCCACAGCGCCTGACCGCCTACATGGATGCGCTCAACCTCGGCCAGTTCGGCGTTCTCATCGCCGTCATTCTCTTCTTCCTGCTGCTGGGGATGGTCATGGATGGCATAGCCGCGGTCATCATGGTGGTGCCTATCCTGTTGCCGTCCTTGGCCGCCCTTGGCGTGGATCCGCTACACGCCGGCGTGTTGATTGTCGGCGCAACCGGGGTCGGGCTATTTACGCCACCGGTCGGTGCCGGCCTGTTCGTCGCGTGCGGCATCAGCGGTACGTCAATCGGAGCCGCTTCGCGGGCTGCCGCCCCTTACTTGATAACAGTGAGTCTGGCGCTGGTTGCCCTTGCTTTCTTGCCAGGTGTTGCCACGTTCCTGCCTGAGTTGACCGGCCTTTATACGCCGCGCTAGTCCAACGACCCGGGGGTCCCCTGAAAACGGGTTTCGATTACCATGATGGGCTGTGGGCTCGTATACCTACTGTTTGATGCTTAAATGGCAGGAGGAGGGAAGCCGGGTGGATGAACGGTCAACGGACCAGCGCAGAAAAGCATTTGTGATGGCGCTAACTGACATGGATCGTTATTGGGGTGAGTTGTTTGGTGATGAGGTGTACTACGATCTCAATTACTCGGACTTGTTCACGCGCATGTGGCTGGAGCGCGAACGAGAGTTCCGGAAGACGCAACTGTACGACCTGATGCCGAAGGTGAGTCATCGCACCGCTGTGAAGTATGTCCAGCGGGCAATCGACGAGGGGTTATTGGTTGAGCGAGTCGATCCAGATGACCTGCGATCGAAGCGCGTTTCCATGTCTGCGGCACTGGTAAGTCGCATCGAGGAATTTCTCGACTATAGCCTGGAGGTCTTCGGGACAGGACCGTTCACGGCGACAGCCATTAGCGCATGAGGCTGATTGTCGGAAACTTGATATGCGATACAGGATACTCAAGGCGGCACTTGTTCCCGGGTTGTTCATCCTTGCCATCTCGGCTGAGGCAACCATGCGCTGTGAAGGCGGCATAGCCCAGCGCGGTGACCGAACCTTCGAGATCGAGGACCTGTGCGGAACCCCGGATCTGCGTGAGCCGCTGTCTGTCGTGCGTGGTAACGACGGGGCCCTGCTGACGGTGTCCGAGCGGTGGTATTACAACCCCGGGCCGCAAGGCCTGGTGCGAATGATCGACTTCCGTGACGGACGAGTGCGGCGTTTCGAGTCCGGTGGTTACGGATACCGGACATTTCCGGGTTCCGGTTGCAGTGCGCAAAGCCTACGGCGGGGTATGAACCGCATGGAGCTACTGGGCACGTGTGGTCCCCCAGATGCCCAGCAGACGCTCCCGCCGATCCAGACCCCTGGCTTCGGTCATGGCCATCATGCAGTTCGCCACCTGCCAGTCCGCGAGGAATGGTTCTATACGTTTGGCTCTGGGCAGCTGTCCCGCATAGTGACTCTCGAACACGGCCGCGTGACGCGGGTAGAAACCGGTCGGCGCACGCACTAGTGTGCGAACTTCTGTTACGGGACACCAGGACACACTGATGGGTCGCAATCACTCCGATGAAGATCAGCACGCGCCAGAGAATTCGGATCTGCCGAAACCGGGTTTCTGGCAGGTCACACAAAGCATACTGGCTGCCGCCTTTGGCGTGCAGACAGAGGCGGCGCGTAGACGGGATTTCACACGTGGCAGCCCGATGCCCTACATCATCGGCGGCACGGTGTTTACGATTCTGCTGATCGTGGCGCTGGTAGTCATTGTGCGCGTGGTGCTGAGCAGGGCCGGCATGTAGTGCCGACCCAGAGAGCACACTACAGACGCTCGATCTTTTCGTACTGTGCCTCCAGCCGCTGCAGGGCGGACTGGAAACTCGCGACACGCTTGCGTTCCTGTTCCACCACTTCAGCCGGGGCTTTTTCGGTGAAGCTCGGATTGTCGAGCTTCTTCCTGGCTCGATCGAGGTCTGCCCGCGCCTTGTCCCGCTCTTTCGCGAGACGGCGTAGCTCGGCGTCCTTGTCGATGAGCCCGGCCATGGGAACCAGCACCTGCATGTCTCCAACCAGGGCAATGGCCGACTCGGGTGCTTCTTCGCCATCAGCAAGCACGGTAATGCTTTCCAGCCGTGCCAGGCGTTCAACGTACAGTCGATGCTCGGAGAGCCGACGACGATCATCGTCGCCAGCCTGTTGTAACAGAACCGGCAGTGCCTTGTTGGGCGGGATGTCCATTTCGCCGCGAATCCGCCGTACACCCAGGATGAAGGACTTCACCCAGGCAATGTCTGCCTCCGCCGCGGTGTCCCGTCGGCTTTCGTCTGCAACCGGATAGGCCTGGAACATGATGCTGTCGGCCTGAACACCCGCCAGCGGTGCGACGCGTTGCCAGATTTCTTCTGTAATGAAAGGCAGGAATGGATGGGCCAGGCGCAGCACGGCCTCCAGCACCCGTACCAGCGTGCGGCGGGTGCCACGCAGGGCGAGCGCATCGTCCGCGGTCTGGAGTACTGGTTTGGATAACTCCAGGTACCAGTCGCAGTACTCGTTCCAGATGAACTCGTAGAGGGCCTGGCTGGCCAGGTCGAGGCGGTAGCTACGGATGTGCTGGTCGACTTCCTGCTCCGTTGCCTGCAGACGGGAGATGATCCAGCGCTCCGCAAGCCCCAGGGTGACCTCACCGCCGTCGACACCGCAATCCTGATCTTCGGTATTCATCAGTACGTAGCGTGCCGCGTTCCACAGCTTGTTGCAGAAGTTGCGGTACCCGTCCACGCGGCCCATGTCGAAGACGACGTCGCGGCCGGTGGTGGCCAGGGAGCAGAACGTGAAGCGCAGGGCATCCGTACCGTGGGGCTCGATGCCGTTCGGGAACTGGCGGCGGGTGGCTTTCTCGATGCTGGCGGCCTTTTGCGGCTGCATCAGTCCTGCCGTGCGCTTGGCCACCAGGGATTCCAGGTCGATGCCGTCGATGATGTCCAGCGGGTCGAGGACGTTGCCCTTGGACTTGGACATCTTCTGCCCGTCGGCATCGCGCACCAGGCCATGGATATAGACCTCATGGAACGGCACCTCGTCCATGAACTTCATGCCGAACATGATCATTCGAGCCACCCAGAAGAAGATGATGTCGAACCCGGTGACCAGCACATTGGTGGGGTAGAACGTCTTCAGTTCCGGCGTCTGCTCCGGCCAGCCCAGGGTGGAAAATGGCCACAGGGCCGACGAGAACCACGTGTCCAGCACGTCTTCGTCCTGGCGCAGGGGGACATCCCGACCATGTTTGTCGCGGGCCTGTTGTTTGGCGTCTTCCTCGCTGCGGGCAACGAAGATATTGCCGTCCTCGTCGTACCAGGCGGGAATCCGGTGCCCCCACCAGATCTGCCGCGAGATGCACCAGTCCTCGATGCGGCGCATCCAGTCGTAATAGGTGTTCTTCCAGTTGTCCGGCACGAAGCGGATACGGCCGTCTTCCACGGCCTCGATGGCCGGTTTCGCCAATGGTTCTGCCCGCACGAACCATTGGTCCGTGAGAAACGGCTCGATGACTGCACCGGTGCGGTCACCGCGGGGCACCATGAGCTTGTGTGGTTCGATGCGCTCCATCAGCCCCTGGGCTTCAAGATCAGCCACGATGCGCTTGCGTGCCTCGTAGCGGTCCAGTCCCTGATAGGCAATGGGCGCCTCTTCATTGATCTGTGCGTCTTCCGTGAAGATGTTGATCAGCGGCAGGTCATGGCGCTGGCCAACGGCGTAATCGTTGAAGTCGTGGGCAGGGGTGATCTTCACGCAGCCGGAGCCAAAGCTCGGGTCCACGTAATCGTCTGCGATGACCGGGATTTCCCGGTCGGTGAGAGGCAGGCGGATCGTTTTACCGATCAGGTGCCGATAGCGCTCGTCGTCGGGGTGCACGGCCACGGCGGTGTCGCCGAGCATGGTCTCCGGCCGGGTGGTGGCGACCACCAGGGAGTCGCTGCCGTCGGCCAGGGGATAGCGCATATGCCAGAGACTGCCCTGTTCTTCCTCTGCCAGTACTTCCAGATCGGAGACCGCTGTGTGCAGCACCGGATCCCAGTTCACCAGGCGCTTGCCGCGGTAGATGAGCCCGTCTTCATGCAGGCGCACGAAGACTTCGCGCACGGCATGGGAGAGACGGTCGTCCATGGTGAAGCATTCCCGTGACCAATCCACCGATGCGCCCATGCGCCGAAGTTGCCGGGTGATGGTGCCGCCGGACTCCGCTTTCCATTCCCAGACCCGGTCGATGAAGGCATCACGGCCAAGGTCGTGGCGTGTCTTGCCTTCCTGGTTGAGTTGGCGCTCAACTACCATCTGCGTGGCAATACCGGCATGGTCCGTGCCCGGCTGCCACAGCGTGCGATCACCCCGCATGCGATGGTAACGGGTGAGCACATCCATGATGGTGTCCTGGAAGGCATGGCCCATGTGCAGCGTGCCGGTAACGTTGGGCGGCGGAATGACAATGCAGTAGGCCGGGCCGCTGCCGCTCGCTGGCGCGAACAGGTTGCGCTGCTCCCAGTCGTCGTACCAACGTTGCTCAATGGCCTTGGGATCGTACGTCTTGTCCATGCCTTACCTTGTCACTGTGTGAATAACGAAATGAGTCGCCGCCGGGGCTGCCGGCAAAGCCGTGCATTATAGCCGACTGGCTGGGGGTGTCGCCGGCTCAGGACGGTTCGTCGCGGTCCTGGGGTTGCCGTCGGCCGACGTGGCCGCGTACCCGTGCCGCGACTTCGTCCACCAGGCTGCCGGCTACAGGCCTGAGCTCGGCAGGGACGCGCTGGCCCCAACCCTCGGTCTCCGGGGCCGACCCACTGTCCGCGGCCTGTTCCGAGAGCGGAAGCCACAAGCCCAGCGGCTTGAGGCGGTCGCCGGGGCAGATCACATCGGTCAGCACGGTGGGGTCGTCCGGTTTGTTCTTGTCTGTCGCCATTCATCCGATCCGGTGGTAGTGCAGGTCCATGCCCAGGTCACGGTACTGCCGGAATCGGCTGCGCGCCGGCGCGAGCAGACGTTCACTCTGGTCGGCGATTTCCGCCAGGCGATTGCAACCGACAGCCGGTTCAGGCTCTGAAGGCGCCAGGTTGATCATCAGATCATAGGCATTGCCCGGGGTCTGCTCCGCCGCGCCGATCACCACCGGATCCTGTTCATCGGCGCTGTCGACAACGGCATGAGGCACAAAGGCACCATCCCGAAAGGTCCACAGCAAGGCATCCAGACGGGTCGCCTGCGCCTGGTCTTCGGCGCGCACGAACACCCGGTAGCCTTGATGCCATGCCTTCTCTACCAGGCGGCAGGCGAGCAGCTCACGATCACCGGCGCTGGTGCCCTCGAGCACGTAGAAATCCGCCCGACGTTGCGCCGTGACCATGGGGCACCCTCTCTATCAGCCGGCGCGGTCGATCAGATACTGTGTGAGCAGTGGGACCGGACGCCCGGTGGCGCCCTTCTTGTCGCCACTGTTCCAGGCTGTGCCGGCAATATCCAGATGCGCCCAGCGGTACTTCTTGGTGAAACGCGCCAGGAAGCAGCCGGCGGTGATGGTGCCAGCGGAGCGCCCGCCGATGTTCTGCATGTCGGCGAAGTTGCTCTTCAACTGTTCGTCCCACTCTTCGCCCAGTGGCAACTGCCAGGCGCGGTCATCGGCGGACTTGCCGGCGGCGAGCAACTGGTCGGCGAGCCCGGTGTTGTTGCTCATGAGGCCATGCACATGATGACCCAGGGCGATGATACAGGCGCCGGTCAGCGTCGCCATGTTGACCACGCTCGCCGGCTTGTAGCGCTCGGCATAGGTCAGGGCATCGCAGAGCACAAGGCGCCCCTCGGCATCTGTATTGAGAATCTCGATGGTCTGTCCGGACATGCTGGTGACGACGTCACCGGGCTTGGTGGCGCGGCCGTCGGGCATGTTTTCCGCCGCGGCTATGATCACCACCAGGTTGATGGGCAGCTTCAGCGCCACCGCAGCCTGCATGGCACCGAAAGCACTGGCCGCGCCGCACATGTCGAACTTCATCTCATCCATGGCCGCGCCGGGCTTCAGCGAGATGCCGCCGGTGTCGAAGGTGATCCCCTTGCCCACCAGCACGTGGGGCGGCTCATCATCGCTTGCCCCGCGATAGTGCATCACGATGAGCCGTGCTTCCTGTTCGCTGCCCCGGGAGACAGAGAGCAGGGCGCCCATGCCCAGTTCCTCCATGGATGCTTCGTCGAGCACATCCAGTTCGATGGCCGGATAGGCTTCCTGCAGCGCCTTGGCCTGTCCGGCCAGGTAGGAGGGGGTGCAAATGTTGCCAGGCAGGTTGCCCAACTCGCGAGCCAGGTTCATGCCCTCGCCGATGGCCTTGCCAATGTCAGCCGCCGCTTCACCGCTGGCAACGTCGGCCTTGGCACCGACGTGAAAGATCATTTTCTTCAGTGCCGGCGGCGTATTGTCCTTCTCACTCTTGCAGGCATCGAAGCGGTAACGGGAGTGGATCACCGACTGGGCGGTGTCACGGATGATCCAGGCCTGATCGCGACCCTTGACCCGGGCGTCCGCCAGGCAGCAAAGGGCATCCTTGGCGCCACAATTCGAGAGGGTCTGCAACATGGCTTGCACGGCCTTGTCGTATGCGCGCTCGGTCAGATCCCGTTCGCGGCCAAGGCCGACCAACAGAACGCGGTCGGCGGCGATCCCCGGTACGGCTGGCAGCAGCAGGGTCTGGCCGATACGGCCATCCATATCCCCCTGCCGCAACAGTCGGCTCAGGTAGCCGTCGGCGGCCTCGTCAACCGCGGTCGCAACCGCATCCAGGCGCCGCTTCTCGGTGACACCGACGATCAGGCAGCCCGTGCGTTGCTTGATCGGATTGACGTGCTTTACCGCGAATTCCATCGATTGCTCCTGTATGCTCGCCGCGACATTCGCCAGTGAACGCCGCGCCTTGAAAGTGCGAGGATTGTAACGCACTCGGCAAAGCGACTGTAACGCCGTGATCTTGTGCTGCGAGGGCGCGCAGCCATTATGATGGGGCGGCCCCGTCGCCATCGGACATTCGGAGACCATCGTTGCGTTTCTCCATTATCAGTCGCTACCTGGTGCGCGAGATTACGCTGGCCTGGCTGGCTGTGACCGTGGTGCTGGTGGCCGTGCTGTTTACCAACCGGTTGATTCGCTACCTGGGCGATGCGGCCTCCGGGGCCCTGCCGGGTGACATCATTCTCTTGCTTATGGGCTTCAAGGCGCTCAGTTACACAGCGCTGGTGATTCCGGGCAGCTTCTTTCTCGGCGTGGTGCTCGCCATGGGACGGCTTTACCGCGACAGCGAGATGTCGGCCATGGGCGCTTGCGGCATTGGCCCCGGCAACATTTACCGCGCCGTCGCCCTGTTGGCTCTGCCGTTGACCTTGCTGGTGGGCTGGCTGTCCATCGAGACTGGCCCCTGGGCTGCCCGGGAGGGTCGCGAAGCGGAGCAAGTGGCCAGGGAGACGGTGGAAATCCAGGCAATACGACCCGGTCGGTTCATCCAGTCCTCACGCGCCGACGGGATGTTCTACATCGAACGCTTCGCTGCAGACGGCGAGCGCATGCGGGATGTCTACCTGCAGACCCGGCAGGGCGACGAGCAGGTCATGCTCGCCGCTGCCGAGGGCTTCATTCAGGTTGATCCGGATACCGGCGACCAGTACCTCGTGCTGCTCGACGGCCATCGGTATGACGGCTTCCCGGGTCAGAGTCAGTGGCGCGTCATGGAGTATGCCGTCCATGGTGTGCGGATCAGCGAGGGTGATCCGCCGACGGTGCGTACCCGGCGCGACGGCATCGCAACAGCACAGCTCTGGGGTAGCGACGATTTGGGGGAAAGAGCTGAACTACAGTGGCGATTGTCCATGCCGCTGATGGTGATCACGCTTGGCTTGATCGCGATCCCGCTGTCCCGCAGTTCCCCCAGGGATGGCCGATACGGACGTCTGCTCCTCGCGGTGCTGATCTTTGCCTCCTATTCCAATGCGCTCACGGTGGCACAGGGCTGGCTGGAGGATGGCCGTCTGCCATTGTGGCTTGGTTTGTGGCCGGTGCATGTGCTGGTTGCCGGCATCGGCCTGATCTGGCTGGCCGGCCAATATGGCCTGTTGCGGCGGCGGCCACGTGAAGGGGCCGCCTGATGGGGATTCTCGACCGGTACATCGCCCGCGCCGTGATCAGCGGCTCGCTGGTGGCCCTGGTCATTTTCGTGTCGTTGATCCTCATCTTCACCTTTGTCGAGGAAAGCGGCGACATTACCGACGACTACACCGCGTTCATCGCCCTGTTGCATGTGGGGTTGCAGGCCCCGCAACGGGCTTACGAGTCGTTTCCGGTGGCCACTCTGATCGGCAGCCTGATGACGCTTGGCGGGATGGCGGCGCGCAGTGAACTGGTGGTCATGCGGGCTGCCGGCATGTCGGTCCTGGGGATCGGCCGCAGCGTGGCCACGGCGGGTGTCCTGCTCGCCCTGATCGCGGTGGCGCTGGGGGAGTGGGTCGCACCGCCGGCGGAGCGGCTGTCACTGGAGGTCAAGGCGAGGGCGGAATCCGGGCAGGTTGGCGCACTCAGCCGCGACGGATTCTGGGCACGGGATGGTCGCCGTTTCGTTCAGGTGGGATACGCGCCCTCGGCGTCGGTGCTTGAGACTGTGAACATCTACGAATTCGACGAGGAGCGCCGGCTTGCCTTCGTGACCAGCGCCGACCGTGCCCGCTATGTCGGCGGCGAGTGGTTACTGGAAGGCGTGATCGTCACGCGTTTCGTTGATGGCAACGTCGAGCGTGAAGTCCGTGATGAGGCGCCATGGCGGTCAGATCTGCGCCCCGAGGTGCTTGATGTTGTGGTGGTTGATCCGGAGGCCCTGTCCATTGCAGAACTCTGGACCTATGTCAGCTACCTGGAGCGTAACGAGTTGGAAAGTGACCGCTACCGGTTGGCTTTCTGGCTCAAGCTCGCCACGCCGCTTGCCACCATCACCATGCTGCTATTGACCATCCCGCTTGCATTCGGCTCGCTGCGTTCCGTCGGGGCCGGCCAGCGGATCTTCATCGGCGTGATGATCGGTATCGTGTTTTTCCTCGCCAACAACCTCTTGAATCACCTGGGGCTGGTGTATGGCCTGCCACCGGTGGTCAGTGCTCTGCTGCCCACGCTGGTCTTTCTGGCAATCGCAATCTATACAACGTCACGGGTTCGGTGACGCACCACCAGGGTGGTTGACAGCATATCCGTCAGGCTTAACCGGCGGGGGTGGAAGGGCACACTGATCAGGGCGATAGGCCCCAGCGTCAGCACACCGACCATAATCCGGAGCATGACATCGTTCATGCCGATGCGTCCGCCGTCATGCCTTTGCAGCCTGAGTTTCCACGTCCACAATCCCAGTGTCTGGCCGCCGCGCATCCAGAAATAGCCGAAAAAGCCCACGATCAGCAGCACGACGTATGCCTGGAACGCAAGGCGCATCGGGCCATCCACGGCTTCGCCTCCGGTCAGGGGCAGAAACAGGAAGCTGCCGGCAATGAGTACTGCCAGCAGCAGCAATCCGTCGTAGACCATGGCGGACAGGCGCCGGAACACGCCACCCGGGGCGCCGTCAGGGATCTCTTCTCTGGACATGATCGCTGCCTTTGGCGAGGAGATGCCGCTCCCGGCGTGTCGGGAGCGCGTCTAATGGCCTGTGTGCTTGAGCGGTCGCTGCAAACCCCCGAGCCCGGTGGTATTATACGGCCTCACTTTCATGGCTCAAGCTCGGTACCCAGTGACGGAACAGACTTCATCAGAACGCTTACCCCAGCCGGTCATCTTCCAGCGTTCCGAGCATCGCATCTCTCGCGCGGAAATCAGCGATAACGCTCTCAAGGTCCTGTATCGCCTGAACAAGGCGGGGTATGAGGCGTATCTTGTAGGCGGCGGCGTCCGGGATCTGTCCCTTGGCCGCGAACCCAAGGACTTCGACGTGGCGACCAACGCCAAGCCCGAGGAGGTGCGCGCGCTGTTCCGCAATTGCCGGCTGATCGGCCGGCGGTTCCGTCTTGCCCACGTCCATTTCGGGCCGGAGATCATCGAGGTGGCCACTTTCCGGGCCGCCCATGACGGCAACGGTGAGGCCGAGGGCGAAGGGGAGATGCGTGACGGCATGCTGGTGCGCGACAATGTCTACGGCACCGTGGAAGAAGACGCGCTGCGGCGCGATTTCACCGTCAACTCCCTGTACTACAACATTGCCGACTTCTCCGTGGTCGACTTTGCCCATGGCATGGATGATCTGGAGGCCGGACTGATCCGGCTGATCGGCGATGCCGAGGAACGTTACCGGGAAGATCCGGTACGCATGCTCCGGGCGGTGCGCTTTGCCGCCAAGCTCGGTTTCAGGGTCGAAGATGATGCCGCCAGGCCGATTCCCGAGCTCGCGGGACTGCTCGAGAATGTGCCGCAGGCGCGGTTGTTCGAAGAAGTCCTCAAGCTCTTGATGGGCGGGCAGGGTGCCCAGACGTTCGACGCACTGCGCTACCATGGTCTGTTCGGTGCGCTGTTTCCGGCCACCGAGGCGCAGCTTCAGATTGACGAGCACGGCACCTGGGTTCAGTTCATCAACGCGGCGCTGGAGAACACTGATCAGCGGATCGCTGACGGAAAGCCCGTTACCCCGGCTTTCCTGTTCGCCGCAATTCTCTGGCCGGTGGTGACAGCGCGGGTTGCCCGCAGCGTCGAGGAAGAGGGCCTGAACGAAGCGCAGGCACTGCAGAACGCCACTGCCGACGTATTGCAGCAGCAGGTGCAGCGCGTGGCCATTCCCAAGCGTTTCAGCCTGCCAATGCGCGAGATTTTCCTGATGCAACCGCGCTTGCTGCGATTCCGCGGGCGTCGCGCCGGGCGACTCGCCGCCCATCCACGCTTCCGTGCGGCGTACGACTTTCTTCTGTTGCGGGCCCGAGTGGGCGATGCGCCGCAGGATCTGGCCGACTGGTGGACCGAATACCAGCAACAGGATGAAGGTGCGGCCGCCGTTGCCTCTGCCCCCACTGGGCCACGTCGACGCCGCCGTCGCCGGCGGAGAAATGGCGGAGGGGGTGGCGGCGAGGGTGGCCAGTGACGGTCGCTTTCGTCGGGCTTGGCAGTAACCTCGATGATCCGCCGGCGCGGCTCAGGGCGGGCCTTGCCGGTTTGCGTGGGCTGCGGCTGACGTCCCTGCAGGCGTGTTCCCGGCTCTATCTCAGCCCGCCCATGGGCCCGCAGGATCAACCGGACTACTACAATGCGGTGGCGTGCCTTGAGACCGACCTGCAACCCCATGAATTGTTGACTGCCCTGCAGGCGATCGAGGTTGCCGAGGGGCGTCGTCGTGTTCGTCCGTGGGGCCCCAGAACGCTGGATCTGGATCTCCTCAGCATGGGTGATATACGGGTTATGTCGGCGACTCTGGCACTGCCACACTCCGGCGTCCTGGAGCGCGACTTCGTGCTCGCGCCGTGGGCTGAGATTGCGCCGGACTATGTTGTCCCCGGGCTGGGGCCAGTGGCGCAGCTGCTGCATGATTGCCCGGCCCGTGGGGCACGACCGCTCGATGAGCCACAGACTCGGTTGGAGACGCCATGACGGGTAATCTGCAGGAGCCACCAAGGGTGCCGCGACACCTCGTGGTGGAAGGGCCCATCGGCGTCGGCAAGACCACGCTTGCACGGCGATTGGCACAGTCTCTCGGCAGTCAACTCCTGCTTGAGGGCGCCGATGAGAACCCGTTTCTCGAGCGCTTCTACCAGAGCCCCAGGGACGCTGCCTTCCCGACCCAGATGTACTTTCTGATCCAGCGTGCAGAGCAACTGCGTGGCTTGCGCCAGGGCGATCTGTTCGAGGAACGGCATGTGGCCGACTTCCTGTTCGAAAAGGACCGGATGTTCGCCGAGTTGACCCTGCGGCCGCCGGAACTTGCGTTATATGACAAGATTTATCAGGAGCTTGCGGTAGAGCTGGCGCCGCCGGACATGGTGATCTACCTGCAGGCGCCCGTGGACGTGCTGATGGAGCGCATCCGCCGCCGTGGCATCGCCCATGAGCAGGCGATTACCGCTGACTACCTGCAACGTCTCAGTGATGCTTACGTCAACTTCTTCTATCATTACGACGCTGCACCCCTGCTCATTGTGAACGCGACGGCCATTGACCTCGCGGATAACGATGCAGACTACGCTCAGCTGCTGGAGCGGGTCTGGGATTTGCAGAGCGGGCGGCGATACTTCAACCCGGCGCCGATCGATCTTTAGTCGGACCCGCCCCTTTCATCTGACGCGCTGCAGCACTATCCTTGCGATCCCTGAACAATGTACTGCCGGGCCATTGCCGTGGGTGAATGAACTATGTACGCAGGTGAGACCGAGAAGCAACGCAAGCCAGTGACCGTCGCGTCCCTGTTACGCATGAAGGAGCGTGGCGAGAAGATCGCCTGCCTCACCGCCTACGATTTCAGCTTTGCCGTGGCCCTTGATCGGGCCGGTGTCGACGTGATTCTGGTTGGCGACTCGCTGGGCATGGTCATGCAGGGGCGGGAGACCACCCTGCCTGTCACCATGGAGAACATGATCTACCACGCACGCTGCGTTGCCCGTGCCCACACCGCCGCGCTGCTCATGGTGGACATGCCGTTCATGAGCCACTACACCGTGGCCGAGGCCCTGCACAACGCTGGCCGACTCATGAAGGAGGGCGGCGCACGAATGGTCAAGCTGGAAGGAACCGGCGAGCAGGCGGAAATTGTCAATCAACTGACTGTGGCCGGCATTCCTGTCTGTGCTCATCTGGGCCTGCGTCCGCAGGCCGTGCACAAGCTGGGTGGCTATCGCGTCCAGGGGCGTGAAGAAGCAGCAGCCCGTGCCATGCTGGAAGACGCGCGGGTGCTGGAGCAGGCAGGTGCCGACATGCTCTTGCTGGAGTGCGTGCCTGCGGGACTGGTGGCGGAAATCACCGCTGCTACCCGGGTACCGGTCATCGGCATTGGCGCCGGTGGCGAGTGCGACGGGCAGATTCTTGTACTACAGGATATGCTCGGCCTGACGCCGGGGCGTATTCCTCGCTTCTCCCGGAATTTCATGCCCGAGGGCGGCAGTATCCCCGGGGCGCTCGAAGCCTACGTGGCGGCCGTTCGGGGGCGTACGTTCCCGGCGGCGGAGCACACCTTCTAGGTCGCCCCCCTGGAGTCTCTGGTCGCCATGCATCAGATCACGACGCGCGAGGACCTGCGCCGGCGGGTATCCGGCTGGAAGCGGGCAGGGGAGTTGGTGGCGCTGGTTCCCACCATGGGCAATCTGCATGCCGGCCATCTCAGCCTGGTGGATGCCGCACGGGAGGCTGCGGATCGGGTGGTCGTTTCCGTCTTCGTGAACCCGACCCAGTTCGGCGCCGGTGAGGACTACACCACCTACCCGAGGACCCTGGATGCGGATCGGCAACTCCTGGAGGTCCGCGGCGTAGACCTGCTGTTCGCGCCAGACGTCGGCACCATGTACCCGGAAGGCACGGCGAAGGGGGCTCGTATCCAGGTGCCGGCGCTTGAGGGGATGCTCTGTGCCCTGTCGCGCCCGGGACACTTCTCCGGAGTCGCCACCGTCGTGGCCAAGCTTTTCAATCTGGTCGCTCCGGACCGCGCCTACTTCGGTCTCAAGGACTACCAGCAGCTGCTGGTGATTCAACACATGGTGCGGGATCTGTCCATGCCGGTAGAGGTCATTGGCGTCGAGACCGTCCGGGCGCCGGATGGGCTGGCGCTCAGTTCCCGCAACGGATATCTGTCGCCGGACGATCGCGCTCGGGCGCCCTGGTTGAATAAGGTGTTGGCGGATGCCGCTACCGCACTGCAACAGGGCGAGCGGGACTTTACTGCCCTTGAGAACACCGCGAGCAAAGCCCTCATCCAGGCCGGACTGGAGCCTGACTACGTGGCCATTCGGCGCCCCGACGATCTGCTCCGTCCCGGCGTCGGCGAGCATGCCTTCATCG
This sequence comes from Natronocella acetinitrilica, assembly GCF_024170285.1. Lineage (NCBI taxonomy): Bacteria > Pseudomonadati > Pseudomonadota > Gammaproteobacteria > Chromatiales > Ectothiorhodospiraceae > Natronocella > Natronocella acetinitrilica. The sequence goes on from NZ_JALJXV010000004.1 coordinate 384,279, forward strand.
TCCTTGGTGCAGCCAGGCTGGGTGGCACCCGTTTGATCGACAACGTCACCGTCACGACTGCTGCTGGTTGATAAGCTGTCGCGACAGCGCCCATTGCGCATGTTCCCGTACCAGAGCCGAGGGATGGCCGCAGCGGCCCCGCAGGGCATCCTGAATCGCCCGTGACGGATTTGCGTTACCCAGCCCCACTGCCAGGTTCCGCAACCAGCGGACATGCCCCAGCCGTCGAATGGCCGAGCCTTCGGTGCGGCGCAGAAATGTGTCCTCATCCCACTGGAAGAGTTCCAGCAGCGCCGCGCCATCGAGGCCATGCCGGGGCTGGAAGTCCTGCTCCCCGGTCGGTTGCGCGAACTTGTTCCAGGGGCAGACGAGTTGGCAGTCGTCACAGCCGAACACCCGATTGCCCATCAGGGGCCGGAGGTGTTCAGGAATGCTGCCCTGATGCTCGATGGTCAGATAGGCGATGCACAGGCGGGCATCTAGCTGGTAGGGCGCCGTGATTGCGCGGGTCGGGCAGATGTCCAGACAGGCGGTGCAACTGCCGCAATGGCCGTCGGCGGGTGAGTCCAGTGGCAGCGGGAGGTCTGTGTAGATCTCGCCGAGAAAGAACCATGACCCCGCCTGGCGATTGATCAAGACAGTGTGTTTGCCGATCCAGCCCAGCCCGGCTTTCTCCGCCAGCGGTTTTTCCATGACCGGGGCACTGTCGACGAATACCCGATAGCCCACCTCGCCCACGGTCTCACTGATGCGGGTCGCCAACTGCTGCAGGCGCTTTCGGAGCAACTTGTGGTAGTCCCGCCCCAGGGCATAGCGGGCCACGAATGCTGCTCCGGGCGAGTCGATCTGTGTCCACGATTCCTTCGCTTCCGGCAGGTAATCCATCCGTGCGCTGATGACGCGCACGGTTCCCGGCACCAGTTCCTGCGGTCGGCTGCGCTTTGTCCCATGGCGCTCCATCCATCTCATGTCACCGTGTCGGCCCTGCTCCAGCCATTCGCCCAGGCGTGTCTCGGCCTGCTCGAGGGCCGTGTCGGTAATGCCAATCTGCTGAAAACCGAGCTCATGGCCCCAGTCGCGGATGTTTGCCGCCAGCGCGTTCATGTCCATGGGTTCTCGCATGACCGCGATTGTACTGCAGGGCGCACCGCGGGTGCGTCCTCCTTCGTTATACTGTGCGGCATGCGCAGTCTTCCACGCCCCCTTTTCCGACCGGAGCAGGTCGCGCGACTCGATCGCTATGCGATTGACGTGCTGGGTGTGCCTGGTATGGAACTGATGGACCGCGCCGGCGGCTTTGCCTATGCGGCGCTGCGAGCGACCTGGCCCGAGATGCGTTCTCTGGTCGTACTCTGTGGTGGCGGTAACAACGGTGGTGATGGCTATGTGATCGCAGAGCTGGCCCGTCGTGACGGTTTCCCGGTCAGTGTTGTTGCCATGGTTGAATCTTCCCGGCTCAAGGGTGACGCGGCGTCGGCCGCCCAGCGCTATCTGGGGGGCGGTGGGCACCTGAGGCGACTGGACGAGACCCTGCCCACTGCAGGCGCCGTAGTGGTCGACGCGCTACTCGGCACCGGTCTGGAGCGGCCAGTGGCGCGTGACTGGGCGAAGCTCATCGATGCGGTGACCGCATCGGGTCTGCCAGTGCTCTCAGTGGATATCCCCTCAGGCCTGAATGGTGAAACCGGTGGCGTACTCGGCACGGCAATCCGGGCGGATCTGACCACAACTTTCATCGGCCTGAAACGGGGCTTGTTCACGGGCGCGGGCCCGTCCTGCACGGGGGATCTGCTCTACAGTGATCTGGCATTACCGCCGACTGTGGTCGAGCAGGAAGTCCCCGCCGCCTGGCGTACTGACTATGCGGCGGTGCGCCACCGGCTACGCAGGCGGCGCCGCGATGGCCATAAGGGCCTGTATGGCCACGTCCTGGTGGTGGGTGGTGATCATGGCACTGGCGGTGCCGTCATCATGGCCGCCGGCGGTGCATTGCGCGCCGGGGCCGGGCTGGTGTCGGTGGTGACGCGTTCTGCTCATGTCTCGCCGCTACTGGGTGCCTGCCCTGAAGCCATGGTGCTTGGCACCGAGGACGTCCCCGATGCGCTGGACAGGCTGCTGCCGCGGGCCTCCGTCGTTGCCCTGGGCCCCGGCCTTGGCACCGCTGCATGGGGCCGTACCCTCCTGCGAGCATGCATTGACAGTGGCAAGCCTCTGGTCGTTGACGCTGACGCCCTGAACCTGCTGGCCGATACGCCGGAAGCGCTGCCACAAGCCATTCTTACGCCCCATCCCGGCGAGGCGGGCCGGCTGCTTGGCATGTCCACCGAGGCCGTGCAGAACGATCGTTGGCATGCACTTGGTCTGCTTTGCCAGCGCTACCAGGCCACCGCGATTCTCAAGGGCGCGGGTACCCTGATCGGTGGCGGCGATCGGCCACCCCGGGTCTGTACCGGCGGCAACCCCGGTATGGCCACCGGCGGCACCGGGGATGTGCTCACCGGCATCTGCGCCGGACTGGTGGCGCAGGGCCTCACCCTTGCCGAGGCGGCAGAGCTTGCCGTCTGCCTGCATGCTGAGGCGGGGGATCAGGCGGCTGAGCATGGCGAGCGGGGGATGGTCGCCACGGATCTGCTGGAACCGCTGCGGGCCCTGGTGAACCCGATATGAGCAATACACGACGCTATGTTCTTCCTGACCAGGCAGGTACAGAGGCGCTGGGCGCCCGGCTGGCCAGGGTGCCAGGGGCGCTGGTGATCTTTCTTCATGGCGACCTGGGAGCCGGCAAGACGACCCTGGTGCGTGGCCTGTTGCGGGCCCTGGGTCACGCCGGGCTGGTGCCCAGCCCCACCTACACCCTGCTTGAGCCTTACACACTGCGGGATCGTCACTGCCTGCATCTCGACCTGTATCGCCTTGGAGATCCTGAAGAACTGGACTATCTCGGGCTGCGTGAGCTCATGGATGGCGATGTGCTCGTCCTGATCGAATGGCCGGAGCGTGGCGCTGGCGCCTTGCCTCCCGCGGATCTCGAACTGCGGCTGGATTACGACGGTGACGGGCGTGCAGCGACCCTCCATGCAGCAAGTGAACGTGGTCAGGCAGCGCTCGAACTTGTGGATCATGCGGACAAATCCGAACATTTTGATGAGAACGCACACTAGGTTCCTCTTCTATAGACCTGCCGTTGAAGGGGTTTTTCTTGCAATGGGTGCGTGGCCAAAGTACTTTATCAGGACAACTGGCCGTCGAGTTCCTGCCCGACATGAAGCGTATCTTTCTGCTGCTGGTCTGCCTGCTGCTGCAGCCGTTGTTCGCATCGGCGGACACCCGGGTGGACAGCGTGCGGGTATCCCACGATGAGGATCGCACCCGGGTGGTGTTCGATCTCAGCGGCCCGTCGGACCACAAGGTATTCCACCTTGAAGACCCCCACCGTGTGGTGATCGATCTCTCCAGCGCCCGCATGGCCACGGACAACCCCCCGTCCGGGCGCGGTGTATTGCAGCGTGTTCGCAGCGCGAGTCGTGGCGATGACGGTCTGCGCATGGTCCTCGACGTGGAGCAGGCCGTGAGGGTGCAGAGCTTCCTGGTCCGTCCCAATGACCAGTACGGCTACCGCCTGGTCGTGGACCTGCGCCCGGATGGTGGGCGCACGCAGCCACTGCGGCAGGCTCGTGGCGTCGACAGTGATCGGCGCGAAATCGTGGTGGCCATCGACCCGGGACACGGCGGACGGGACCCTGGTGCCATTGGTCCCGGTGGTACGCGTGAGAAGGATGTGGTCCTTGAGGTGGGCCGCAAGCTTGCCTACCTGCTGGAGCGCGAACCGGGGTTTCGCCCGGTCCTGATCCGGGATGACGACGTTTTCGTCCCCCTGGCCGAGCGTCGTGAGATGGCACGCCGCGAGCGTGCCGACATTTTCATTTCCCTGCATGCCGACGCCGTGGAAAGTGGTGGGCCGCGTGGCTCGTCGGTCTACACGCTGTCCCGCGGCGGTGCGACCTCGGAGCAGGCGCGGATGTTGGCCAGACGTGAGAATGCCGCAGACGTGATCGGCGGTGTCTCCCTGTCCGACAAGGACGATCTGGTGCGATCCGTGCTGGTGGATCTCTCCCGTGGCGCCACCCTGGAATACAGCGTTGACCTTGCCTCGGAGGTGCTGAAGGGGCTCTCGGAGGTCGGTCCGGTGCACAAGAGGGATGTGGAGCGCGCCGGATTCGTCGTATTAAAGTCTCTGGATATGCCTTCCGTCCTGGTTGAGTTGGCGTTCATCTCCAATCCCCATGAAGAGCGCCTGTTGCGGAACCCGGATCACCAGTGGAAGCTCGCCCGGGCAATCAATTCCGGAATTGCCAGCTACGCCGAGCGACATACCCCAGCGGAGCTGCGCCAGGCTGCCGGTGGCGATCGAGAGCATGTGGTACGGCGGGGCGATACTCTCAGTGGCATCGCCCGGCAGCATCGGGTCAGTGTTTCTGACCTGCGAGCCGCCAATGACATCAATGGCGATCGCATTCGCGTTGGCGCTACGCTGCGTATCCCCTGATTCACTTCTTTCCCACGGGTGGGGCGACAACTCCCGGCCCGATCTCCCATAATGTGCGAATTCTTCAGTTTGTCCTCGAGGGGGTGTCATGACCGAGCGGCGGCCTATACGTCCGTTGCCTGGCCAGTTGGTCAACCAGATTGCTGCGGGGGAGGTCGTGGAGCGTCCCGCCTCTGTGGCGAAGGAGCTGCTCGAAAACAGCCTGGATGCGGGTGCTGACAGGATCGAAATCGATGTTGAGGCCGGTGGCGCACGGGTGATCCGCATCCGCGACAACGGCGTTGGAATTCCTCGTGAGGAGTTGGCGCTGGCCCTGCAACGCCACGCAACCAGCAAGATCGGTTCGCTTGCCGAGTTGGAGCGTGTGGCAAGCCTGGGGTTCAGGGGTGAGGCGCTGCCCAGTATCGCCTCCGTGTCACGCCTGACACTGACGTCCAGGGCCCGGGGTGAGACTCACGCCTGGTCGGCGACCTGCCAGGGCGATGACATCGACGTGAGCCCCGCGCCTCACCCGGAAGGGACCACGGTTGAAGTGCGTGATCTCTTTTTCAACACCCCTGCACGGCGCAAGTTCATGCGTACCGAGCGCACCGAATACACCCACCTGCTGGAGATGGTTCGTCGCCTCGCCATGGCCCGCTTCGACGTCGGGCTCACGCTACGTCATAACGGCCGGGCCACCCTGCAGTTGCCGCCCGCCGCGCTACAGGAAGAGCGGGAACGGCGCTTGGCCAGGTTGCTTGGCGATGGGTTCGTCGAGCATGCGCTGGGGGTGGATGTGGAAGCCAGTGGACTGAGCGTGCGCGGCTGGATGGGCCTGCCTACATTCTCCCGCAGCCAGGCGGATTTACAGTATTTGTACGTCAACGGTCGTATGGTGCGCGACAGGACCGCTGTTCATGCCATTCGCCGAGCCTATCAGGACGTGTTGTTCAAGGATCGCTACCCGGCCTACGTGCTCTACATCGACGTGGACCCGGCACAGGTAGACGTCAACGTGCATCCGGCGAAGCATGAGGTCCGGTTTCGGGACGGCAGGCTCATTCATGACTTTCTGTCCCGGCATCTTCGACAGGTGCTTGAGGGTGTGCGTCCCGAGCCGGGCATGGAGTCCGCCCTGCGACCGCAGGAAGCGGCGTTTGGCTTGGCTCGGGGCGCCTCGACCACGGGTGCGGGTGCGGCTTACCAGGCCGTCACTCCGCGTCAGGGGCGTATGGAGCTTCCGGTACAGGAGGCCCGCGCCCTTTATGGCGAACGGGTCGCTGAATGGTCGGATCAAGCGGCGCCGATGCCACAACGGTCGGCGCCGTCTGGTGGCGTCAATCCGCATCCCGTGCCAAGGCCTGATCCGGCGGCTGCCGGGGCGCCTCCGCTCGGCTATGCGGTGGGGCAGATTCACGGTGTCTACATCGTTGCGCAGAATGCCCATGGCCTGGTGCTGGTGGATATGCACGCTGCCCATGAGCGTATCGTCTACGAGCGTCTCAAGGCAGACATGGCCCGGCAGGGTGTCCAGTCGCAGCCGCTGCTCGTTCCTCTTCCACTCGCCGTTACACCCGCCGAAGCGACACTTGCAGAGGAGCATGCCGAGGCGTTTGTCCGATTGGGGATCGAGATCGATCGCAGCGGTCCCGAATCCCTCGTTGTTCGCGGTGTGCCAACCATTCTCGGACAGGCCGATGTCGGCGCGCTGGTCCGGGATGTACTGGCGGATATCGGTACCAGTGGTGATGCGTCGCGTCTTGAAGCCCGGTTCAATGAAGTGCTCTCAACCATGGCCTGCCATGGTTCGGTACGCGCCAACCGGCGACTGGAGCTGGCGGAAATGAACGCCTTGCTGCGGGATATGGAGAATACGCCCAACAGTGGGCAGTGCAACCATGGCCGGCCAACCTGGACGCAGTTGGGTATGACCGACCTGGACCGTCTGTTCATGCGGGGTCAGTAGCGTGGCTGACGTGAGCGCCAGCGCGGCTCCGGTTTTCTGCCTGCGGGGGCCAACAGCCAGCGGCAAGACGGATCTGGCCGTGGTGCTGGCTGAGCGCGCGCCAGTAGACGTGATCAGCGTCGATTCAGCCATGATTTATCGCGGCATGGATATCGGTACCGCCAAGCCTTCGGTGGCCCTCAGGCAACGTGTGCCGCATGGCCTGATCGATATACTCGATCCTGCGGAGAGCTACTCCGCCGCTGCGTTCCGTCGGGATGCGCTAAGGGAAATCCGGCGCAGCCATGCCCGGGGACGTATTCCCCTGCTGGTAGGGGGAACCATGCTGTATTTCCGTGCTCTGGAAGAGGGTCTTTCCAGGCTGCCATCTGCCGATCCGGCATTGCGTGATCGACTGGAGCGGGAGGCCGCTACTCGCGGCGTCAACGGAATGCACGCCTGGCTGCGGAAACTCGATCCAGCGTCTGCAGAGCGTCTGCACGTCAATGACAGCCAGCGCGTGCAGCGCGCCCTTGAGGTCTGCCTGATTACGGGCAGGCCAATGAGCGATCTGCAGGCGGGTGGGGAGGGGCCGCCAGAAGGTCTGGCCCTGCATCGTCTTGCCGTGATGCCTGCGGCGCGAAGCCTGTTGCATCAACGGATTGCGGAGCGCTTCCATGCGATGCTCGAGGCCGGATTCGAAGACGAGGTGAGCGCACTGCGAGAGCGGGGTGATCTTGCGCTGAACCAACCGTCCATGCGCGCTGTCGGTTATCGACAGATGTGGCTCCATATGGATGGTGCATATGGGCGGCAGGAGATGATAAAGCGGGCAGTCACTGCGACCCGGCAGTATGCGAAACGACAGCTGACGTGGTTGCGCCGGGATGATACCGTTCGCGTGCTGACTGGGCCGCATGCGGCGCTGGCGGATGACTTGCAGCGCGAGATCGACAGGGAACTCGTTCGATGGAGGCCGCCGACGGTCACTTTGGCCCAGGCGGACGAGCCCTGCTGAGGCACGGGCTGGCAGTATTTCCGGAGCCGGGAAACGTGGTCTGTTGTGATAAACTGGGGCTTGGGCCAGTGTGTCCCGAACGCGGTAGCCGAGATCTGTAAGGGAAGGCAGGCGCGGGCTCACGGAAAACAACAAATTTGGGATGAATAACAAGGGGCTACTGAAATGTCCAAAGGACAATCTCTGCAGGAACCGTTCCTGAATGCGCTGCGCAAGGAGCGGATTCCCGTATCCATCTACCTGGTGAACGGAATCAAGCTTCAGGGCCAGATCGAGTCTTTTGACCAATTTGTGGTGCTGTTGCGCAATACAGTGAGTCAGATGGTGTACAAGCACGCCATCTCGACCGTGGTACCTGCGCGCAATGTGAAACTGCCCCAGGGGGAAGGCAACGACCGAGGTAGCCCAGATCTTGGTAACGTCTGAAACGATTAATGGCGCGGCTTCAGAGCTGAATCTGTTCGAAAGGCCCGCAGGCGGTGAGCGGGCCATTCTTGTTCATCTGGATCTGGGCGAGCTCCCGCCCGAGGCAGCAATAGACGAATTGGAGGCGCTGGCGGTATCCGCCGGCGCAGAGGTGGTTGATCGCCTGATCATTCGGCGTAACCGTCCCGACCCGCGCTACTTCATCGGCCGCGGACGCATGGAGGAAATACAGGCCCGAGTGGCCGTTGAGGGGATCGAGGCGGTCCTGGTCAATCATCCTCTCAGCCCGAGCCAGGGTCGCAACCTGGAGCGTGCCCTTTGCTGCCGGGTGCTGGATCGCACCGAGCTGATTCTTGATATCTTCGCGCAACGCGCGAGAAGTCATGAAGGCAAGCTGCAGGTCGAGCTCGCGCAACTGCGCCACATGGCGAGTCGCCTGGTGCGGGGTTGGACGCACCTTGAGAGACAGAAGGGCGGCATCGGGATGCGTGGCCCGGGTGAAACGCAGCTGGAAATGGACCGACGCATGCTTGGTGTGCGCATCCGGCAGCTGGAGAAACGCCTGCAGCGCGTGCAGAAACAGCGTGAGCAGGGTCGGCAGTCGAGGCGCAAGCGAGATGTTGCGACGGTTTCGCTGGTGGGCTACACCAACGCTGGCAAGTCAACGCTCTTCAACGCGCTCACCCAGGCCGAGGTGTATGCCGATGACCGCCTGTTTGCGACCCTCGATACGACCTTGCGGCGGCTCGAGCTATCCCACGGTGACGCGGTAGTCCTGGCCGATACCGTAGGCTTCATCCGGGATCTGCCCCACCAGCTGGTTGCCGCTTTCCGCTCGACGCTGGAAGAATCGGTGCAGTCCCAGCTTTTGCTGCACGTTATCGACGCCAGTGATCCTGAGCGTGCAGCCGGGATTGAAGAGGTTGAGAAGGTACTTGCCGACATCGGGGCGCACGAATTGCCTCGTTTGCGTGTCTACAACAAGACCGACCTGATTGGTGGTCGTCCGCGTGTCACCTTCAACCAGGACGCGGGCGTCACCGAGGTGTGGCTGTCAGCGGTTAGCGGCGAGGGGCTGGAGCTTCTGCACGAGGAAGTTCGACGCTTGCAGGGCGCGGAACGTGTCCATGGTCGAATTCGTCTGACGCCTAGCCAGGGCCGGTTGCGGTCGCGATTGTTCGAGTTGGGCGAAGTATTGGGTGAGCAGACAGAGGCGTGTGGTGATCTGCTCATGGAGATCGAGATTCGTCGTACGGATCTGGAACGATTGCGGGACAACGAAGGGTTGTCCCGCGAAATCGAGCTCGTGGATGCGTGATGCCTTGCGGCAGCGCCCTTGCGCTCTATAAAATCTGCTGCCGCCGAGCAGGGCGGTTCGATGACTGACGGTACGGAGAGACTTTATGTCCTGGAATGAACCCGGTCGCGGCAACCGCGATCCGTGGGGTGGTGGAGGGTCCGGCAACCAGGGGCCGCCAGATCTCGACGAGGTGATCAAAAAGGTTCGAGGCAAGCTCGGCGGCCTGTTTGGAGGTAAAGGTTCCTCCGGCGGCGGCAATGGTGGCTTCGGCGGCGAGAACGGCAACGGTTCCGACCAGGGTGGCGGCGGTGCCGGCATCAGCGGAACCGGGATCGCTATCATCATCGGCGTGGCCTTCCTGGTCTGGATGGCCTCCGGCATCTACATCGTCGACGAAGGTCACCGTGGTCTTGAGTTGCGCTTCGGTCAATACCAGCAGACCACGACTCCTGGGCCACACTGGCGGCCGCCGTATCCCATCGGCTCCGTTGAGAAGGTCAACGTCGAAGAGCGCCGTGTTGCCCCTGTTGGTTACGAGCTCATGGGTGGTGACCGCCGGCGCAAGATCGAGCGCGAGGCATTGATGCTGACCCGGGACGAGAATATCGTCGAGGTTCAGCTCGCCGTGCAGTATCAGGTCGGCGATCCCCGCCTGTACCGCTTCAATTTCCGTGACCCGGATGAGAGCCTCAAGCAGGTCGCTGAGAGTTCGGTCCGCGAAGTGGTGGGGCGATCCAACCTTGAATTCGTGCTGACCGAGGGTCGGGCCGAGGTGGCCGAAGAAGTTTTCGAGTTGGTCAGCGCGGCAATGGACAACTACGGAACCGGCCTGACAGTGGTCAGTGTGGACATGCAGGACATTCAGGCCCCGGATGAAGTCCAGGAAGCATTCGAAGACGTGATCATGGCGCGTGAAGATGCGCAGCGCGTCATCAACCAGGCCAATGCCTACGCCAACCAGGTCGTGCCGGAGGCTCGTGGTCGGTCCGCCCGAATCCGCGAGGACGCCGAGGGTTACCGGGCGAGGGTGACCAACGAGGCAGACGGTGAAAGCACCCGCTTCGTTGCGCTGCTGCGCGAGTACGAACGGGCGCCGGAAGTTACCAGGGGTCGAATTTATCTCGACACCATGGCGGAGATCCTTGAGCGCAATCGGAAGGTCCTGATTGACTCCGATGCCGGAGATCCCTTGCTATACCTGCCGATGGACCAGCTTCAGCGCGGCCGGCAGACCGATGGCGGCAGCGTCCGACCGCTGGACAGAGACGTCCTCGAACGCCGAGTGCCGGCGGCCGGGGCTACCAGTAGCGATGCCCGCAGCCGCGGCGATCTGCGCAGCAGGGGGGCAAACTGATGAGTGGCATGAAGAACATCATCGTAGCTGTGCTTGTGGTGGCAGGGACCCTGCTCTACTTCTCGGTCTTCACCGTTCATGAGACCGAACGGGCCATGAAATTCCGTCTTGGTGAGGTGGTCCGTGCGGACTATGAGCCAGGCCTGCATTTCAAGATGCCGTTTATCAATAACGTGCGTAAGTTCGATGGCCGTGTGCAGACGCTGGATGCGGAGCCTGAGCGCTTCCTGACCGGTGAGCAGAAGAACCTCATTGTCGATACCTTCGTGAAGTGGCGGATCGGCAGCACTCGAGAGTTCTACACCACGGTGCGTGGCAGTGTGGAAGAGGCGAATCGGCGCTTGGGCGTGCGAGTCCGCGACCGATTGCGGAGCGAGTTCGGGCGGCGCCAGGTGGACGACGTGATCGCCGGCGATCGAGCCCTGATCATGGACATCCTGCAGGAAGAGCTGCGTGATTTTGCCGCCAACATTGGTGTTGAAGTGGTGGACGTCCGCATCAAGCGTGTCGATCTGCCGCCCAACGTCAGTGAATCCGTGTTCGCCCGCATGCGGGCCGACCGCGAGCGTGTGGCGCGGAACATTCGGGCACAAGGTGAAGAGCAGGCTGAAACCCTCAGGGCCGAGGCCGATCGGCAGGTGACCATCCTGGTCGCGGAAGCGGAGCGTGACGCCGAAACCATTCGTGGTGAAGGTGATGCGCGAGCTGCCCAGATCTACGCCGATGCATTTGATCAGGATCGGGAGTTCTTCAACTTCACGCGTAGCCTGCGGGCCTATCAGCGTGCGTTCGACGGTGAGGATGACGTAATGGTATTGTCCCCCCGTTCGGATTTCTTCCGCTACTTTGAAGATGTGGAGGGTCGCGACTAGCGCGACGTTTTCCGCTCGAACAAAACGCGGAAGCGGTTGATCGATCGATCAGTCAGCCGGGCGGCCAGAGTAGCCGCCCGGATTTTTTTGTGGAGGCCCTTTGGCAAGTTGGGAATACCTGCTGATCGGGCTGGGCCTGATGCTCGTATTCGAGGGCATCATGCCTTTTCTGAGTCCGGCGACACTGCGCCAGTACATGCGCCAGATCATCGAACTCGATGACCGGTCATTGCGCATTGCCGGGTTGGTAGCCATGCTCACCGGACTCGCCATCCTTTATCTGATCCGGCCCTGACGCCGGGAGCGCGAGAACATGAACGACGGAGACTTCTCCGACGATAACCGGTGGATGCTGCCGGAAGCCGTCGATGAATTGCTGCCGCCGCGTGCGCGGGCGCTCGAGCTACTGCGTCGGCGCGTGCTCGATGTTTATGAGCGTTGGGGCTATGAGTTGATCATGCCGCCAACCATCGAGTATCTGGATTCCCTGCTCACCGGAACGGGACGGGATCTGGACTTGCAGACTTTCAAGCTCACGGACCAACTGAGTGGCCGACTCATGGGTGTCCGCGCCGACATGACACCCCAGGCTGCCCGCATTGATGCCCACAAGTTGCGTCGTAACGGCCCGGTCAGGCTCTGCTACGTAGGTACGGTGCTGCACACGCGCTCCGAGGGTCCAGGACAATCCCGCAATCCCGTGCAGGTTGGTGCCGAGTTGTACGGACATGCCGGTGTCGAGAGCGATGTGGAGATCATCGATCTCATGCTGGAAACCCTGAGCGTCGCAGGCGTGAATCCGCCCCACCTTGATCTGGGCCACGTCGGCATCTTCCGCGCGCTGGCCGAGGAAGCGGCATTGGGCGAGGAATGTGAAACGCGTTTGTTCGAGGCGCTGCAACGCAAGGCCCGCGGTGAAGTTGCCGAACTGCTTGATACGGTATCCGATGCGGACTGTCGCGCCCGGCTTGCCGCATTGACGGATCTCAATGGCGGTATCGGTGTGCTCGACCAGGCAGGCGAGCAGTTGCGCGGTGCCGGCGAGGGCGTGCGACGAGAGCTCCAGCACCTCTGGGCACTGGCGTCCCGTCTCGAAAACCGGCATCCGGGAATGACATTGCACTTCGATCTTGCCGAGCTTGCCGGTTACCAGTTCCACACCGGTGTGGTCTTTGCAGCCTATGTGCCCGGTCAGGGTCGCGAACTCGCGCGCGGTGGTCGTTATGATGATATCGGCCGCGTGTTCGGCAGGGCGCGGCCGGCAACAGGTTTCAGCGCCGACCTCAAGCAACTGCTGCAGTTGGGCGATGCTGCGTCAGGCGTTTCGCCGGCTGCCGGGATTCTTGCGCCGTGGTCGGATGATCCGGCGTTGTTGGGGGAAGTGCGTCGCCTGCGGGATGCGGGTGAGCGCGTCGTTCTCGCCTTGCCGGGAGAGCCCATTCCCGAGGATGGCTTATACGACAGGGAACTGGTCGAACAGGAAGGCCGCTGGCGGCTGCAACCCAGACAATGAGCGCCCCGCTGGGGCTTGATGATGCTGGACGGAGAGCATGGCAAAGAACGTAGTCGTAATCGGGACGCAATGGGGTGACGAAGGCAAGGGCAAGGTGGTGGACCTGCTCACCGAGCGTGCTCAGGCAGTCGCGCGCTTTCAGGGCGGGCACAATGCCGGGCATACGCTCTGGCTGGATGGTCGCAAGACGGTCCTGCATCTCATACCCTCCGGCATTCTGCATGAGGGGGTGCACTGCCTGATCGGCAATGGTGTGGTGCTCGAGCCCGGCAAGGTGCTTGAGGAAATCGCCGCCCTGGAGGCGCGCGGTGTGCCCGCCCGGGAGAGGCTGCGCATCAGCCCCGCCTGCCCGATCATACTGCCCACTCACCAGCGTCTGGATGGTGCCCGGGAGGTAGCACGAGGCAAGGATCGTATCGGCACCACCAACCGTGGCATTGGACCGGCCTATGAGGACAAGGTCGCCCGGCGGGGTATCCGTCTCGCAGATCTCTACGATCAGGAGCGCCTCGAGCGCAAACTGAGTGACCTGCTGCACTTCCACAACTTCATTCTCAAGAACTATTTCAACGAAGAGCCTGTAGATGGCGCCGAGGTACTGGCGAAGCTCCGTACCCAGGCGGAAGAGCTGCGCCCGTTGATGGATGACGTGACCGCCATCCTGCAGCAACATGTCAACGCGGGTAGCCACATCCTGTTCGAGGGAGCGCAGGGCGCCCTGCTAGATGTGGATCATGGCACCTATCCCTTCGTAACCTCGTCGAACACCACCGCCGGGGCGGCAGCCACGGGTACCGGCATCGGCCCCAGGCACCTGGACTACGTGCTGGGAATTACCAAGGCGTATACCACGCGAGTCGGGGCGGGGCCTTTCCCCACGGAACTCGATTGCGACATCGGTCGTCATCTGGCCGAGAAGGGCAAGGAGTTCGGATCCACCACCGGTCGGGCCAGGCGGTGTGGCTGGTTCGACGCGGTGGCCATGCGTCGCAGCGCACAGGTCAACAGCCTCTCCGGGCTCTGCATCACCAAGCTGGATGTGCTGGATGGGCTTGAAAGCGTACAAATTTGCGTTGGCTATGAGGCGAAAGGTCAGTGGTACAACCTGCCACCGACCGGCGCGGAAGCCCTGTCAGCCTGTGATCCCGAGTACATCGAGATGCCCGGCTGGAAAGAGTCCACGGCCGGGTTGACGGATCGGGAGCAATTGCCGGCGGCGGCCCGGGCCTATCTGGAGAAGCTCGAGGAACTCGTGGGCGTTCCCGTGGACATGATCTCCACGGGTCCGGATCGCAATGAGACCATCATGCTGCGTCACCCCTTCGACGCCTGATCGTCCGGATCGGCCCACAAAAAAAGGCGAACCATGAGGTTCGCCTTTTTGCTCGTCTGGTGCCCAGGAGAGGACTTGAACCTCCACGGGGTTTCCCCCACTAGCACCTGAAGCTAGCGCGTCTACCAATTCCGCCACCTGGGCCTGTCAGTGGCTTCCCACCGCAGTTCGGCGCGTACTCTACCGGCGGCCACCTATCCTGTCAACGATTGCCGGCCGCGCCTCCGAGGCCGTAAACGCGTACAATGCCGCAATGACAACACGAAAGCCCATTGCTGACCCGAATACCGACCCGTTTCTCGCTCGAGAGCAGGATAAATACGCTCACCCCGTCCCCAGCCGGGAGTTCATCCTGGAGTTTCTTGAGGAGCAGGCCGCTCCGTTCACCCGGGATGAAATTGCCGCGGCGCTCAGTCTCGACCACCCGGACGCGCTCGAGGGTTTGCGGCGCCGTCTGATCGCCATGGAGCGGGATGGACAGCTGGTGCGCAACCGTCGCGAAGGCTATGTGCTGGTGGATCATGAGGAATTGATCCGGGGGCGCATTATTGGCCATAAGGATGGGTTCGGCTGGCTGGCTCCGGACGCCGGTGGCGAGCGGATCTTTCTTTCGCCGCGGGATATGCGCACCGTGCTCCATGGTGACCGGGCCGTGGTCCGCATTGTCGGCATGGATCAGCAGGGAAAGCCGGAAGGGCGCATCGTCGACGTACTCACTCGGGCCAACAAGGCGGTAGTTGGGCGGTATCTCGAAGAGTCCGGCGTGTCCTTCGTGGTGCCCCAGAATCGACGTTTGCACCTGGATATCGTTATTCCGCCCGAGCATCGCGGGTCGGCGCTGGACGGACAGCTTGTCGTGGTCGGCATCGAGCAGCAGCCGACACGGCGCTTGCAGCCAGTTGGCCGGATCATGCAGGTGCTGGGCGAGCAGATCGAGCCCGGCAGCGAAGTCGAGACGGCTGCACTGACTTATGGTGTTCCCGTGTCCTGGCCGGAGGCGGCGCTCCAGCAGGCCGAAGAGTTGCCGGAAGAGGTGGCGGAGTCAGACAAGGCAGGACGTCGGGATCTCCGGGACCTCCCCCTGGTCACCATCGATGGCGCTGACGCCAAGGATTTCGACGACGCCGTCTATTGTGAGCCCAAGCCCAGTGGCTGGCGTCTTGTGGTGGCCATCGCCGATGTCTCGCACTACGTACAGCCGGGTAGTGCGCTGGACCACGAGGCTCAGGATCGGGGCAACTCGGTCTATTTTCCCGGTCAGGTCGTCCCCATGCTGCCGGAGCGCCTGTCCAACGGACTGTGCTCACTGAACCCTCGGGTTGATCGCCTGTGCATGGTTTGCGACATGCTGATCAGTGATTCGGGCACGATTCGCCGCTCCCAGTTCTACCGCGGTGTCATGCGCTCCCATGCGCGGATGCTCTACGAACAGGTGGCGAAGATTGTCGTCGACCGGGATAGTGAATTGCGCAAGCGCTACCAGGCCCTGGTGCCGCATCTGGATGATCTCTTCGAGATGTACGGGGTGTTGCGCAAGGCGCGGCGGCACCGCGGCGCCATCGACTTCGAGACCACCGAAACCGCTATCACCTTTGGCCCCGATGGCATCATCGAGGGCGTCTATCCGGTACAGCGCAATGAAGCCCACAAGATAATAGAAGAGTGCATGCTCGCAGCCAACCTGGCGACGGCACGCTATCTCAAGCGGCACCGGGTGCCGTCGTTATTTCGAAATCACGAGGGTCCGGATGGGGACCGGCTGGACAACCTCCGGGACTTTCTCTCCGGTATCGGCTTGAGCCTGGGCGGGGGCGATGACCCGCAACCCAAGGACTACGCCCGCCTGATGGATGCGGTCTCCCGGCGGCCTGATCGGGAACTGATCCAGACGGTCATGCTCCGCTCGCTGCAACAGGCTGTCTATCATCCGGAGAATGCCGGCCATTTCGGCCTCGCCATGAGCGAATACGCACACTTTACTTCGCCCATCCGCCGCTATCCGGATCTGCTGGTGCATCGGGCCATTGGTCATGTGCTCGAGGGAAAGCCTGGCGACAGCTTCCCCCTGGATCAGGATCGATTACTGACCCTTGGCGAGCACTGTTCGATGACGGAGCGGCGTGCCGATGAGGCCACGCGCGATGTGGTGATGATGCTCAAGTGCCGCTACATGCGGGATCGTGTCGGTGAGGAATTCGATGGCGTGATCACCGCTGTCACCGGCTTTGGTCTGTTCGTGGAACTCGAAGAAGTACACGTCGATGGCCTTGTACACGTGACGCAACTGGAGAACGATTTCTTTCACTTCGACCCGGTCCGCCATGAGCTTCAGGGGGACCGAACAGGCCGCGTCTACCGCCTGACAGACCGGGTTCGGGTCCGTCTTGATCGAGTGAATCCGGACGAAAAGAAGATCGATCTCAGTATGCTTGGACCGCTGGACGAGTCCGGTCAGGTGGTGCCGGCGGCGGCATCCGACGGTCGTAAACGGGGCCCTGGCAAGGGTGCCAAACGTGATGGCAAGGAGCGGGCCTCCCGTCCGGGGCGTGGTCGGCGGCGCGGGCGATAGATCGGGCAACACCATGAGCGAACCGTCTGTTGTTGGCATCCATGGTGTGCGCGCGGCTCTCAAGTATGATCCGGCGCGTGTCGATGGTGTGTGGGTGGAGCGGGGCCGGCGTGACCGGCGCATGGAGCAGGTGCGCGAGCTCGCACAGCGGGCCGGCGTCAAGGTCTATGCCGCCAGCCGGCGCGAACTCGACGCCATGGCCGAAGGTGCCGTGCATCAGGGCGTCGTGGCCCGTTTGCGTGGTGAGCGCCCACTGGACGAAGGCGATCTCGAACGTCTCCTTGATGGGCTGGCGGAGCCTGCATTTCTCCTTGTGGTCGACCAGGTGCAGGATCCCCACAACCTTGGTGCCTGTCTGCGTAGCGCGGATGCGGCTGGTGTCCATGCTGTGATCGCGCCGCGAGACCGGGCCGTCGGTCTGACCCCTGTTGTCCACAAGGTTGCGTCCGGCGCCACACGAACCACACCCTTTATCCAGGTCACCAATCTGGCGCGCACGCTGGAGGGCATCAAACGTCGCGGGGTCTTCCTAGTGGGATGCGCCGGCGAGGCTGACCATTCCCTCTATCAGCAGGACCTCACTGGCCCCATTGCCCTGGTCATGGGCGCGGAAGGGGAGGGCATGCGCAGGCTCACCCGGGAGCACTGCGATTTCCTGGTCCGTATCCCCATGGTGGGGCATGTGGAGAGTCTGAACGTCTCCGTTGCAACCGGCATCGTGCTGTTCGAGGCGCTGCGCCAGCGAATCGCCGATTCTACAAGTGTTCCCACTGCTTGATTTTCTGTATACTGCCGCCCTTTCTGGGGAATCCCCCGGATTAACCCTGCTTCACGGCCTTGGCCGGAAGCTTCGCCGGGCAAAGCCCGGGTAACCAAAGGGAGCAACAATGCGACATTACGAAATCGTCTTTCTGGTCCATCCGGACCAGAGCGAGCAGGTGCCCGCCATGATCGAACGTTATCGTGGCACGGTCGAATCCCAGGGTGGCAAAGTCCATCGCCTTGAGGATTGGGGTCGCCGGCAGCTCGCCTATCCCATCAAGAAGCTCATCAAGGCCCACTACGTCATGATGAACGTGGAGTGTGGCCCTGAGGAAATGGAAGAGCTGACTTCGGCCTTCCGCTTCAATGATGCCGTGATCCGCCACATGGTGCTGTCCCGTGATGAAGCGGTGACCGAGCCCTCCTTCATGACGCGTGAAGAGAGCAAGGAGCGTGGACGCCGTGAAGAACGTGGCGATCGCGACCGGGGCGAAGATCGTGGGTCCAGGCGTGAACGCGACGAGGAAGATGCCGACGCGGAAGCCTGAGCCGGGTCTGGCTGCTGATGGCGGAACGCACATCGCGCTGGCCCGACAACAGGCTTGTTCTGACCGGGCGCCTGCTTGGTGAGCCTGATGTCCGTCAGACGCCAGCTGGGCTTAAGATCGTGCGGCTGCGCATCGAGCATGGTGAGAACACTGAGGGGGCCACAGCCGACAGGCGGCCCTTCCAGGTTACGGTGCGGGTTGCCGCACCGGAACTGCTCGAGACCGCCTGCCGACTGCGCGACGGTGATCAGGTCCGCGTAACGGGAAGCCTGATGGGCATGGGTCACCGGACGTACCGCACCACACTGGAAATTGACGCGCGAGGGTTGCATATTGCCGACCCCGCGAACGAATGAGGAGCTTCGAGATGGCACGTTTTTTCCGTCGACGGAAGTATTGTCGCTTCACCGCCGAAGGCGTGAAGGAAATCGACTACAAGGATCTGAACACGCTGCGCAACTACATCACTGAAACAGGCAAGATCGTACCCAGCCGAATCACTGGCACCAGTGCGCGTTATCAGCGTCAACTCGCCGCAGCGATCAAGCGGGCGCGTTACCTGGCATTGCTGCCGTACACTGATCGCCACTAGGGGTCGGCGGTATGCGGGGGCTTGCCCAATTCATCATGAAGGGGCGCCTCTACGGCATCCTGTTCGTGGTCGCGGCAAGCCTGATTCCGCTGTTCATGTGGTTCGGCAATGCCGCGTTGGCGCTGTGGACACTTCGGCGCGGGCCGGCCGATGGCGCATTGATCGCCGCAGGCGCGCTGGTTGGCTACCTGTTGGTCGAACTGGTGGCCACCGGGCAGGTTGCAGGCGCCCTGCTCATGGTGCTGGTGCTGTGGATGCCGGTGCTGGGCGCAGCCATGGTGCTGCGTGGAACCATCTCGTTGCCGCTCACCGTGCTCTGTGTCAGTGGTTTTTCGGTGATGGTGATGGCCCTGTTCCACCTCATTGCCGGTGGCGATGGGGCGATCTGGGCTTCCGCCCTGGGCATCGATGTGAGCGAGCTCAGTGAGGCGCAGCGCGAGGAATTGTCTGCCATCGGGCGCTATGTTCCGCTGGGTGTCGGCCTGAGCGTCTGGATCAACACTATCTTCGGGTTGTTTCTTGGGCGTTATTGGCAGGCGGTGCTGTACAATCCGGGCGGGTTCCGGGAAGAGTTCTATCGCTTCAGCCTGGGCAACACGGTTGCGATCGGTGTCGCGGTTACGTTGCTGGGCGGTATGTTGTTCGGATCCTGGGCGCTCGCGCAGTTCGGTATCTTGCTGGGGGCAGCTTACGTCTTGCAGGCGTTTGCAGTTGTGCATGCCTTCAGTCGCGCGCGTGGCTGGGGTTGGGCCGTTCCCGCTGCTGGCTATGTGACGCTGCCGTTGAGCTGGCCGGCATTCATGATCATCGGGTTGCTGGATAGCTGGCAGAATTTCCGCAAGCGCTTGCCGGCACCCGAGGAAAAAAGTTCTGACTGAGCGGCGCGAATTCCGCGGGCCGCATTGATACGAGTAGACGGGGTTGTAAAGATGGACGTCATACTGCTGGAGAAGATCGATAATCTGGGCAACCTCGGAGACAAGGTCTCCGTCCGCTCCGGTTATGGGCGTAATTTCCTGATTCCTCAGGGCAAGGCCAAGCCGGCCACGGAAGAAAACGTTCGCTACTTCGAAGAGCGTCGCGCCGAACTCGAGCGTCAGGCCCAGGAAGTGCTGGCAGCCGCAGAGCAGCGCAAGGCGCAGCTTGAGGGCCTGTCGGTGACCATCAAGGCGAAGGCCGGTGATGAAGGCAAGCTGTTCGGGTCCGTGGGTACGGCGGATATCGCTGACGCGGTGACTGCCGCTGGCGTCGAAATCGCCAAGCAGGAAGTCCGCTTGCCCGAAGGCCCCTTGCGGGTGACCGGCTCCTATCAGATCGAGCTGCATCTGCATGCAGACGTCGATACCGAAGTGACCGTGGTTGTCGAGGCACTTGACGAGCTCCAGGGCTAGGCGCCAGCGTCTGTAACGCGCTCGCCTGACCTGACTTCCACACCTTCAGCGCGGCCGGGTGGATGCCCTCACGTCCATTCGGCCGCGCTGCGTATGTGGAGGGGGTCGGATGGCATCCCGGTGCGCATGTCGGTACTCTGTGAAGGGAGTTCGAGCCCCTTCACCACGCGATGTGTCTGGCCGTGGGCAGGCGAAATCGCTGAGTTTCAGGAGCTGATTGTCACACCATGGCAGAAACCCGGACATCCTCGCCGTCAGCGGCCGACATCGCCGCACTCAAGGTTCCGCCGCACTCCCTGGAGGCGGAACAGGCGGTTCTGGGCGGTCTCATGGTGGACAACGATGCCTGGGAGCGAATTGCCGATCGCATTCGTGAAGAAGACTTCTACCGGCATGATCACCGCCTGATCTTTCGGGGCATGTCCACCCTGGCGGAACGCCAGCAGCCCATGGATGTGGTGACCCTGGCCGAGTGGCTTAAGCGCTCCGACCTGCTGGAAGACGCCGGAGGCATTGCCTACCTGGGGGCCCTGGCGTCGGATACGCCCAGTGCCGCTAACATTACGGCCTACGCGGATATCGTCAGGGAGCGTGCGGTCTTGCGCGACCTGATCCGGGCGGGTACGTCCGTGGTGGGGGCCGCCTTCCAGCCCGATGGCCGCGATAGCCGTGAACTGCTGGAAGAGGCGGAGAGGACGATCTTCGAGATCGCCGAGAGTAGCGGGCGCTTTCGTAAGGGCTTTGTCGGGGTTCGCGACGTGCTCCCAGGCGTCGTGGACCGTATCGATGAGCTGTTTCACCGCAATGATACGGTGACCGGGCTTGCCACCGGGTTTACCGACTTTGACGAAATGACCTCTGGTCTGCAAAACGGCGACCTGGTCATCGTTGCCGCCCGACCCTCCATGGGCAAGACCACCTTCGCCATGAACATGGCCGAGCATGCTGCACTCAGGGGAGGCAAGCCGGTCGCCGTGTTCAGCATGGAAATGCCCGCTGACTCGCTGGCCATGCGCATGTTGTCGTCGCTGGGGCGCATCCATTTGCAGAAGATCCGTACCGGCAAACTGGATGACGAGGATTGGCCGCGGCTCACGTCGACCATGAGTATCCTTTCTGATGCTGCGCTGTTCATTGACGATTCCCCCGGCCTGTCGCCGCAGGACATGCGCGCCCGGGCACGTCGACTCAAGCGCGAGCATGGGCTTGGGCTGATCGTCGTGGATTACCTGCAGCTGATGCAATTGCCTGGTTTCAAGGAGAACCGCACCGCGGAGATTTCCGAGATTTCACGGTCCCTCAAGTCCATGGCCAAGGAACTGGAAGTGCCGGTGGTGGCCCTCTCACAGCTCAATCGCAGCCTGGAGCAGCGTCCCAACAAGCGCCCGGTCATGTCAGATCTGCGTGAGTCCGGCGCCATCGAGCAGGACGCGGATGTGATCGTTTTCATCTATCGCGATGAGGTCTACAACGAAGAGAGCCCGGACAAGGGCAGCGCCGAGATTATCATCGGCAAGCAGCGTAACGGCCCCATCGGCAGCTGTCGTCTCACCTTTCTCGGTCAGTTCACGCGCTTCGAGAATTACGTGCACGATGTCTACCGCAGCGAGGGTTATCAGTGAGCCGAGACACCCGCGCGGTCATCAGCACCGACGCCCTGCGCCACAACCTTGAGGTGGCACGCCAGCACGCAGATGGTGGCCGGGTCATGGCGGTCATCAAGGCCAACGGCTATGGCCATGGTCTGTTAAGGGTGGCTGGCGCCCTGCGGCAGGCGGACGCGTTCGCCGTCACCTGCATGGAAGAGGCCATTCCCCTGCGGGAAGCGGGCTATGCCCATCCGATCCTGTTGCTCGAGGGGGTCTTCGAGCCCGCGGAACTCAAGCAGGCCTGTCGTTACCGCCTCGACATTGCGGTGCATTCGGAGTGGCAGTTGCGATTGCTGGAAGATACCCGGCTGCCACGTCCCTTGTCGGTCTGGCTGAAGATTGATTCCGGTATGCACCGGCTTGGTTTCCAGCCGGATGCCGTTGCGGCGATTCACCAACGGCTGCTCGATTGCGCCTGGATCGGGCCGCATGTCCGTTTCATGACCCATCTCGCCTGTGCCGACGATCGCCATGACGAGCGCACCCGGCTGCAGGTCGGCAACTTCGATGCGGTGACGCGGGATCTGGCAGGTGAGCATTCCATTGCCAATTCGGCGGGTGTGCTGGGCTGGCCGGAGGCAAGGCGTGACTGGCTGCGCCCCGGGGTCATGCTCTACGGTGTCAATCCCTTTATCGATGGTATGGAGGCCCCGGCACTGCGGCCTGCGATGACGCTCAAGAGCCGGTTGATCGCCATCAACCAATACAAGGCTGGTGATTCCGTGGGCTACGGGGCGACCTGGACCTGCCCTGAGGACATGCCCGTGGGTGTTGTTGCCATTGGCTACGGCGACGGCTATCCCCGGCATGCTGTGTCAGGCACACCGGTGTTGGTCAATGACCGGGAAACGCAGTTGGTCGGGCGGGTTTCCATGGACATGTTGTCCGTTGACCTGCGGGGACTTGAGCAGGAGGTCGACATCGGCGATGAGGTGACGCTCTGGGGGCAGGGCTTGCCGGTGGAGCGTGTGGCCGAGAAGGCCGGTACCATTGCCTACGAACTGCTCTGTGGTGTGACCAGCCGCGTGCACGTGCAACTGGGAAGAGACTCACTTCGTGGTGAAAACCCGCAGCCAGTATAGCTGTACCGCTTGCGGCGCTCTCAGCCCCAAATGGTCCGGTCAGTGCCCCGAGTGCGGGGCCTGGAACAGTCTGCAGGAACAGCGGGCCGTGATGGCGACGCCGCGGGCCAAGCCGCAGGGCGGGCAATACGCCGGGGATACCGGCATTCAGGCGCTGTCTGCGGTGGATCTGGTGGAAGAGGCCCGCAGTACCACCGGGATCGGTGAACTCGACCGTGTACTCGGCGGTGGGCTGGTTGAAGGTGGTGTCGTCCTGCTTGGTGGTGACCCCGGAATCGGCAAGTCGACCCTGCTGCTGCAGACCACGGCAAGCCTTGCCCAGGCGGGTGAGGCGCTCTACGTCACCGGCGAGGAGTCACTGCGCCAGGTAGCCATGCGGGCGACGCGATTGGGGCTTCCCACTGACGGGCTGCACGTACTCGCCGAGACCAGTGTCGAGTCCATCCTTGCAGCGGCCTCGACGCGACGGCCTCGCGTCATGGTAATCGATTCAATCCAGACGATATTCTCCGAGCAGTTGCAGTCCGCCCCCGGTTCCGTGGCCCAGGTACGGGAGAGCGCAGCCCTGCTGGTGCGCCACGCAAAGCAGACGGGAACCGCCCTGTTCCTGGTGGGGCATGTGACCAAGGATGGCCAGTTGGCGGGGCCAAGGGTGTTGGAGCACATGGTGGATACCGTACTCTATTTCGAGAGCGATGGAGGCAGCCGGTTTCGTCTGCTCAGGGCCGTCAAGAACCGTTTCGGGGCGGCCAACGAACTGGGTGTCTTTGCCATGGATGACGGCGGACTCAAGGAAGTGCGCAACCCGTCGGCCATTTTTCTCTCCCGCCATGAGGATGCCGTTAGCGGGAGCGTGGTCATGGTGATGCGCGAGGGCAGTCGCCCGATGCTGGTGGAATTGCAGTCCCTGGTGGCGGAGACTTCCCTCAGCAACCCGCGACGGGTCGCCGTGGGAATGGATCAGAACCGTCTGGCCATGCTGCTGGCGGTGCTGCATCGGCATGGTGGCGTGTTCACCGCAGATCAGGACGTCTTTATCAATGTGGTGGGTGGTGTCCGAGTCAGTGAAACCGCCAGCGATCTGCCAGCGCTGCTGGCTGCGCTCTCAAGCCTGCGCGACAGGCCTGTCCCCGGGGATACCGTCACGTTCGGCGAAATTGGTCTGGCAGGGGAGATAAGGCCCGTTCCGAATGGCGAGGAGCGACTGCGGGAGGCCGCGAAACATGGATTTCGTCGAGCCCTGGTGCCCGAGAAGAATGTTCCAAGGGGTAAACAGGCCATACAGGGCATGGAGGTCATCGGAGTGCGACGGCTGGGAGACGCCATGGACGTCGCCTTCGGCTGACGAAGCTCAGTGGCCGAGATCGGCCAGTTCGCGCTGCAGCAGTTCGGTATCGCCGGTATTCAATTCCACCAGTCGCCGCAGGTGGCTCATGCTGTCCAGGTCGATTTCCAGGCAGTGGAAGCCGGCCAGGTTGCCGTTCTGGTGCACCAGCTCCAGCTGCATGCTGATCTCGACATCCGCGGACAGCGGGATATCCAGTCGGCAGCGTGCGCCGTCCGTCAAGGTGGCGTGGGCGGGTAGGGCAAGCAGCGCGCCATTCAGCGATAGATCCTGCACCTGTACTTCCAGCGGATAATGACCGCTTTGCAGTACACCGGCACTCTCGAACATTACTCTCGAGAAGGACCGCCGATCGTCCTGGTTCCGAGTTGTCATTCTGATCCCGAAGTCATCCCGCAAACGTCCCGACCATAGCATCGGGCGGGAATCAGGAACTAGACCTGCATCACAGCGGCGGCTTGTGTCTGATCCCTGTTGACCGCCGCCTGCAGGGTGTT
Source organism: Natronocella acetinitrilica (assembly GCF_024170285.1). Taxonomy (NCBI): domain Bacteria; kingdom Pseudomonadati; phylum Pseudomonadota; class Gammaproteobacteria; order Chromatiales; family Ectothiorhodospiraceae; genus Natronocella; species Natronocella acetinitrilica. The sequence continues at coordinate 409,003 of NZ_JALJXV010000004.1, forward strand.
CTCCAGCAGGGTTGCGACGGTCATGGGTCCGACGCCGCCTGGGACCGGCGTGATCCAGGAAGCTCGGCTTGCCGCCCCGGCGGTGTCCACGTCGCCGGTGAGCTTGCCGTTGGGCAGCCGGTTCATGCCGACGTCGAGGACAACCGCTCCGGGCCGGATCCAGTCGCCCGGTATGAAGCCGGGCTGGCCCACGGCGACCACGAGTATTTCCGCCGCGCGGACCTTGGCCTCGAGTTGACGGCTGCGAGAGTGGCAGATCGTCGGCGTGCAGCGGGCATTAAGCAGTTCAAGCGCCATGGGGCGACCGACAATGTTGGACTGGCCAATCACCAGGGCGTCGCAGCCCTCGAGTTCGATATCCGCCCGTCGCATCAGCGTCATCACTCCCCGTGGCGTGCATGGCCGCAGGCCAGGCAGCTTGAGCGCGAGTTTGCCCATGTTAACCGGATGGAAGCCGTCCACGTCCTTGTCGGGACGAATCCGCTCGATCACCGTTTCGCTGTCAATGTGAGCGGGCAGGGGGAGTTGAACCAGGATTCCGTCAATCGCCGGATCGGCATTCAGCGTGTCGATCCTGTCCAGCAACTCGGCCTGACTGGTACTGGCCGGAAGGTCGTAGCCTCGTGATACGAAGCCGATACTTTCGCAGCTGCGTCGCTTGTTGTTCACATAGACATGCGAGGCCGGGTTATCGCCGACCAGAATCACGGCGAGACCCGGTGGCCTGTGACCCGCCGCACTGCGCGCCTGGACCGTGTTCCGAATCGCATCTTTAATAGAGGCCGCAGCGACCTTGCCGTCGAGAATTTTTGCGCTCATCGTGACCGTGTTCAGATGGTGTCGGGAAAAGCGACATCGACGCCGCCCCGGTGGGGAACCGCCATGCCCGTGGCAGGGGCGGGATTGTCGCATGTGCCCCCAACCCGGACAAGGCGTGACATTGACGGCACTGGGGGCCGGGCGTATTATTCCGCGCTCTGCGTGCGGCGGTAACGAATGACTCGGGGTGTAGCGCAGCCTGGTAGCGCGCCAGCTTTGGGAGCTGGATGTCGGGGGTTCGAATCCCTCCACCCCGACCAGACAGCTTGGCTGCGGCGGGTCGACAACGTATCATTGCGCCCGTAGCTCAATTGGATAGAGCATCGGCCTTCTAAGCCGACGGTTGCAGGTTCGAGTCCTGCCGGGTGCGCCATCTGCGAACCCCGCAGGATGCGCAATAAGTAGTCAATGGTGGGCGTAGCTCAGTTGGTAGAGCCCCGGATTGTGATTCCGGTTGTCGTGGGTTCGAGTCCCATCGTCCACCCCAGATTCTGGGCCGTTAGCTCAATTGGTAGAGCAGCTGACTCTTAATCAGTAGGTTCGGGGTTCGAGTCCCTGACGGCCCACCATAATAATCAAGCACTTACGATAATTTCAGGTAGGTGCTTTTTTGTCCCCCTCGCTCTGTAGTGCTTCCCGTAGTGCACATTGACGGCTGCTATCTGTCTGTCGTCATGCTACGTGTCCAATAGTCCCGCAGCCTGTAAGCCTCTCTCGTAAGATTTCCGAGCAATCATGACCGCATTCCTTGGGTTAAGGCTAAAAGCCTCTCTTAGGCTCTCTAAACACCCCCCATCCCCCCAATTGCCCCCGATCAGGTGCGGGGGTACCGACCTTCCACAACACAAAAAGAAAAAATGAGATTATGTGACAGTCACCATTCGTTCGGTGACAGTCACGAAATAGGAACAGCATCATGCCACGCAGCCCCATCGGCCCGAAGGCCATGACGCCTATGCGACGACAATTGCTCTGGCCGGTTAACGACAACTACTTTGGCCGGTTGCCACTAAGCTTGACCGCTTTTCCACGGGACCCAGAAAGGGGCG
>NZ_JALJXV010000009.1 GCF_024170285.1 Natronocella acetinitrilica
CTGAGGCACACTACTGGCGGCTGAAAGCCACCGAGGCCATCCCGATGGCCTCAACTTAAACCCAACAGCCTCCATCATACCCGGGGCGGTTCAAGATTCAGAAACCGACGCTTCCCCTCAAAGGTGTAGTGCTGGAAGAACGACACGGCACCAGCCTTAGAGACCTGCACACCAAACCCTGACCGGTCCGAGTCCCATTCCCGGTAAGGGCTTCCCTTAGGCTTCAGATTGTCCAGTTGTTTGACCGTCAGCATGGCGTTTCCCCGGCTGCTGTAGTGCACGCTGTAGTGCATAGAATTCTTGGCTAAGGATAAACTACGGGGAGACTGTGTGAAACAGAGGAACCAATAAGGTATTGAAATAAATAACTTTAAAAGTTAGAACGCACTGATTAGAAACTGCTAGAAACACTTTTGACACCTACTCTTAATCAGTAGGTTCGGGGTTCGAGTCCCTGACGGCCCACCATTCCCCCTTCTCTAGTCGTATGCCCAGTGGCGGCGAGAGCGTCGTCACTACTCCGACTTGCGAGCATCTAACTTTTACCGATAATTTATCAGCGTTAAGTCGACGAAACATGGAGGGTGTTCGTCATGCGCCACTACCGTCTCGCCTGTCATCACATAATTTTCCTGCTTCTGCTGATCATTTCGCCGCTCGCCGCCAGTTCCGCCACGGATGATGGTGTGGTCCGTATTCTGGTCATCACCGATCTCTCTGGTGTGTTCAGGGACATTGCCGGGCCGGGCAGCGCTACGGGAGCTCGACTCGCCGCGGAGGACTTTTCGGAGGTTACATCGGCGGGGCCGGTGGAGATCATCGTCAGGGATTCCCGTCTTGATCGGGACCACGCGGCGGCAGTCGCCCAGGAGATCCATGCCGAGACACCGCTCGATCTCATCGTCGGGCATGTGTCCTCCGGCGTGGCGCTCGGCCTGCAGCCGTTCGCCGAGGAGAAGGGCATTCTGATCATCCATGCCGGGCCGGCTTCCGATAGCCTGACCAATGGCGCTTGCAGCGCCCTGAGCGCCCACTGGGGTTTTGACACCTACGCGCTGGCCCACGCCATCGTGCAGGCGCGCTCGGCGCGCTATGGTGATGAAAGCTGGTTCATCATCACGTCCGACTATGCTTTCGGACACGATCTGGAGGCGCGCGCCATGGACGCCATTGACCGTTACGGCGGCGACTTGCTTGGCGTGAGCCGGGTGCCTTTTCCTGCACAGGACTTCTCGACGGCGCTGCGTGAGGCGCTGGACACCGATGCCGATCTGATCGCCCTTGCAATGGCCGGAGAGGATTTTCAGCTGGCGGTCCGGCAAGCCTATGAAGAAGGTGTTCGCGAGGCTGGCCGCGATCTCATCGGGCTCGATGTCTTCATTACTGATGTGCATCGACTGGGCCTCTACGCGACCGCTGGCCTCGGCTATGCCACCAGCTTCTACTGGGACGCGGACGAGGAGAGCCGGGCGTTCGCTGCCCGGTTCCGGGAACAGGAAGGCGTGAAACCGGCTGTTCCGCAAGCGGCCACCTATTCGGCGGTGCGGCATTATCTGAAGGCGGTCAACAATGCCGGTACTGATGCCCCACAGTTGGTTCTGGATCAGATGCGGAATTCTCCGGTGGACGATTTTTTCGGCAAGGGTGGCCACATCCGAGCCGACGGCGGAATGGTGCATGACATGTTGCAGGTTCGCGTGCGCAGCCCGCGCGCGGCAGATGCCAGCTGGGCCTACCTGGATGTAGAGAGCGTTATCGATGGTTCGAGGGCTTTTCGGCCGCTCGCCGAGAGCGACTGTCCACTGCTTCGCTGACGCATTGCCTTATAACGTCAGCGCAGCGCGGATGACCCGCAGCGGGGAATTGGGTAAACTCCCGTGCCACTGCGACCGGTGAGACTCCATGTTGAAGTCACGCTGCCGGTAGTCGGATAATGCGAGAGGTTTCGGGCTGCCCCTCGGGCAGCCCGGTTCGTTTTAATGCGAGTGTGGCGGAATTGGTAGACGCGGCGGCTTTAGGTGCCGTTGGGGAAACCCGTGCAGGTTCAAGTCCTGCCACTCGCACCATAGTCAGCGCGCGTGCCGAAGCCGCGCGGTTCGGCCGCAGGGCGGGCCGTCAGCCATGATTGTTGATCGAGAGGTTGTCAATGCAAGTTTCAGTGGAAACCACCAGCGGGCTTGAGCGCAAGATGCGCGTGCAGGTCCCGGCGGACCGGGTGGACGGTGAGGTCGAGTCTCGTCTGCGCAACCTTGCCCGACAGGTGCGTCTTGACGGCTTTCGACCCGGAAAAGTGCCCTTCAAGGTTGTGCGCCAGCGCTACGGTGGCCAGGTGCGTCAGGAAGTCCTCAACGAAGTGTTGCAGCAGACCTACGGCGAGGCGCTGGAACAGGAAAAACTCAACCCGGCGGGTGCGCCGGCGGTTGATCTCAAGCAGGGCATGGATGGCGGGGACCTGGAATACGAGGCCACGTTCGAAGTCATGCCCGAGGTCGAGGTGCAGGGCACCGACGCCCTCAAGCTTGAGCGTCCCGTGGCGGAGGTGACTGACGAAGACATCTCCCGCGTTCTTGAGGATTTGCGCAAGCAGCAGGCCAAGTACAACACCGTGGAACGGCCTGCTCAGGAGCGGGATCGGGTGCTCGTTGACTTCAAGGGCACGATTGACGGTGAAGACTTCCCTGGCAATGAGGGTGAGGATCAGCCTGTCACTATCGGTTCCAACACCATGCCGAGGGAGTTCGAGCAGGCCCTGGTCGGTGTGTCCGCCGGTGAGGAGAAGGACATCGACTACACCTTCGCCGACGACTTCCCCACGGAGTCCGTGCGGGGCAAGACCGCGATCTTCAAGACCCAGGTCAAGGCGGTGGAAGAGCCTGAACTGCCTGAGCTGGATGACGATCTGGCGGTGGCCGTCGGCATCGCGGAAGGCGGGTTGGAGGCGCTGCGTCAGCTGATCAGGCAGAACCTGGAGAACGAAGCGTCCAAGGCAACCCAGGCACAGCTCAAGGAGCAGGTGACGGAGCAACTCGGCACCGCGAATGCGGAGCTGACCCTGCCCAAGGCTCTTGTTGACGGTGAGATCAAGGCGCTGCAGCAGCAAATGAAGCAGCGCATTCAGCAGCAGACCGGCCAGGAAGACGACGATTTCGATCTACCGGGAGAGCTCTTCGAAGAGCAGGCGCGCCGCCGCGTGCGGCTGGGGCTGCTCATGAATCGCCTGATCAGCAAGAACGAGATCAAGCTGGATCAGGACAAGGCGCGTGCGCGCCTCCAGGAAATGGCGGCGAACTATCCCAATCCCCAGGAGGTCATCCAGTACTACACCCAGAACCGTCAGCTGATGCAGAGCCTCGAGGTCAGTGTGCTCGAAGATCAGGTGATCGACTGGTTGATCGAGCAGGCCGAGACCACCGACAAGTCGCTGTCCCTCGACGAGCTCCTCAAGCCCAGGCAGTCCAAGCAGGCTGATGACGCTGAAGACGAGTCGACGGCCGACACCCAGAAATCGGGAGACTGATTGCATGACGACGAGTCACGACAAATCCTTCGATGGAGTAACGGCGCAGCTCGTACCAATGGTGGTCGAACAGACCTCCCGCGGTGAGCGTGCCTATGACATCTACTCCCGCCTGCTCAAAGAGCGGGTCGTGTTCATGGTTGGCCCAGTGGAAGACCACATGGCCAACCTTCTGGTGGCGCAACTGCTGTTTCTGGAATCGGAGAACCCGGACAAGGACATCAACCTGTATATCAACTCCCCTGGTGGAGCGGTGACGGCCGGGATGGCGATCTACGACACCATGCAGTTCATCAAGCCGGATGTGAGTACGGTTTGTATCGGTCAGGCGGCCAGCATGGGCGCCCTGCTGCTTGCCGGAGGTGCCGCCGGTAAGCGTTACTGCCTGCCGAATTCCCGGGTGATGATTCATCAGCCCCTTGGCGGTTATCAGGGCCAGGCGAGCGATATCGATATTCACGCCAAGGAAATCCTCAGCATTCGTGATCGACTGAATCGCATCCTCGCGCATCACACGGGGCAGGAACTCGAGCGGGTGCAGCAGGACACCGATCGTGACAACTTCCTGTCGCCGGAGGCAGCGGTCGACTACGGCATGGTCGACTCTGTCATCCGCGATCGCGCCAGTCTGCGACCGAGTGAGTAGTTTTCTCGCGTCCAACATGGTCTAACCAGCAAAGGAACGCGCCGGGGAGGCATCTGTCCAATGCTGTGTCGGCATGTAGTGCAAAGCGTGTGCCGATGCGGTTTTGCCTCCTTGCGTGGGTTCCCAAAAGCAGGCAAGGTTATACCTGAACCTCTACAGGTCATTTGAGGATCGGCCATGAGCGACAGAGACAAGAACAGAGGTGACGACGGTGGGAAGCTTCTCTACTGCTCGTTCTGCGGCAAGAGCCAGCATGAAGTCCGGAAGCTCATCGCAGGTCCCTCGGTTTTTGTGTGCGATGAGTGTGTAGAACTTTGCAACGACATCATCCGTGAGGAAATGCAGGAGAAGAGCACCTCCGGTGATTCCAAGCTGCCGAAGCCTCACGAAATCAAAAAGGTCCTTGACGAGTACGTCATTGGTCAGGACCACGCGAAGAAGATTCTGTCGGTTGCGGTCTACAACCACTACAAGCGCCTTGAGGCTTCCCAGAGCAAGGGGAAGGACGATGTGGAACTGGCCAAGAGCAATATCCTGCTCATTGGTCCCACAGGGTCGGGCAAGACCCTCCTCGCCGAGACGCTCGCGCGGCTGCTTGATGTGCCCTTCACCATTGCCGATGCGACGACGCTGACTGAAGCAGGCTATGTCGGTGAAGATGTCGAGAACATCATCCAGAAGTTGCTGCAGAAGTGCGATTACGACGTCGAGAAGGCGCAAACCGGCATCGTCTACATTGACGAGATCGACAAGATCTCCCGCAAGTCGGACAACCCCTCCATCACCCGTGATGTCAGTGGCGAGGGGGTGCAGCAGGCACTCTTGAAGCTCATCGAGGGAACCGTTGCGTCGGTGCCCCCCCAGGGAGGGCGCAAGCACCCGCAGCAGGAGTTCCTGCAGGTCAATACCGGCGGCATCCTGTTCATCGTCGGCGGCGCCTTCGCCGGGCTCGACAAGGTGATTCAGGATCGCTCGCAGAAAGGCGGGATTGGTTTCTCGGCCGAAGTGAAGAGCAAGGAAGAGCAGAAGAGCGTCGGCGAGACCTTGCAGGGAGTCGAGCCCGAAGATCTCATCAAGTACGGCCTGATTCCCGAGTTTGTTGGCCGCCTTCCGGTCGTTGCCACGCTGAGTGAGCTGGATGAAGACGCCCTGGTGGAGATCCTGACCAAGCCCAAGAATGCCGTCACCAAGCAGTACGCGAAGCTGTTCGACATGGAGGGTGTCGAGCTGGAGTTCCGCGAGGACGCCCTGCGGGCGGTGGCTACCAAGGCGATGGAGCGAAAGACAGGCGCTCGTGGTCTGCGGACGATCATCGAAACGGTGCTGCTCGATACCATGTATGAGATCCCCTCGATGGAGCGGGTCAGCAAAGTGGTCATCGACGACGCAGTGATTCGAGGGGAGGCCAAGCCCTATCTGATCTATGACGGCGCAGAGCAGTCCAAGGCGGCTTCCGACTGAGGTGCGTGATCCGGCCCGAGGTCTACTTCGACGGGCGCCTTCAGGCGCCCGTCGCATTTCTGGCCCGCTGCCTGCGCGGCCCTTGCGCATCCTGTTATCATGAAGGCATTCGTTGCGCCGGCTCTGCGTCAAATGATCCTTGTCGCGAGTTGAAACCCGGCTTCGGCAACCACATATCCTTGGCATGCGGCGGCGCGCGTCGCCCTACAGTCACATTTACGTGAGGAACGTCTTCAATGGCTGGTAACGACCAGACGTCCGATGTTGTGCAGGAAACAATAAGCAACGCGCCAGTATTGCCGTTGCGCGATGTTGTGGTGTACCCGCACATGGTTATTCCATTGTTTGTGGGGCGGGAGAAATCCATCAAGGCCTTGGAGGCCGCGATGGAAGCCGACAAGAAAATTCTGCTCGTGGCGCAAAAGAGTGCCGATGTCGATGATCCGTCTGTCGACGACCTCTATGACCACGGCACCATGGCGACCATCCTGCAGATGCTCAAGTTGCCGGATGGCACCGTGAAGGTGCTGGTCGAGGGGCTACAGCGTGCTCGTGTGGTCAGCATTGAGGCGACTGGTGCTTTCTTCACCGCACGTCTGATCGTGCCCGCGCTGCCGACCTACGATGACGATCGCGAGGTGGAAGTGCTGGCGCGCTCGGTGCTGACGCAGTTTGATCAGTACGTGAAGCTGAACAAGAAGGTCCCGCCGGAGATTCTCTCTTCGCTGGCGGGCATCGATGAGCCGAGTCGGCTCGCCGATACCATTGCCGCGCATATGGCCCTGAAGGTCGAGGGCAAGCAGGCGGTACTCGAAATCGAGGATGTTCGTGAGCGCCTGGAGCACCTGCTCGGCCTGATCGAGGGCGAGATCGATATCCTGCAGATCGAAAAGCGCATCCGTGGCCGCGTCAAGCAGCAGATGGAGAAAAGCCAGCGCGAGTACTACCTGAATGAGCAGGCCAAGGCCATTCAGAAAGAACTTGGTGAGTTGGAGGATGTTCCCAACGAGACCGAGGATCTAGAGCAGAAGATCGAACAGGCCGGCATGCCGAAGACGGTCAAGGCCAAGGCGAAGGCCGAACTCAACAAACTTCGGATGATGCAGCCCATGTCCGCCGAGGCCACGGTGGTGCGCAATTACATCGATTGGCTGGTGGGCGTGCCCTGGAAGAAGCGCACGCGGGTAAGACATGACCTGGACAGGGCGCAAGAGGTGCTGGACACGGATCACTACGGGTTGGAGAAGGTCAAGGAACGCATCCTTGAATATCTCGCCGTGCAGAAGCGGGTCAAGAAGCTGAAAGGGCCGATTCTCTGTCTCGTGGGCCCTCCTGGCGTCGGCAAGACCTCGCTGGGCCAGTCCATCGCCCGGGCCACCAACCGCAAGTTCGTGCGAATGTCCCTTGGCGGCGTCCGTGACGAGGCCGAAATCCGGGGTCATCGGAGAACCTATATCGGCTCTCTGCCTGGCAAAATCGTGCAGAACCTGTCCAAGGCCGAGGCGAAGAATCCGCTGTTCCTGCTCGACGAAATCGACAAGATGGCCATGGATTTCCGTGGTGATCCTGCCTCGGCGTTGCTGGAGGTGCTGGACCCGGAGCAGAACAGCACGTTCAACGATCACTACCTCGAGGTTGACGTGGATCTCTCCGAGGTGCTGTTCGTCTGCACCGCGAACACACTCAACATTCCGGCGCCGCTGCTGGATCGCATGGAGGTCATTCGGCTGCCGGGTTACACCGAAGACGAAAAGATCAACATTGCCCAGCGCTACCTGGTGCCCAAGCAGTTCAAGGCGAATGGTTTGAAGGACGGCGAAGTGGACATCGCCGAGACCGCGCTGCGGGACATCGTGCGGCATTACACCCGCGAGGCCGGCGTGCGTAACCTGGAGCGGGAGGTCTCGAAGATCTGCCGCAAGGTCGTGAAGGAGCTGGTGTTGAAGCCGCGCAAGACGAAGTTGGTGGTGAATTCCAAGAATCTGGATCATTACCTGGGTGTCCGCAAGTTCCGTTACGGCATTGCCGAAGAAAAGGATCAGGTGGGTCACGTTACGGGGCTTGCGTGGACGGAGGTCGGCGGTGAGCTGCTGAACATCGAATCAGCCGTTGTGCCGGGCAAGGGTCGATTGACCCAGACCGGGCAGCTCGGCGATGTGATGAAGGAATCCATTCAGGCCGCCCTGACCGTGGTTCGCAGCCGCTCGCGGATGCTCGGTATCGAGGCTGAGTTCCATCAGAGCAATGACGTGCATATCCATGTGCCCGAGGGCGCCATCCCGAAAGATGGTCCCAGCGCCGGTATCGGCATGTGCACGGCGCTGGTCTCCGCCCTCACGGGCATTCCCGCGAAAGCGGCTGTCGCGATGACCGGGGAGATCACGTTGCGCGGTGAGGTGCTGCCCATCGGTGGTCTCAAGGAGAAGCTCCTGGCGGCCCAGCGGGGTGGCATACAGACCGTCATCATTCCCGAGGAAAATCGAAAGGATCTGGTGGAAATCCCGAAGAGTATCCTGGGCAAGATCGACGTTCGCCCCGTGCGTTGGATCGACCAAGTGCTTGAAATCGCTTTGACACAGGCGCCCACGCCGCTACCCGAGACGGAAGAGCCGGTAGAGGCTGAAGGCAAGAAGACCAAGCGTGGTCGCAAGCAGGGAGCAGTGCGGGCGCATTGACACCCGCGAGTGCACCTTGCTATAACGTCGACGGCGTGTAAAAACGCTCCGGGCGAGCCCAGAAATGGGCTCGCCCTAATCTTGCAAAAGCCGCGACAGCAGTGGGTTCCCGGTCATTTGTTCCATCGGCAGGAACAGGCGCGACAAGCCTTTCCGTGATTCCGGAAAGCCTGTAGAGTAAGGCGCACGGTGCCTACGGAAGCCGAGTTGTCCAGTTAGAACAACATCAAGGGGATTACAGGATGAACAAATCGGAACTCATCGAAGCGGTTGCCCAATCTGCCGATCTGTCCAAAGCGTCGGCCACGCGTGCTGTAGATGCGGTTGTAGAGGCCGTGACCAACGCGTTGAAAGAGAATGATTCCGTGAGCCTCGTCGGCTTCGGTACCTTTAGCGTGCGCGAGCGTGCTGCGCGCTCCGGCCGCAACCCGCGGACCGGTGAAACGATCAAGATCGGGGCTTCGAAAGTGCCGAGTTTCAAGGCTGGCAAAGCCCTGAAGGATGCCGTAAACTAGCGCCTCTTTTTTTGGGGTGGTTAGCTCAGCTGGTAGAGCGTCGCCCTTACAAGGCGAATGTCGGGGGTTCGATCCCCTCACCACCCACCAGAGGTTGAAAGATTCGGAGCGGTAGTTCAGTTGGTTAGAATACCGGCCTGTCACGCCGGGGGTCGCGGGTTCGAGTCCCGTCCGCTCCGCCAACTCTTCCAAAAGGCGCCCTGTTGGCGCCTTTTGTTTTTTGGGCCGCGGGAACCCGCTAGAATGGGTCCGATTTCCGGACTGGCGCGATCAGCAGTCAGTTCCACGAGACCGCAAACCGAGGCCCGCAAGGGCATCGCCTGGAGGACATAGCCTCACCATGTTGCTTGCAATCAGGGAAAAGGCCCGCGGCTGGATTGCGTGGGTCGTGATCGTTCTTATCGGCGCTGCTTTCGCCCTGTTCGGCTTGTCCAGCTACATGGGCCCGTCAGGCGATGGTCGTGTGTCCGCCTCGGTGAACGGTACGGACATACCGCGCCAGCAACTGGATCGTGAGTTCAGCAATCTGCGAGTTGAAATCGAGCGCAGCCGCGGTTCAACACTCACCCAGGAGGAGGAACTCCTGGTGCGCCGTGAAGCGCTGGATCGCATGATCAATCGAACGGTGATTCTGCAGTACGTGGAAGACCGCGGCATGCGCATCACTGATCAGGATCTGGCCGGTGTGCTGCGCTCCTTCGAGCAGTTTCAGCGTAATGGCCGCTTTGATCGCCAGCTCTACGAAGCCTTCGCGCGCCGCCAGGGAACGACACCGGGGGGGCTCGAGCAGCAGTTGCGGCGAGACGTGCTGTTGCAGACCCTGGTTGATGGCATTGGCGAAACAGCGCTTGTGACAGAGCGGGATATCGACGAGATCATCAGCCTGGAGCGGCAGCAACGGTATTTGCGCTATCTGCTGCTGGACGCCGAGGCCTTTGTTGACGATGTGTCGGTATCAGATGACGAGATTCAGGCCTACTACGATGACAACGAGGACGCATTTTTCACCGAAGAACGCGTTCGCCTTGAATATGTGTTGCTTGATCGTGATGCAGTTAGGGATCAGGTCGAGCTGAGCGAGGATGAAATCCGTTCGCGGTTTGAGCAGGTCCGCGATCGTTACACCAGCGAGGAAACCCGGGTAGCGGGCCACATCCTGGTGGCTGTGAGGGACGACGCCGATGATGACGCCGTCGAGGCGGCCCGGGCGCGTATCGATGAGGCCAGGGAGCGGCTTGAAGATGGTGAGAGCTTCGCTGAGGTCGCCGAAGACGTCTCTGACGACGGGAGTAGCGCTCGCCGTGGTGGTTCACTTGGCGAGATCGAGCGGGGCATCTATGGTGATGCCTTCGACGATGCACTGTTTGACCTTGAAGAGGGCGCGATTTCCGAACCGGTGCGCACGGAGTTCGGTTTTCATCTGATTCAGCTTGAGGAAATCCGCGGCGGTGGTGACGTGGAACTTGACGACGTTCGTGCCGAAATCGAGGCTGATCTGATCGAGGAGCGGATCGGCAGCGTGCTTTTTGACGAGCAGACACGACTCGATAACCTTGCCTACGATCTGCCGGATTCCCTTGAGCAGGTCGCCGAGGAGATGGGGCTAGAGCTGCGGCGGACGGACTGGTTCACGCGCAGTGGGGCCGAGGATGGCATCGCTGCGGAAGACGCGGTATTGGCCGAAGTATTTACCCGTCGACTGCTTGAAGAGCGTGAGAACAGTGATGCGCTGAATCTCGGTGATGATCGTTACGTGGTGGTCCGCGTCGCCGATTATGAAGAGCCCGAGCAGCGCTCCCTTGATGACGTTCGTGAGGACATCGAGCAGCGTCTGCGCACAGCCAAGGCGGCGGACGAGGCGAGATCAGTCGCTGATAGCCTCCTTGAACGACTGCGTGACGGTGAGTCTCTGAGTGATCTCGCGGAAGAGTATCCCATGGCGGAGTTGAACGAACCGGGTTTCGTCGGTCGTATCGGCGTGCAATCGCCCCTGTTGCTGCAGGAGGTGTTTCGACTGCCGCGACCGGAAGAGGGTAGTCAAAGCGTGGGGGTTGCCGGCATTGGTCGCGATCGCTATGCGTTGATGGAGGTGTCTGAAGTGGTCGACGGGGATCCGGAAGAGATCGACGCCGATACCCGCGCCCAGCTCCGTTCGCAATTACGCAACCAGGCCGCCGCTCAAGCCATTGATGCCTTTGTGCGGGATCTCAGGGCCCGAGCAGATGTCGAGATCCGTGAGGAGCGTCTGCAGTAGCCATTCCCCTCACGGTGGCAGTAATGAAAAGGGGCGGCCTTCACGGGCCGCCCCTTTTTCGTTATGCAGTCGCTGTTACTCTTCGATGGTATCAAGCCCGGGCAGGCCGACAATGTGAAAGCCGCTGTCCACGTGGACCACTTCGCCGGTTATGCCCCGAGCAAGGTCGGAACAGAGAAAGGCCGCCACGTTACCGACTTCGTCCGTTGTGACGTTACGGCGCAAGGGCGCCGAACGGGCATTGTAATCGAGCATCTTACGGAAGTTGCCGATACCGGCGGCTGCGAGAGTCTTGATCGGTCCAGCGGACAGACCGTTCACGCGGATGCCGCTCGGGCCCAGATCGTAGGCCATGTAGCGGACGCTTGCTTCCAGAGACGCCTTTGCCGGCCCCATGACGTTGTAGCTCGGCAGGGCCCGCTCGGCACCGAGATAGGTCATGGTGATCATGGATGAATCCTCACCCATCATGCTCCGCAGTGCCCGGGCCAACGCCACAAAACTGTAAGCGCTGATGTCCTGGGACAGGCGGAAGCCCTCGCGGGTGGTGTTATCCACATAGGAGCCCTTCAACTCGTCCTGCGGCCCGAAGGCGATAGAGTGCACGACAATGTCCACCCCGTCCCAATGCCTGGAAAGGGCAGGGGCCAGTGCATCAAAATCTGCGTCCTGTCCCACGTCCAGCGGCAGGACGATTTCGCTGCCAAGTTCTCCGGCGAGCTTCTCCACCCGGGGCTTGAGCTTGTCCCCGACGTAGGTGAAGGCGAGTTCCGCGCCTTCACGATGCATCGCCTGTGCTACACCCCAGGCGATGGAGCGGTTGCTGGCAACCCCGGTAATCAGTGCCTTCTTGTTTGCGAGAAAACCCATGTCTGCTACTCCCCAACTGGTCGGCCTTGCCGATCTGTCCGGTGTCCTGAAACCCTCGCGGCCTGAATCCGTCTAATCCGACGTTGCCCGACTGGCGTCGGAGCACAGGCCGCAGCGGGCCAGGCCATCGCCGCGGACTATAACGCATTGCAGTTTCCCTTGCCCACGTTGTGGTCGGGTGTGGCGGCGATGTTAGACTCGGGCGGTCTGCCCGGTCCGTCCCCCTGGCTCGTCGATCCATGGAACCTGAGGAGTTTTACCGCGCATGAGACATCGAATCGCTCGCTGGATGGTATCCGGGTTGCTTTGTGGAACCATGGGAGTCGCCCTTGCCGACGGGCATGGCCTGTCACTCTATGACTCGCCCAAGTACCCGGCCGACTTCGAGCACTTCGATTACGTCAACCCCGATGCACCGAAAGGCGGCCAGATCCGTCTCGCCGGCTTCGGTACCTTTGACAGTCTCAACCAGTTCATTCTGCGTGGGAATCCTGCGTCCGGTCTTGGGCGCGTGTATGACACGCTGACGGTGAACTCCGATGACGAGCCGTTCAGCATCTACGGTCTGGTAGCCGAGCGTATCGAACTGGCGGATGACCGGTCCTGGGTCCGCTTCCATCTGCGCGAGGAGGCGCGTTTCCACGACGGCGAACCGCTCACCGCCGATGACGTCGTCTTCAGCTTCGATCTGCTTCGAACGGAGGGGCACCCCAACTTCCGGCTCTACTACGCCGACGTGGAGAGCGTCGAGCGCGAAGGCGACCATCAGGTCCGCTTCAATCTGGGTAGCCCCGACAATCGTGAGCTTGCCTTGATTGTCGGACAGTTGCCGATCCTGCCGAAGCACTACTGGGAGGGGCGCGAGTTCAATCGCACGACCCTGGAGCCGCCGTTGGGCAGTGGGCCTTACCGCGTGACCCGTGTGGACCAGGGGCGCCAGATCACCTACGAGCGGGTCGATGACTACTGGGCCCGTGATCTACCGGTAAACCGGGGGCGGTTCAACTTCGACCGAATCAGGATTGACTACTACCGGGACATGGATGTGGCCGTGGAAGCGGTTAAGGCCGGTGCCTACGATCTGCGCTACGAGAACATCGCTCGCAACTGGGCCACGGCCTACGACGTTCCGGCAGTGCGCGATGGGCGCATGCGCATGGTGGAAATCCCCCATGAGCGGCCTACGGGTATGCAGGCGTTCATTATCAACAATCGCCAGGAGCGTTTCTCCGACCCGCGGGTGCGCAAGGCCCTGGGATATGCCTTCGACTTCGAAAGCACCAATGAAGCGATCTTCTACGGCGCCTACACCCGCACCGAGAGCTACTTCTCCAATTCCGACCTGGCCTCCACGGGCGTGCCGGAAGGCCAGGAACTGGAGATTCTTGAGCAGTTTCGCGATGAATTGCCGGAGAGCGTTTTCGATCAGGCATTCCAGGCACCGCGCACCGACGGCGGTGGCTCCATCCGCGATAACCTGCGGCGCGCCCTGGCGCTGTTCCGGGAGGCGGGCTGGGAGGTCCGTGATGGGCGTCTGGTGAATGCCGAATCCGGTGAGCGCATGAGCTTCACCTTCCTCATGCGTGATCAGTCGTTCAACCGCGTCATCGAGCGCTATCGCCCCAACCTGGAGCGGCTTGGTATTGAAGCCCGGGTGCGTATCGTCGACGACTCCCAGTACCAGAATCGGATGAACGAGTTTGATTTTGACGTCACGGTGCTGGTGTTGCCCCAGTCGCGGTCACCGGGTAACGAACAGCGCAGCTACTGGAGCTGTGAGGCCGCGGAGACGCCGGGCAGCCGCAACTACGCGGGAATCTGTGACCCGGTGATCGACGAGTTGGTGGACCAGCTAATCCGGGCACGGGACTGGGACACGCTGCAGGCCACGGCCCGCGCCCTGGATCGTGTGTTGTTGCACGGCCATCACGTGATCCCGCATTGGCACACTCGCTCCGATCGGGTGGTCTATTGGGACCGGTACGCCTATCCGGATACTCCTTCCGGTGACGGCTTCGACGTTGATCTATGGTGGCAGGTGCCCGACGCCGAAGCAGAACCCACCGACGACGATGCCTGATCTGCCGGCGCCGCAATGACGAATTATGTAATTCGCCGTCTGTTTCTCATGATCCCCACGTTGCTGGGGATCATGCTCATCAATTTTGCCATTGTGCAGGTTGCCCCGGGCGGGCCTGTCGAACGAGCCATTGCGCAGATTCAGGGGCAGGCCGGCGACGCCACCGAGCGTTTCGCCGGGACGGTGAGCAGCGAGGTGGCCGGGCGTCACATGGACAGCTCCCGGGGGGAGTATCGCGGTGCTCAAGGGTTACCCCCGGAGCTGATCGAAGAGCTGGAGCGCATGTACGGCTTCGACCGCCCCGCCCACGAGCGCTTCGTCATGATGCTCTGGAACTACATGCGGTTTGATTTCGGAGATAGCTTCTACCAGGACCGCTCCGTAATGCGGCTTATCGCCGACAAGATGCCGGTGTCCGTCTCGTTGGGGCTTTGGACCACATTACTGGTCTATACCATTTCCATACCTCTTGGCATCCGCAAGGCGGTGAAGGACGGCACCCGGTTCGACTTCTGGACCTCCGCCGTGGTGTTCGTCGGTTACGCCATACCGAGTTTCCTCTTTGCCATCCTGCTGATCGTGTTGTTCGCCGGAGGCAGCTTTTTCGACTGGTTCCCCTTGCGAGGACTGACCTCGGAGGACTGGGAGGAACTCTCCTGGCCCATGCGGATTATCGATTATTTCTGGCACCTGGCGTTGCCGGTGGCCGCCATGGTGATTGGTGGCTTCGCCGGGTTGACCATGCTCACCAAGAACTCGTTTCTGGAGGAGATCAACAAGCAATACGTCACCACGGCGCGATCCAAGGGGGTGACGGACCAGCGCGTACTCTATGGTCACGTATTCCGTAACGCCATGCTGGTGGTCATCGCCGGCTTCCCCGCCGCTTTCATGAGCATCCTGTTCACCGGGGCCTTGCTGATCGAAGTGATCTTCTCACTGGATGGTCTTGGCCTGCTGGGGTTCGAGGCAATCATCAACCGGGATTATCCGGTGGTGTTTGGCACGCTGTTCATCTTTACCCTGCTGGGCCTGGTACTGAACCTGATTGGCGACATCATGTACGTGATCATTGATCCGCGTATCGACTTCGAGAAGCGGGAGGGCTGATGATGGCGCTCAGTCCGATCAATGAGAGACGCTGGCAGCAGTTCCGCGCCAACCGCCGGGGCTGGTGGTCATTATGGATCTTCCTGGTGCTGTTCGTACTGACCCTGGGGGCGGAACTCATCGCCAATGACCGGCCCATCGTGGTTCACTTTGACGGCGGCTGGTACTTTCCCATCGTCAACGATTATCCGGAAACCACCTTTGGCGGCGATTTCCCCACCGCCACGGATTATCGTGACAACTTCGTGCGGGAGTTGATCGAGGCCGACGGCTGGATGCTCTGGCCCATCATTCCGTACTCCTATCGAACCATCAACCAGGACTTGAACCAGCCCGCGCCTTCCCCGCCATCAGCGGAGAACTGGCTTGGCACCGACGACCACGGCCGTGATGTCATGGCCAGGCTCATCTACGGTTTTCGCATCTCCGTGCTGTTCGGCCTGGCCCTGACCATCGCCAGCTCGATCATCGGGGTCATTGCCGGGGCGGTGCAGGGGTATTTCGGCGGCTGGCTGGATCTCATCTTCCAGCGCTTTATCGAGATCTGGAATGGCCTGCCGGTGCTCTACCTGCTGATTATCATGGCGAGCTTCGTCGAGCCCAGCTTCTGGTGGCTGTTATTGATCATGCTGCTGTTTGCCTGGACCCAGCTTGTCGCCGTGGTGCGCGCGGAATTCCTCAAGGTGCGCAACTTCGATTACGTACGCGCGGCCCGGGCCCTGGGCGTGCCGGACCGGACCATCATATTCCGTCATGTCCTACCCAACGCCATGGTGGCGACGCTGACCTTCCTGCCGTTCATTCTGAGCGGTTCCATCACCACACTGACGGCCCTGGACTTTCTCGGCTTCGGTCTGCCGCCCGGCTCGCCCTCCCTGGGGGAACTGCTGGCCCAGGCCAAGGCCAACCTGCATGCGCCCTGGCTGGGTATTACTGCCTTTGCGGTGCTGGCGGTCATGCTCACCTTGCTGATCTTCATTGGTGAAGCGGTGCGTGATGCCTTCGATCCGCGCAAGACCCTGGGGGGTGCAGGCGTATGACGCAGCCGTTATTGGACGTGCGTGATCTGCACGTCCACTTTCGTACCGGCAGTGGTGTGCTGGAGGCCGTGAAAGGCGTGTCCTGGTCGGTTCAGGCCGGTGAGACGCTGGCCCTGGTGGGGGAGAGCGGATCCGGCAAGTCGGTATCCGCCATGTCCGTGCTGCAGTTATTGCCCTATCCCCGGGCCTGGCATCCCGCCGGCAGCATCCGGTTCCGCGGCGAGGAACTCCTGGGTGCCCCGGAGCCGGTCATGCGCAAGTACCGTGGTGGGCGGATCGGCATGATCTTCCAGGAGCCCATGACCTCGCTGAACCCGCTGCATACGGTGGAGAAGCAGATAGGCGAGACCCTGCGCATCCATCGCGGCATGACGCCGGACAAGGCGCGCACGCGCATCCTCGAACTGCTGGACCTGGTGCGTCTGCCGGATCCGGTGCGGCGGCTGGGCAGCTTTCCCCACGAACTGTCCGGGGGTCAGCGACAGCGTGTGATGATCGCCATGGCGCTGGCCAACGAACCCGAGCTATTGATTGCCGATGAGCCAACCACTGCCCTGGATGTCACCGTGCAGGCACAGATCCTCGATCTGATTCGTGGCCTGCAGTCCCGTTTCAAGATGGGCCTTCTGCTGATCAGCCATGACCTCAATGTGGTTCGCCACATGGCGGATCGGGTTTGTGTGATGCGTTATGGCGAAGTCGTGGAAGACGGCAACAGCGAGGCCCTGTTCAGCCGACCGGCCCATGCCTACACGCGATTGCTGATTGACTCCGAGCCGTCTGGCGAGCCCTATCCGGCGGACGCCAATGCCGAGCCGGTGCTGAAGGCGGACGACGTGAAAGTCCACTTCCCGATTCGTGGTGGCCTGTTTCGTCGGGTGCGGGATTATGTGCGCGCCGTGGACGGTGTCAGTCTGCGTCTTGCCCCGGGCCGAACCCTGGGCATTGTCGGGGAGAGTGGCTCCGGCAAGACCACGCTGGCGCTGGCGCTATTGCGCCTGCAGCAGTGCGCCACCGGCCGTATCGTGTTCCTTGGCGAGGACATCACCCGCACCCGCCCGTCGGCGTTGCGGCCGATGCGCAAGCGCATGCAAGTGGTGTTTCAAGACCCCTTCGGCAGCCTTAGCCCGCGCATGTCCGTGGAGCAGATCATCGCCGAAGGGCTCGAAGTGCATGAGCCCGGAATGAGCCCCCAGGCACGGCAGGACGCCATCACCCAGGCGCTCAAGGACGTAGGGCTCGATCCGGAACTCATGCCACGCTTCCCCCATGAGCTCTCTGGTGGGCAGCGTCAGCGTGTGGCCGTGGCCCGCGCCCTGGTGTTGCGCCCGGCGCTGATCGTGCTTGACGAGCCCACCTCTGCCCTGGACCGCTCCGTGCAGGCGCAGCTGGTCTCACTGTTACGCGAGCTGCAACGCCGCTATGGCCTTGCCTATCTGTTCATTAGCCACGATCTCAAGGTCATCCGCGCCCTGTCCCACGACATCATTGTGATGAAGGATGGTGTCGTGGTGGAGCAGGGCGAAGCCACCCGTGTCTTCGAGAGCCCGCAACATCCCTATACCCGGCAACTGCTGGAAGCGGCCCTGACGCCGGTGCGGCGCAGCGCCTGAGGTTTCGCAGGCACTACGCCGCAGGGGGCCCTCGTTACTACTGCTGTGCCGCCGGGTTGGGCACCAGCTCGTCGCGGTAGTTGCCCTGGGAGTCACGGGTCCAGATCATGGGCGGTGGTTCGCCGGTGGACGGGCCACCCCGCTCCAGCCATTCCCGGTTGTCGGCGTTTAGGCGGAATTCATTGGCTCGCTGCACACCGGGTGGCACCGTATCCTGGTAGTTGCTGGAGAACACTGCCTCCTTCAGATTGGGGTCCAACCGGTCCAGCTCTTCGATCAGCCCGGTCCTCTGCAGTGAGCGGGCGACCTCATAACGGCTGTTCGGTGTCCCGTCGTGCAGGGGGGCAGCATCGTTCTGCGAGGTTGCGATGGTGTCGCTGCCCCAGATGAAGCGGTCGGGATTATCCCCGATGAGTTTTGCCCAGGCCGCCGCATCATCCTTGATATACGGATGGATCGCGTCCCAGGAAATGTCGATTTTCACATTGGGTGCTTCATCCAGAACCCGCTGCAGGGTATCGGTATAGTTCAGGGGCATCTGCACCGTATAGCCGAGCCCGGCATGGGCCCAGATGATATCCGTATCCGGATTCTCATTGGCAAACGTGATGAATTTATCCACGTTCGCCACATTGGACGGCGTTCGGAAGGCTGCGAGGCTGCCTCCCCAAAGGTTGAGATCAGCTTCCGCCGGCGTGCCGCTGTCCATGTGAATGATCACCGGCATGCCGGTCTGGCTCATGGCGCCGGCCCATTGGTTGAGATTGGCCAGTTCCTCGGGCGTGTTGTAGATCAGAGGGGTCTGGCCGCCAAGCGTGTGAACCATCTCCTTGGACAGATTGGTCTCGCCCCACATCATGCGCAGCGATCCGGGGGAGATACCTTCGGACTGTTCCGCCCGGTTCGCGGCGTTCAAGGCGTTAAAGACATTGTGGGCGCTGTCGTCTGCCCGCGGGTTGCCGGCGGTGAGGCCCATCACGTAGTGGGAGGCGATCACATCGGTGTCGTAAACATCCCGCTCGTGACGGATCATCTTGGCGTGGGCCCGGGCGATGCTCTCGTCGATTTCCGCCCCGTCATAATGCAGGCCGTGGTTACCGGAGGCCGTGACGAATTCCATGGCTGTCACGTCACTGGGCACTTGTCGCCCGATCAGCGATTCAAACTCCTCGATGGACAGGTTGAACGGCACAATGCGCGGGTTACCGGCGCGATCCGGTAATGACTGGGTGTTGATTGCGCGTCCGTCGCGAAACTCGACTGTGCCCAGAAGATTCTTGTTGCGGGCATCGCGGGCCAGGTAGTAATCGGGAATGGCATCGCCACCGAAGCGCTCGCCGGCGGTACCCTCAAGCGGCTGGGCGAACCGAGGGGCCACCGGGAAGAACACGGTATCGCCGGTGCTTGATTGATCGATGAAACGGTTGACCACGCGATCCAGCCACTCCTCGTCGCTGATGCCCTCGGGTCGGTTGCCAATGTAATTGGCGTCGTAGGAACCGAAGCCGCCGCTACGGACCTCGCGCATCGACAGTCGTGGGCCCTCATGAGAGTGAATATCGTCAATCCGCGATGGCAACTCACCGTAGTTCGTGTTCGCCAGCAACTCCACCATCACGTTGCCCGTGCGACGGCGTTCGGCCGGCGTCATCTGGTCGAGTAGCCGCGCCTTCTCCTGGAGATCCTCCTGGGTGGTCAGAGGTGGGAGTTCGCTGGCCGAGCGAATCAGTGTGTCGACCTCCTCACGGTCAACGGAGTAGTCGTCTTCGACGGCTGGCACCGGGGTCTGATCCATTTGTGCGGCAGCTCCGACCCGGCTGTCGAAGGAACCGTGGATGCCGGACATCTGCAGCACGTCATCGAACGAGACATCATCGGGAATCCGGCCCTGATCCCGCATGGCGTCGTAAAAACCCCGGGCGTTACCCGGATCGCCCACGTAGACCTGGTGCGACAGGCCCTGCCCGGAGACGTTCCCGGAGGAGACATCGACATTGATGGGGGCATAAATCGCTACGTCTCCACCCGGCTCCGTGCTGGCGTTGAACTCCATGGTGGCAGAGATAGCGCTTTGCGCATCCGGGTACGCGTAGGTTTCATTACCAAAGAGATTGATGGGATTCTCGGCGGCTACATGATAAGCGCGGGCGTCACGGGAGGCCTGCATGGATTCGCCCCAGTCCAGGCCGGTCTGGCGCGCGGCCCCCGGCAGATCGAAATCTGCAGGAACCTGGCCCTGCTGCTGCATGGCGTTGACCTGGTTTTCGATGGCCATTGGGTCACCACGCAGCATGCCGACTTCCCGTCGCTGTGCATCGCCACCATAGTTCCGATCCACCGGGACGCGAACCATCACGTCGGATGAAGGCGCATTCGCATTGTGTTCCGTGGCGGCCCTCCCCACGTCATCCCAGCTGAATCGACCCACGGATGACGATACTTCATCCGAGACCGTGGCAATGGGGTTGGCTGCGGAGCGCTGATCCAGGTCCCGGGTTCGCTGCGCCTCCAGGGCAGCCTGTTCAGCCGCCATGCGCTGCGCCATACCCGCGGAGTGGTCTCCCGTCGGGGCGGGCGGGGGCGTGCCGGGCTCACCCTGCGGCGGCGTCAGAGCCTGGTTGCCTGATGCCGGCGGTTGTCCCGGACTGGCCAGGTTGGGTGGAGCTGGCGTGGCGGCGTTCGGCACTGTCAGATTCGGCGAAACGGTGGGTGTCTGCTGCACCAGTGAGCTTGGGTTGTTGGCTGGTGGGCGTGCCAGTTGGCCGCTCGGGCTGGGAGTGACCGCACCGCCTGCGCCGGTGTCCGGGAATGCGAATGGCCGATAGGTGCCGGAAGCGTCACGACCCATCTGAATAGAGCCGGCGGGATCAATGCGGCGAGGGCCTGGTGCCTGCCCTGGCGGAAGCTGGGACTGGGAGGGCGCAGAGCCCGCGCTGGAGGCTGCCGCCATGCCGGTAATCAGGGTCTGCAAGGCGGCAATGCCCTGGCCTGTGAGAATCTGGCGCTGGGTGTCTTCGTAGCCGCGCACGAAATCCGGTGATAGCGGCAGGTCCTGCTTCATGGCCTCGAAATCCAACTGCCCGTTGAAAGAGCCGGACACCCCCACCTCGGCCCAGTTCATCATTGCGAGGAGCGTCCCGCCTTCCTCGGTATTGGGTATGGACACATTGCCCTGCTGATCCATGGGCAGCCCCGCCTTCTCCAGGTAGTAAGCGGGATGTTGGTACATGGGCGCGGTGATCAGCCCTTCCGGATCGCCGGAGGGGTCGCCCGTCCCGAGCAGATCGGGCAGCACGTTGACGCGATTCCAGAAGCGGTTCCAGGCGTTATCGTCGGGGATGGTGCGGTTATAGCGCTGGTCGAAGAGATTGAACTCCACCGGGTTGTTTGCGTCAGCCTCCCGCAGATTCTGCTGCATATGCTCCGCGAACTCGCGATTTGATGCGACCTGCTCGGGGCGACCCGCCGACTCGGCCTCGGCTGCCCGAACAGCCTCGTTGCGCCGCGCGGCTTCGTCACCCTGGTACTGATTGACTGCTCCGCTGCTCACCTTGCTAGCCTCCGAAGATAACGTTGTCATGACGATCCGCCCACCATTGGACGGAATGCATGACAAAGCTTTGCAAGCATGTTGCCGTGCGGCAATCCAGCATCCGGCATAGGGCCTTTCCAAGGCATAGGCCATTGGTTTAGTGGCAATCTCTGGCTTGTGCTCGCTGGCTGCCTCGGTGGACGGGGATCTGTTATCCTCCACGCCTTAATCGCAGTCTTCCCGAGTGGGTTTCATGCATCCTGTCATCGCCCTGGTGGGCCGACCCAATGTCGGCAAGTCCACGCTGTTCAACTACCTCACCCGGACTCGGGATGCGCTGGTGGCCGATTACCCCGGGCTGACACGGGATCGGCAATATGGTCGTGGTCGGATTGGCGAGCGGAACTACATCGTCGTGGACACTGGTGGCCTGGGTGACGACCCCAATGGCATTGAGCTGGGCATGCAGCAGCAGGCCATGATTGCCGTAGGCGAAGCCGATCTGGTGGTCCTGCTGGTGGATGCCCGTGCCGGGCTGACGGCGGCAGACGAGGATATCGCCACGCAGTTGCGGCGGCTTGGCAAGCCGGTGGTGCTGGCGGTGAACAAGGTCGATGGCGTGGATTCCCGCCTGGCCACCACGGATTTTCATTCCCTGGGCCTGGGCGAACCTTACGGTATCTCGGCCGCGCACGGGCGCGGCGTTCCCGGTCTGCTTGAACAGGTCTTTGCTGGGCTGCCGGAGACTGCCGCTGACAACGAATCGGCACTGGCCCGCCTGCAGTCGGATCCGGATTCCGTGCGTGTCGCAGTGGTGGGGCGGCCCAACGTGGGCAAGTCGACCCTGGTCAATCGTCTGCTCGGCGAGGAGCGGGTGGTGGTCTTTGATCTGCCCGGCACGACGCGGGACAGCGTATTCATTCCGTTTGAAAAGGACGGCCGGCGCTACACCCTGATTGACACCGCCGGTGTCCGTCGCCGCTCCCGAATCAGTGAAGCCGTCGAGAAGTTCAGCATCATCAAGACCATGCAGGCTATTGACGCTGCGCAGGTGGTGGTTCTGGTACTCGACGCACATGAGGGCGTCGCCGAGCAGGACGCCCATCTGGTCGGCCATGTGCTGGAGGCGGGGCGGGGTCTGGTAATCGCAGTGAACAAGTGGGATGGCCTTGGCCAGAGCGACAGGGACGAGGTGCGGCGCCTGCTGTCAGTGAAACTCGGCTTCGTTGATTTCGCCAACATCCACTACATTTCCGCGCTGCACGGAAGTGGAGTCGGCTTGCTCTACGATTCAATTCAGCAGGCACATGCGTCGGCCTTGCGGGACATGTCCACCACACGGCTCACCCAGATTCTGGAGGATGCGGTGGCCAGTCATCCACCACCGCTGGTTCGTGGCAGGCGCATCAAGTTGCGCTACGCCCACCAGGGCGGCCGCAACCCGCCGCTGATCATCATTCACGGCAATCAGGCAGAGCAGGTGCCACGGACTTACCGGCGTTACCTGGTCAATACCTTTCGCCGGGTACTGCAACTCGAGGGAACCCCCGTCCGGCTGGAGTTCCGTACCACAGAGAACCCCTATGCGGGCAAGAAGAATACGCTGAGCCCGCGGCAGTTGGCGAGACGGCAGCGGCTGATGCGGTTTGTGAAAAAGAAAAAATAGTTGTGCGACGTGGTGTCAGCGGGGTTTTGCCTTGACCCCGTAGAGATCGTCCAGGGGTGCGGGCCGGCCAAGGAAGTATCCCTGGGCATAGTCGAGCCCGGTGGCCCTCACCCAATCCAGATCCAGCTGCGTCTCCACGCCTTCGATCAGCGAATGGATGCCAATCCCCCGGGCCAGGCGGACAGACGCCAGGATGACTGCTGCATAACCGGGTTTCTCGTTGCGTCGCCCCAGGAAGCTGCGATCGATCTTCAGCCGGCTCACAGGCAGTTCGGGCAGGAGATGCAATGAGGAGTAGCCGGTGCCGAAATCGTCAATGGCAATATGCACCCCGAGCTCCACGAGTTTCTGCAAAACCGGTCGAATCCGTGCCGTATCGGCAAAGACTCGTTCGGTAATCTCAAGGGTCAGCGCCCGCGCCGGCCGACGATGCTTTTGCAGGACGCGGCGGACAAATCCGCAGTAATCCTCATCTAGGAGCGTCTGCGCAGACACATTGACCGACACATTGACGCCGCTGGCTGCTGTTTCCTGCAAGGCCTGATCGAGGACATGACGATCCAGTGCCTGAATCACCCCGGTGTTTTCAGCCACTGGGATGAAACGCGCCGGTGGCACCTGGCCGAGGACCGGGTCATCCCAGCGAACCAGCACTTCGAGGTCGGTGACCTCATCGGTGTCCAGTCGGCGGATCGGTTGATAGTGCAAATACAGGCTGCCGGTATCCAGCGCGGCATGCAGACGATGCTCGATACGCACATCTTCCCGGGTAAAACCGGGTCCGCGTCGTCGGCTGGCAATCGTGGGCTGCCTCAGGCGTTTCGCCTCCAGCCGCGCCGAGTTGGCTGAAAGCAATAGATCGTCAGCCTGACGGCCATCAGATGGAAATGTTGCTATGCCAATGGAAACACGCAAGTGCAGGGTATCAAGCCCGATAGTGATGGGCGCATTGATGTACTCATGAATGCGTGCAGCCAGGGTATCCGCCGCATCGGCCCGGCTGAACGGCAAAAGGACGCCGAACTCATCAGCGCCGACCCTGGCGACCACTGCACTGTCGGGAATGCTTTGCCGCAAACGGGTGCCCACCATGCGAAGCAGTTCGTCACCCACCTCATGGCCAAAACTGTCGTTAATCTGCCGGAAGCGATTCAGATCGAGTACCAGCAGGGCCAGCTCCGCCTGTTGCTCCGCAGCGACCTCCACCATGAATTGGAGCTGGTCGAGAAAACTTCGACGGTTGGGCAGATTGGTCAGCGGGTCGTTGTGGATGAGATGTTCGGTTCGTCCCCGTTGAGTCTCTGCGTGCAGCGCGCTGTCGACGATGTCTGCCACGGCTCTGTGATACATCAGGTCGGCGTCCACGAACTGGCGTTCCGGTTCCGTGGACAGCAGCAACGCGCCATAGGCACGGCCGCGGATACCGATCGGGGCGACAACCAGACAACTGGGCAGGTCTCCGCCCTCCGGGTCGCCGCCCACAAGGCAGACCGCGAAGGCCTTGCGATCCTGCGGTTGACGGATCAGCTCCACGAGTTGCTCCTCCGGTGCCGGCAACTCAGAGCCGCTCAGCTCGCCCAGGGCGGCGCTGGCCATGGTCTCCAGTCGCCCATCTGGCTGCAACAAGACCAGGCTGGCGCGATGTCCCATCATGTTGGCGCGAATTCGCTCGGTGGCCTCCAGCGCCAGCTCACTGGATCGGGCATCCGTGCGTGCCAGGTCTTGCAGTGCCACCAGAGAGATAAGCCGCCGATTGCGCAATTCGAGAAGACGGGTGTAATCCCGCCTTGCCGTGATGTTCTGCCCGGTGAAGAGATAGACAGTCTCTGCGCGGCTTCTGGCGGGTCGCAGCGGTGTCAGCGCATGCTCGTATAGCGCCGTGCCACCGTTGTCCGGCAGGTACCAGCTGACTTCTCCGTGCCAATCCGAGCGTTCTGCGATTGCTGACTGCAGTGTATGCCTGGCGGCGGTCGCGCTGTGCGGCATCAGGCCCGGCAGGTAGTCACCGGTATGCTGGATATGGCTGCCGAAGAGCCGCTCCATAGTCTGATTCAACCAGATGATGTAGCCCTGATTGTCGGTGAGGGCCATGGCGCTGGGGGTGGTTTCCATGGCCATGGCCTGAAGCTCGAGCTGATGGCGAGCGGTGCTGAAGTCGGTAATGTCGCGGATTGTTACCGCCACGGCGTGAGGCTCGCATCGGCGTGGCGGTAGCGGTGTCAGCCTCGCCCAGAGCAGCCGGCCTTCCCGCATGCCAACCAGTTCAAGCTCCTGGGCCGTCTGCTCGGTGCGGGCCCGTTGCAGTGCCGCCTGCAATGGGAGCCCGTCACCCGGTTCGGCCAGTTGCTCGGAGAGCAAACGGCCCATGCCGTCGGCGCGACTTAGCAGAAAGGTCTGCCCGCTGCCATTGAACCAGGAGATTCTGTCCAGATGATCGCACAGAATCACGCCATCGCCCACATGCTGCAGCGCCAACTCCAGTTCCGTGTGACTCCGCTCGGTAAGGCGGCGGACGGTGACATCCCGCTGGGTGGCCACATACTGACGGCGATTGGATAGCGGGTCGACACTCTCCCGCGCCTCGATCTCAACGCGGTATTCGGCCCCTTCCCGGGTGTAGTTGATCGCCTCGGTTCTCGCCTGGCGGTGTTTTCGCAGGCGCTGGATGAAACGAGCCATGTTCTCCCGATCGGTATTTTCACCCTGGACCATGTGTGGACTGCGGCCTAACACGCTCTCCGGCGGGAAACCCGTCATGCGGCTGAATGCCGGGTTGGCGTAGAGAATCCGCGGTCCGGGGAAGTGTAGATCCTCGCCGTCCGTGATCAGCACAGCGTCGCGGCCGCTGGTAAGGAGCTCATGGAGTTTGCCGGTCACTGGCGGGGTGACGCAGGTATCCTCCGCGCGACAGCAGGCAATAATCAGAAGCTGTGGTTGCCCCCGGTCGCGGAACAGTCTCGTCGTGCAGCTGTATTCCAGCAGATTACCGTCCCGGGCCTGCAATTCCAGAAAGTGCAGCCAGGGGTCGTCGCTGGTGAGTTGTCGTCGAATCCGTTGTTCCTGGCCATGGTTGCCTTCGTCGGGCAACAGCGTGAACAGGGGGCGGCCCAGCAGGTTGACAACATTGTCGCCGATGGTCTTCGCAAGCGCATTGTTCATGGCGAGCACGTCGCCATTGGCATCAATGGCCAGTACCGACAGGCCGGTGGCTGTGGTGACGGCCTCCAGGATCGCTGACCGGCCCTGGCTCCAGGGCAGCGCCCCCTCTAGCCAGATTCCCAGGCGCTCCCGGAGGATGATCTGCTCCAGGGCATTCCAGAGTTGGTCAAGCCCACCGAGCCGGGCGGCCTCCCGGGTCGCGACCTGATCGCAGTCATTGAGTACAAGCAGGAAGGTGCCAGCAACCTGGCTCGCCTCGCGTCGCACCATGAAGGCGTTCGCTGCAAGCTGTCGAATGGGTTCGGGAGTGTCGGCCTCCCAGGTACGCAGAGGCGTTGACGCGGTCTGCACAAGGAGGCGGATAAGCTCGTCCCGATCAGTGTCGGGGCAGTCGCCACTTCGCGCGAGCCTAAGCCATCTAACCTGATCGGGTTCCGCCAGAGCCAGGAAGCCGTTGTCTGCGTCGAACAACAGAAGCAGGGCGTCCAGCAAAGGCCCCAGGGTATCCAGCTCTGCGAGCCTGGAATGGCCGAGTTCCGGCAAAATGCCCGCCACGGCGCTGCCCCGGACCAGTTCGCTCACGCGCCGTTGCCCATGCTGGTGTGCTCCCCATCCCCATGTATCTGCGCTAGCCGCGTTCGCAGTCCGGCAGATTGCTTGTGTATCACTGCGTCAACGCAACAAGTCACGAGAAGGTTCCCCACAAATGGGCACCCATATGCGGATGTTAGCACCCGAACGCCGCCATGTATCGGATAAAACGTGGTTTTCTGTTGTATTGGATGTCGCAGGTTGACGTCGCATTGGCCCAATAATGGGTTGAAACGCCCACTGGAGCTGTGATGGATGTCCCGGGTCATGGATGAACATGCCTGGGACCATGTGCCCGGTACGGACACAATGAGGACTGGTGCCCTGGGCAGGATTCGAACCTGCGACCTACCGCTTAGGAGGCGGTTGCTCTATCCGACTGAGCTACCAGGGCGCGCGGCGGCAGTATAACGAAGGGCTGGGCTTCGGAGAAACGTATGGCAGGTTTCGAAATCAAAAACGGAGGCGTTGCGCCTCCGTTTTCGAGTAAAGTGGTGGAGCCGGGGGGAATCGAACCCCCGACCTCGTCATTGCGAACGACGCGCTCTCCCAACTGAGCTACGGCCCCGATTTCGGCGAGAGTGTAGCACCAACCTTTCAGAGGACAAAGCCCCTGCCATGCAGGTGTCGGTGATCATTCCCACCCTCAACGAAGCCACTGCTTTGCCGGATCTGCTGAACCGTCTGGCCAGCCTTCGGGGTGCCGCTAACGAGATCATTGTGGTCGACGGTGGCAGCAGTGACGGAACGCCGCAGCTGGCCCACGGCCTGGCGGACAAGGTGCTGGAGACCGCACCAGGTCGTGCCATGCAAATGAATGCCGGCGCGGCCGTTGCCGGCGGAGACATGCTCTGGTTTGTCCACGCCGATACCCTGCCAACCGGGCAGGCTCTGGATGTGATGCAGTCGCTGCAAGCGCAGGCTGAGTTCTGGGGGCGTTTCGATGTCTCTATCAGCGGTCGGTCGGGTTGGTTGCCCATTGTCGCCTTTTTCATGAACCAACGATCCAGACTGAGCGGCATCGCAACTGGCGATCAGGGCATGTTCGTCCACCGTCGCCTGTTCGAGGCAGTCGGTGGTTTTCCGGCTCAGCCCCTGATGGAGGACATTGCATTAAGCAAGATTCTCCGTCGCCGAGCGGCTCCGCATTGCCGCCGCGAGCGGCTGGAAACCTCCGGTCGGCGCTGGGAGCAGCGAGGCGTCTGGCGCACGATACTGCTCATGTGGCGTCTCCGGCTGGCCTACTTTCTGGGGGCTGATCCGGCACAGCTGGCGGCGCGATATCGCTAGCCTCCAATCCTCGCAGCGCTCGAGGCCGCGATTTGACTCGAGGGCGAACGTGCGACTATTTCAGTGTCTCCTTCAAGGTGCGTATCATTCCCGCATCCATTCACATCACGAGCATGAGGCAGATTGATGAGTAAAACCGGTGAGCCGTTGACCCCTGAAGAAGCGCGGGAGTATGAAGCGCCGATGCGCCGGCAGTTGTGGTTGGGCCTTGCCGGCTTTGTTGCACTGGTGGTTATTCTGATCATTATCACCATGGAGGCGCGCATTCGCGCTTCGCTGGCAGAGCCGCAACCGAGCGCAACCATGGATGCAGGCCTGAGTCAGGTGGTACAGGACATGATGCCCCTGCCGGACCGGCTGCGCCGTATCGAGGTGAATACCGGCGATGGTGACGGCGGCCAGGTTTTCTACAATGTGTTACTGCGTGACCGGGAAGGCCGGGCCTTCTACCACGTCGGTTTCCAGGCAGACACCATTGAAGTGGTGCGCGGAGGCGCGCGGGATGGGTCGGCCGTGAACTTCGAGGTGCGTCTCGATGTGGAACGCGACGGCACGATCAGTGGCGTCTACCGGCAGGATCGGGGCATGCATGCCGAGCGCTATCAGGCCCTGCTCGGTAGTCTCGTCCGTCAGACGCTGGTTGCCAACCAGACCCACAACGTCATGTCGATTCCACCGGTGCCGGAAGGAGAGTGGAGCACCGAGGAACTCCGCGACTCCTGGCGGCACATTATGGATTAGCGTCAGTGCTTCTCGCGGGCGTCTGGGGAATCCAGCGCCCGCGTCGCCATTCCAGCCAGAAGACTCCACCCAGCAGCGTCGAACGCACGACAATGAACCCCGTGAAGGCAAGCCACAGACCGTGGTTGCCCATTTCCTGTGTCACAAACCACAGTGGTAGATAAGCGCCGATCACCGCGAGCAGCATGGTGTCCCGCATCTCCTTCGTGCGCGTCGCGCCGATGAAGATACCGTCCAGCAGGTAGCTCCAGACCGCCAGTAACGGCATCACCACCATCCAGGGCAGAAAGATCGCGGCCATGTCGCGCACTTCGCCGATGTCGGTGAGCATGGCAACGAGTAAATTGCCGCCCAGGGCGAAAACCAGGGCAAAGGCACCGGCAACCCCCAGGGACCACTCCGCAGCGGCTCTGACGTGGGCTCGGAACAGCCTGATGTCACGGCGTCCGACGGCGCGCCCCACCAGAGATTCCGCTGCGTGGGCGAATCCATCCAGCCCGAACGAGGTGAGCATGATGAATTGCATCAGCACCGCGTTCGCCGCAAGGATCACATCGCCCTGTCTCGCACCCTGGCTGGTGAAGAAGGCCATGGCGAAGAGCAACAGCAGGGTGCGGATGAACAGCGCACTATTGACGGAGAAGAGTTCCCGATAGGCGGCGAGGCGGGATAACTCGGGTACGGGCAGTCGACCGCCAAGACGCCGCAGGGTGCGCAGGCAAAGCCACAGCCCCAGGGCCAGGGCGGAGTAATCGGCGATGACGCTCGCCAGCGCCACACCGTCGACAGTCATGCCCAGGCCAAGCACGAACACCAGATCGAGAACGATGTTTACCAGATTGTTGACCAGCATGAGCCAGAGCGTGAAGCGGCTGTTACCGAGGCCCAGGAACCAGCCGATCAGCACATAGTTGGCCAGCACGGCTGGCGCACTCCACATGCGTATGGTTGCGTATTCCCGGGCGAGATCGGTGACTTCGGGGCTGCCGTCCAGCAACCACAGGCCGAGCGTGACCAGCGGAATCTGCAGGGCAATGAGCAGGATGCCGAGGGCGAATGCGACCAGCAGCGCCTGTGCCAGAACAAGCCGCTGCCCTGAAGTGTCTTCGGCACCGGTGCGCTGCGCGGCGAGGCCGGTTGTGCCCATGCGCAGAAAACCGAAACCCCAGTACAGAAAGCTGAACAGCATTGCGCCCAGCGTGACTCCACCCAGATAGCGGCTATCCGGCAGGTGGCCCATCACGGCGGTGTCCACAAGGCCGAGCAGGGGAACGGTCAGGTTGGAGAGAATCAGGGGCCAGGCAAGCAACCACACGGTGCGCCGATGACTGCTCGGCGTATCCGGATTATTGCTGTTCATGGGCAGGAGGGGTTGTTGCAGGCCATTTGGTGCCGGGAGTGGGACTCGAACCCACACTCTGTCGCCAGAACCGGATTTTGAGTCCGGCGCGTCTACCAGTTCCGCCATCCCGGCAGTCGGAGGCGAGAGTATACTCGCGATCCGCGGATCAATGCCATGGTCCGCCAGAAATTGGCGACTACGGCGTCGTCGGGGCCTCTGCTACCATACCGCGCCATGCGCCTGACCGACTTCCACTACGAACTGCCGGACGATCTTATCGCCCGCTATCCTGCCGCGGAGCGCAGCGCAAGCCGCCTGCTCTGCCTGGACGGGGAGAGCGGCGCATTGCTGGATCGTCGCTTTTCCGATCTGCCGCAACTGCTGCGTGCCGGAGACCTGCTGGTGCTCAATGACACCCGTGTCGTGCCGGCCCGCCTTTTCGGTCGGAAGGCCAGCGGCGGTCTGATCGAGGTCATGATCGAGCGGGTCATGGATAGCCGACATGCCAGTGCCCGCGTGCGTGCCAGCAAATCGCCCAGGCCCGGTGCCGAGTTGTTGCTGGATGGCGGCGCCCGCGTACTGGTGACCGGCCGTGACGATGATCTGTTTCTGCTGGAAATGTCCGAAGGGCCCGGCTTTCCTGCGCTGATGGAGGCGAGCGGTCATATGCCGCTGCCGCCATATATCCGGCGTGCCGACGAAGCCATTGATCGGGAGCGCTACCAGACTGTTTACGCCCGTGAGCCCGGAGCAGTCGCAGCGCCGACGGCTGGCCTCCATTTTGATGAGGCCTTGCTGGCGGCGGTGGAACGGGTGGGGGTGTCGCTTGCCAGGATTACCCTGCACGTGGGAGCGGGCACCTTTGCGCCGGTGCGCGTCGATGACGTCACCACCCACCGCATGCATAGCGAGACACTGACCGTCAGCGCCGCGACCTGCGAGCAGATTGCCGAAACCCGGGCCGGTGGTGGGCGTGTCATCGCGGTGGGGACGACCGTGGTGCGGGCACTGGAATCTGCCGCAGCCACCGGTACGCTCGAGGCCTACAGCGGCGAAACCGATATCTTCATCTACCCCGGTTACCGCTTCCGGGTGATTGACGGGCTGTTGACCAATTTCCACCTGCCGGAGTCCACACTGCTGATGCTGGTCTCGGCTTTCTCCGGTCGTGACAACATCCTGGCTGCCTATCGGCACGCGGTGGCCGAACGGTATCGGTTTTTCAGTTATGGCGATGCCATGTTCCTCCACCCCCCACACCCGAGTGCCGGTCGATGACGGTATCCAGTCCATTCATGACGTTTCAGGTTTCCGCCACCGACGGTTCCGCCCGGCGCGGACAACTGCGTTTCGCCCGGGGGACCATTGAAACACCGGCCTTCATGCCTGTGGGTACCTACGGCACCGTCAAGGCCATGACGCCGGAAGAGCTCGAATCCCTGGGCGCGGAGATCATTCTCGGCAATACCTTTCATCTCTGGCTCCGGCCGGGGACTGAAGTCATCGCCAGTCACGGTGACCTGCATGGCTTCATGCACTGGGAGCGCCCGATCCTTACGGATTCCGGCGGATTTCAGGTCTTCAGTCTGGGAAAGCTGCGCAAGATCGAAGAGGCGGGCGTGACCTTTCGCTCTCCAGTGGACGGATCCCGCGTCTTCATGGGGCCGGAGGAGTCCATGGCAGTGCAGCGGGCCCTGGGCTCCGACATTGTCATGATCTTCGATGAGTGCACGCCCTATCCGGCCACCGAGGCCGAGGCGCGCCAGTCCATGGAGCTTTCCCTGCGCTGGGCCGAGCGCAGTCGGCGTGCTCACGGTGACAATCCGTCTGCATTGTTCGGCATCGTCCAGGGTGGTGTTTACCCGCAGCTGCGCACCGCGTCGCTGAATGGGCTCACGGACATCGGCTTTGACGGATACGCTATTGGCGGGCTTGCCGTTGGCGAGCCGGAGCATGAGCGAAACGCCATGCTGGAGCACCTGTCCGGCCGCCTGCCGGCCGAGCGCCCACGTTACCTGATGGGGGTGGGGCGCCCGCAGGACCTGGTGGAGGGAGTATTGCGAGGTGTCGACATGTTTGACTGTGTCATGCCGACGCGCAATGCACGCAACAGCTTTCTATTCACACGGCAGGGAACGTTACGGCTGCGAAACAGTCGATTCCGGAATGACACCCGGCCCATCGAGGAAGATTGCGCCTGTTACACCTGCAGGCACTACTCGCGGGCCTATCTCAAGCATCTGGACAAGTGCAACGAGATTCTGGGTGCACGGTTGGCAACCATACATAATCTGTTTTTCTATCAGCGCCTGATGCGTGAGCTCAGAGAGGCCATTGCCGGTGGCCGGCTGCGTGGCTACGCCGAGGATTTCTATGCGCGATTGGCACTCGGCGTCGATTGAGCGTCCAATCCGACCGTGGGCCGTGGCATAATGCGCCGCTGATTTGACGACCGACGCAGCCGCAGGCATTGTCTGTGACCGTCGAATGGAGCCCGTACGCCCGATGGTGTCGAGTCGGACGGGTATCCTGCTACAACTAGAGACGAGGCAAGTTCATGGATTTCTTTATTTCTCCGGCAATGGCCCAGTCCGGCGACGGCGGCGGCAGCATGATTGGCCTGCTGTTCCCGATCCTTCTCATCGTGATCTTCTACTTTTTGTTGATCCGGCCGCAAACCAAGCGCGCCAAGGAACACCGCAACATGGTGGCCAGCCTGGACAAGGGCGACGAGATCATCACTCAGGGTGGCCTGCTCGGGCGCATCAAGGATGTCGGCGATACCTTCCTCACCCTCGAACTCGCCGATGGCGTGCAGGTTCGGGTCCACAAGGAATTCACGGCCAAGGTCATGCCCAAAGGCACCATGAAGGGTAAGGACGTGCCGGCGGAAGAAGCGAAAAAAGCCTGATCAGGGCATTGCGAGGCTGAGGCGAGATGAACCGGTACCCCCTCTGGAAGTTCGCGGTGCTGATCGTGGCCATCGTGTTGGGCACGTTGTACGCACTGCCCAACCTGTTCGGCGAGGATCCCGCCGTCCAGGTCACCATCGAGCGCGCGGAGGATACGCCGGATAACGTTCAGCAACGGGCGTTGGCGCTGCTTGAGGAATCGGGGGTCGCGGTCGTCACCTCGCAGATCGAGGGCGACAGCGTGCTGTTTCGTCTGGAGAGCGATGACGACCAGCTCTCTGCCGCAGACACCCTGCGGGGTGAATTCGGCACTGGCTATACGGTGGCGCTCAATCTTGCACCGGCGACTCCGGCCTGGTTGACGGCGCTGCATGCACAGCCCATGTATCTGGGACTCGATTTGCGCGGTGGCGTGCACTTCCTGATGCAGGTCGACATGGATGAAGCGGTCACCCAGCATATGGATGGCCTCGCCACTGACTTCCGCAATCAGCTCCGTCAGGAGCGCATTCGCTTCAGCAGTATCGAACAGGATGCCGATGACCGTCAGGTCGTGATTCGCTTCCGCAACGCGCCGGAGCGCGAGCAGGCGCTGGGCATCTTCCGGGAGAATGTGCGTACCATCGAGCCGGCCATGCGGCCGAGTTTTTCCCAGGAAGAGCGCGATGGTGACTTCTGGTTGATTGCCGAGGTCTCGGATGACGCAGTCAGCGATATTCGCAGCACTGCGCTGCAGCAGAACATGGCGACCCTGCGTAACCGGGTAAACCAGTTGGGTGTCGCCGAACCGGTGATCCAGCGGCAGGGTTCCGATCGAATCGTCGTGCAGTTGCCGGGTGTTCAGGATACGGCCCGTGCCAAGGCCATCATCGGCGCTACTGCCACCCTCGAGTTCCGCATGGTGCACGAGGATAACGACACCTGGCAGGGGTCCGGGGGGAGCGTCCCGTCCGACGCCCTGCGCTACGAAACGCGTGATGGTCAGCCGATCATCCTCGAGCGTGACGTCATGCTCACCGGGGATACCATCCGCCGCGCCCAGAGCGGCCTGGATTCGGAAACCAATCGCCCGCAGGTGAACATCACGCTGCGCAGTGATGCGGGTAACCGCTTCAACGAGGCCACCCGGCAGAACGTTGGCCGCCCCATGGCCACGGTCTTCATCGAGACGCGTAACGAGCCGCAGGAAGTCAATGGTGAGATCGAGAACGTGCGGGTGCGTACCGAGGAGGTGATCAACGTCGCCAACATCCTCGAACCGCTGCATACGCAGTTCCGTATTACCGGGTTGTCCAGTACCTCCGAGGCCCGGGATCTCTCGCTGCTGCTGAGTGCCGGCTCCCTGCGTGCGCCGATGGATATCATCGAAGAGCGCACCGTCGGCCCAAGCCTTGGGCAGGAGAATATCGATCAGGGCTTGATGGCCGTCACCCTGGGCTTCCTGCTGGTGGTTGCCTTCATGGCGTTCTACTACAAGGTGTTCGGGCTCATCGCGAACATGGCTCTGTTCCTGAACCTGGTCTTTATCGTGGCGGTACTGTCGCTGCTACAGGCGACACTGACGCTGCCCGGCATCGCCGGTATTGTTTTGACAGTGGGTATGGCGGTTGACGCCAACGTGCTGATATTCCAGCGCATTCGTGAAGAACTGTTTGCAGGAATGAAGCCGCGTGAGGCAATACACGCCGGCTATGCCAAGGCCCTGTCGACCATCGCCGACGCCAACATCACCACCTTGCTGGCGGCACTGGTATTGTTCATCTTCGGCACCGGCCCCATTCGTGGTTTCGCGGTGACGCTGTCCATTGGTATTGCCAGTTCGATGTTCACCGCGATAGTCGGCACGCGTGCGGTGGTCTATCTGCTCTATGAGCGCAAGAGCCGCCTCAAGCACTTGCCCATCTGACCGGGACACAGACTCATGTGGTTGTTCAAGAAGGACCCAAACTTCGATTTCATGGGCAAGCGCAAGCTCGCGTTGGCGGTGTCCATCGTGCTGCTCTCGGTGGCTGTGGCGGCACTGCTGATCCGTGGCCTGAATCTGGGGATCGAGTTCACCGGCGGCACTGTCGTCGAGGTGGGTTATCCGGAGCCGGCCAATCTCAGCGAGGTTCGGGTTGCCCTGGAGTCGGCCGGGTTCGAGGGTGCCGTGGTCCAGCACTTTGGTTCGGCCCGCGAAGTCATGGTGCGTTTGCCCACCGCCGAGGACGCCGCAGAACTGAGTAACCAGGTCTTGCGGGCCTTGCAGGCCGAGGAGTCCTCCGCGGAGTTGCGCCGCGTGGAATTCATCGGGCCCCAAATCGGGGAAGAACTGGCCCAGGACGGCATTCTGGCGATGCTCTACGCGTTGGGCGGCATACTCATTTACGTCTGGATCCGGTTTGAACAGCGGTTTGCCGCAGGTTCGGTGGCGGCGCTGATCCATGACATCACACTGGTCATGGGTGTGGTTGCACTGTTCCAGATCAGTTTTGATCTGAGTGTCTTGGCCGCATTGCTTGCGGTGGTGGGCTATTCGCTGAACGATACCATCGTCGTGTTCGATCGCATCCGGGAGAACTTCATCAAGATGCGCAAGGGCACCACCGAGGAGGTGATGAATACCTCCATCAACCAGACCTTGTCCCGCACGATCATCACTTCATTCACCACCTTGCTGGTGGTGGTTGTGCTCTATCTATTCGGCGGCGAGATGATCGCCGGCTTTGCCTTCACCCTGATGATCGGCGTGCTGGTGGGAACCTACTCTTCCATATTCGTTGCCAGTGGCTCGGCACTAGCCCTGGGTGTCAGCAAGTACGACTTGCAGCCCCCGGAGAAGGAAGGGGCCGAGGTCGATCAGAGTCAAGTGTGATCAGCCCCGGCGCCTGGGTCGATCGTACTCAGAAGCGCCAGCGGGCACCCAGGCTGAGGGCGGAGTAGTCATAGTCGGTTTCGTTGATATAACGAATCCAGTCGATATTCAGGGATGTGTTGTTGCTGACCTGGAAATCACCGCCAAAGCCGAATGACACGCTGGAGTCACGGTCGGAATCGTTCGCCAGCGTGTACTTCAGTTCGCTGAATCCGACCAGGCCGTAGAGTGACGTATAGCGAGTGATGGGGATGTCACCGCGTACGAAGAGGCCCATCAGATAGTCGAGTTCCAGCGTCGCGCCGTTGGAGCGGTCCGAACCCCCCGTCGCCGCATGCGCCTCTATCGCGAAATTCTCTGCAATGCGGCCGCCGAACTTGCCCCGAACGCCGAAATCCCGCCAGTTGCTTCCCCGATCCGGTGAAAAACTCCAGCCGTGCAGGTCAACGCCCAGGTAAAGATTCCCCTGGGATTGCGCCTGGGCCGGGCCGGCCAGGCTGACAGCCAGAAGGCCGGTGGCCATTGCGGTGTGCTTCAGGTGACGATGCAGACTGCCCATCGGGCCTCCTTGGATGAGTTACATGTGTCCCGTAGTAGACAGGACCGCGTCGAAGATGATCCATAGTACACACAGCATGATGATCAGTTGGGTGATGCCCATTGATACGTCCCGCATCGTGGCGCGGGGTGGCGGGTCCACGGCAAAGCGGCTGTTCTTGAGCTGGCCGCGTTCATGGAGGTCCAGCACCTCCAGGGCCAGCCGGTGTGCCCAGAACGGCGGTGGATCGCCGAACATGTACGGCCGGAAGTAACCCTCAAGCGCCTGACGCGTTGCACTGCTGCCGAACCACTCGCGGTAGGCGATGGCCATGAAATCGTATTCCGAGATCTCCAGCATTCCGGCCGCCTGAATCACATCCCGCGATTGCGGATCCAGGGGGGCCGGCGTCAGGCGAGGTAAGGGGTACATGCTGTCAGGCTTCCGCTGTGGTGCTCACCCTGTGCCATAGTTAACAGGGCCTGCGCGGCGAGCGATTGCGCCCGCGTCATGAAGAAGTTTAGCAGGGATCGCCCAGCAACCTGCCAATGACTGGAGGGAGCAGCTTCAAGAACAAGATCAGGTCGACCGCGTGCCGGGCCTGGCAGACGTCGGATCGTCCGTGGAGGAGAGTGGATGGACAATCAGACCATGAGCCGCCGTGATCAACTGCTCGAAACGGCGACCGAACTGTTCTACCGCAATGGCTGCCATACCACCGGCATTGACCGGGTGCTGGCAGAGGCTGGCGTCGCCAAGATGACGCTCTACAAGCACTTCAAGTCGAAAGAGAATCTCGTCCTCGCTGCAGCAGACCGCATCAATCAGCGGCTGCGCGAGGAGTTCGAAGCCGCGGTGGAGCGGGAAGGGCTGACGGCCCGGGAGCGCCTCCTGCGAATCTTCGAATTCATGGAAGAGTGGGGGCGACGCGAGGACTTCTGTGGTTGTCCCTCCATCAACCTGGCGGTGCAGTACCCGGAGGCTGACCACCCGGTTCATTGCGCCGCTGCCGATC
This sequence comes from Natronocella acetinitrilica, assembly GCF_024170285.1. Lineage (NCBI taxonomy): Bacteria > Pseudomonadati > Pseudomonadota > Gammaproteobacteria > Chromatiales > Ectothiorhodospiraceae > Natronocella > Natronocella acetinitrilica. The sequence continues at coordinate 37,422 of NZ_JALJXV010000009.1, forward strand.
ACAAGCGCGCCCGCATTGCCTCCATCACGGAACTGGCCCGACAGGCAGGGGCACCCCGGCCGGAGTCCCTGGGCGAGCAACTGGTGCTTTTGATCGAGGGGGCGACGGTGATGGTGCAAGTGACAGGTGACCGGTCCCTGATCCGTCGTGCGGGGGAGGCTGCACGCACCCTCATCGAAGCGCAGCTCGGCGTTGAGCCTTAAACCAGGCTGACCAGCAGGATCACAAAGATGACGACCAGCAGCAGGGGTATCAGTGCACCGCGCCAGTCCTTCTCCTTCTGCTCGCTGGAGCGTTTCATGGATTCGCGCAGCCGCGGCAGAAAGAACATAACGAGCAGGGCGGCAACGGCGCCGGCCAGGACGACTTCCCAGGTTGCCATGTTGGGGTTCAAGATTTGCTCTCCAGGATTGTGTCGGACCATGCGCAGTCTGCCTGCTGGCCGCGTCTATCTCAATAATCGCGGCAGCGACAACTTGACGGCGGGGTGATCGTGGTCCATGCCTTTCAGACGGGAACAGGATGTTTCGGTGACCTGGCCCGGGAGGCCTCCTGTAGCGGCTCTTGGCATCTTGCCTGATCCCTCAATGAGTAAGCCTCCATCGATGGGAATGGTGGTCACGATGCGGTTGTGGACCGTCGCGTGTCCACCGATCAATGGAGTATGCAGCTGTGGTCAAGACGATTTACGTTGGCAACCTGCCTTATACGTCCACGGACGACGATCTACGCGCGCTCTTCGGAGAATACGGCGAGGTCAAGGCCGTCAAGCTGATTACCGATCGGGACACGGGGCGCCCCCGCGGCTTCGGTTTCGTCGAAATGGAGCCGGCTGAGGCAGATGCCGCAGTTGCCGCGCTGAACGGCCAGGATTACGGCGGCAGAACGCTGCGTATCAACGAGGCGCGGGCCCGGCACGGAGGGCCGCGAATGCGAAGAACGGGCTGAGTATTGCGTCTGGCCCGCCCGCCTGCGGAGTGACACCGTCATTCCGCAGGTCTCCGTTTGCCAGTGATAACCAGCGACTGCCCCAGGGCGCCGATACCTTGTAGACTGCGGGCCGAGACGCTGGAGACCCATGCATGATTCGCCCCGCTGCCCTTGATGACCTGTCGGGTCTGCTCGAACTCGAATCCCGAACGTTTGTCACCGACCGACTCAGCCGTCGGAGCTTCCGGCACCTGCTGACGCGTGCCCATGGTGTCACCCTGGTGGCGATGGACGGTGCGCGGCTACTCGGCTATGTGGTCGTGCTGTTCCGCCGCGGTGTTTCCCTGGCGAGACTGTATTCCATCGCCGTCGATCCCGACGCCAGGGGGCGGGGCATCGGTCAGGCGCTGGTGCAGGCCGCAGAGGAGGCCGCCATCGAAGAAGGTTGCGCCGAGATGCGTCTTGAAATCCGCCGCGATAACCCGGCTTCCATCGCATTGTTCGAGGGGCATGGCTACCGTTATTTCGGCGCCTATTCGGCGTATTACGAGGATGCCATGGACGCCGTTCGCTACCATCGCTTCCTCCTCCCCGCCACCGCCCCCGACCTGGTTCGCGTGCCTTACTATCGGCAGACCCTGGATTTCACCTGTGGCCCCGCGACCCTGATGATGGCGATGCATGCGCATGACGCCGCCATGGAACTCGACCGCATGCTCGAACTACGGCTCTGGCGTGAGTCCACCACCATTTTCATGACCTCCGGTCATGGCGGCTGTGGCCCCCATGGTCTTGCGTTGGCGGCCCGCCACCGCGGCTTCCCCGTTCGTGTTTACACGCCACAAGCCGGGCCCATGTTTCTCGATTCGGTACGCAGTGAGGAAAAGCGGGACGTGATGCGGCTGGTCCAGGAGGACTTCATCCGGGAACTTGGCGATGGCGGCGTGCCGATCGTGCCGCGGGCGGCCACGGTTGCTGAACTGGAGCGGGAGATCGGTCTGGGCGGTATTCCGCTGGTGCTGATCAGTTCCTATCGTTTGTACCGCGAGAAGGTGCCCCACTGGGTGGTGGTTTCGGGCGTCGATGAACGGTACGTTTACATCATGGATCCCTTCGTGGAAGACGACCTGGGCCGCAGTGAGACAGATAGCATCAACCTGCCAATCGGTCGCGAGGAATTCGAACGCATGTCCCGCTACGGTCGCTCCGCGGAGCGTGCCGTGGTGATCGTCTACCCGTTGGAGTCAAAGGCCCGAGATGGCGCAACTGCTGATCGTCGTTGAGAACGAAAAGGACTGGAAACCCTATTATCCGAGCGAGCGCCTCGTGTCCGCCAAGGATTACCTGTTCGGCGAGCACCGTGATGGGCCGGCGGGCACGCGGGTGATCAATCTCTGCCGCAGCTATCGCTACCTGAGTGTCGGTTACTATTGCTCCCTGCTGGCCGAGGCCCGTGGCCACAAGGTCATTCCCACGGTTCGCACCATCAATGATCTCAGCAAGCGGGCCATCTACAGCCTTGAAACCGAAGACCTGGACGCCTTGTTGCAGCGCGAACTCGGCCGTGCCGGGGCCAAGAGCGAGGCGTCGCTGACCCTGGATATCTATTTTGGCCGCACCAGTCACGCCGCCCTGGCCGACTTCGCCCGACAGATCTTCGAGACGTTCACCGCGCCGCTGTTGCGTGTGGAACTGCGACATCAGGGCAAATGGCGGATCAGCGGCATCAAGGCGGGGTCTCTGCATCGGCTTGAGGACAATCAGGAGGACGCCTTTGCCAATGCGCTGGATGCCTTCAGCAGCCAGGTCTGGCGCAAGGCCAGGGCGCGGAAACGCTATCGCTACGATCTCGCCGTGCTGGTCGACCCGGAGGAAAAGCTGCCGCCATCCAATCGCAAGGCGCTGAAATCATTCGAGAAGGCTGGACGTGATCTGGGTATCGATGTGGAGCTGATCGGCCGTGCCCAGTACGCCGAACTTGCCGAGTACGACGCGCTATTCATTCGTGAGACAACGGCCATATCGAACCACACCTACCGTTTTGCCAAGAAAGCCGAGTCGGAAGGTCTGGTGGTCATGGATGACCCCAGCTCCATCCTCCGTTGCACGAACAAGGTGTATCTGGCGGATCTTCTGAGAACCAACGATCTTGCGACACCGCAAACGCGCATCCTGCATGTGGATCAGCGGCGGATGCTCGACACACTGGGTGAGGAACTCGGCCTGCCGCTGGTGCTCAAGATCCCCGACGGCTCCTTTTCCCGTGGCGTCATCAAGGTCGAGGAGGCGGGCAAGTTGCGCGGCGCCGCCGAGGAGCTCTTCCGGCGCTCAGATCTCATCCTGGCCCAGGAGTATCTGTACACCGACTACGACTGGCGTATCGGTGTGTTGAACAACAAGGCCATCTACGCCTGTCAGTACTTCATGTCCAAGGGGCACTGGCAGATCTTCGAGCATCAGGCCGGTGGACGTGTGAAAGAGGGCGATGCCCGTGCCTTCCCGACAACCGAGGTGCCGCGTAGCGTGATCCGACTGGCCACTCGGGCAGCCTCATTGATCGGTGACGGGCTCTATGGGGTGGATATCAAGCAATCCGGCGACCGAGCTGTGGTGATCGAGGTCAATGACAACCCGAACCTCGACGCAGGCGTGGAAGACGGCTATCTGGGCGACGATCTTTATCGCATCGTGATGGAAGAATTCCTTCGGCGTATGGAGCTACGCCGTCATTGATTCACCAATTTCCCAGGGGGAAGATTGACGAGCAAGAATCGCGTGTTGCGTAGGATATGGCCGGGCAACCGTCTGTTGGCCCTGGCCTCGGGCCTTGCCCTGTTGGTTCTGCCGGTCGCCGACTCGTTTGCCGCCGAAGATCTTGACGAGCGTCTGCGCCATCGCATCGAGGTGGCGGCGCTCCACGATCAGGACGTGCCCATTGGTAATGGCACTTTGCCCGGTCAGGAAGCGGTCAAGGGCTTCTATGAGCGGCGCTTTTTCCAACCCGCCTGGGTCCGCGAGGATGGCAGCGTACCCCATGGGCGGGCACTGCTGGACGCCATTCGTGACGGCCGCGCCCACGGAATGGAGCCCGACGATTATCCGCTGGCCGCTCTTGAGGGCATGCTCGAAGATGCGGAGTCCGGCGACGCGACAACGCTGATGCTGCTTGATCTGGAGCTGCTACTCACGGGCACGTACCTGCTGTATGGCTCCCACAGCCTTTCCGGCCGCCTCAATCCGGATGATATCGACCCGGACTGGCGTATACGGCGGCGCGTGGGTGATCTCATGGCCTCGCTGGAATCCGCCGTGGCAAGCGGCGAAATCGCCGACAACCTGCAGGCGCTGTTGCCGCAAAGTGATCGTTATCAGGGACTGCGGAATGCCCTTGCCCACTATCGGGCTATTGATGAGGCTGGCGGCTTCATCGAGGTTGACGCGGGGCCGACGCTGCGCCCCGGTGATCGCGCCGAGCGGGTGGCGGCACTGCGTGGGCGACTGCAGCAGAGCAATGATCTCCCCGGCGATCTGGAGCCGCCGGACGATCCCACACTCTACGACGAGCGACTGGCGCAGGGCGTGCGCGCCTTCCAGCGTCGACATGGCCTCGATGTGGACGCCGTGGTCGGTCCTCGCACCCGGGAGGCCCTCAATGTGTCGGCTGAAGACCGCGTGCGGCAGATGCTGGTGAACATGGAGCGCTGGCGCTGGCTGCCCGAGGACCTGGGGGAGCGCTACATCCTGGTCAATATCGCGGGTTTCTCCATGGAGGTTGTGCGAGAAGGGGAAGTCGTCACCACCCAGCGCGTGATCGTCGGGCGGGACTACCGCCAGACCCCGGTGTTTGCGGGTCGGATGACCTATCTGGTGCTCAACCCGTCCTGGGAGGTCCCGAACAGCATTGCCACCCGGGATATCCTTCCCCAGGTGCGAAATGATCCCGCCTATCTCGAGCGCATGGGTTTTCAGGTGCTCCAGGGCTGGGGTGCCGCCCAGCGGGAAATAGATGCGCAAAGCGTGGACTGGCAGACAGTCTCGGCCCGCGGATTCCCGTATCGTTTCCGACAGAGGCCAGGGCCACTGAACGCGCTTGGACAGGTCAAGTTCATGTTCCCCAATCAGTACGCGGTCTACCTGCATGATACGCCGGCAAGGGATCTGTTCGATCGCACCGAACGGGCCTTCAGTTCCGGCTGTATCCGGGTGGAACGGCCGATGGAACTGACACGCCTGGTGCTGGATGACGCCCGTTGGGACAACGCTGCCATCAGTCGGGTGCTGGATGAGCGCCGCGAGCGCACGGTCACGCTGGCGCGGCCCTGGTCTGTCTACTTGCAGTACATGACGGCCTGGGTAGATGAAGATGGCGTCGTCAACTTGCGTCGCGACTTGTATGATCGCGACACGCGGGTTGCCAACGCTCTGGAGTCGGCGCCACCACAGTTCGCCGCCGCAGACTGAAGTTCTATTCCGAGGGCATACGGTTGAATAGCAAGACGGCTGGTCGATGCTCTCGCAGGGGGCAGGGCGGGTTGTTGTTGTCCGTGCTACTGGTCCTCTTCATGGCGCCCTGGTCCACAGCCCTGGCCAACCATGATTCGGCACGTCTTGATTTTTCAGTACGCTTTGGCGAGGACATCAATCCCTATCGGGTGATTGGTGTCTACCTGATGCCCGGCGAGAGCCTGGAGTTCGCAATCAGTCGCGGACACAGCAGCCGCTACCACATCGAAGATCCCAGTGGCCTGACGCGGGCAACCGGGCAGAACCGCTGGACCTTGCAGGCACCCCGGTCTCACGGTCTCCACCCCATACAGATCGTTCGCCTGGACAGCGGCGAGACCATGAATCTGAACGTCTTCGTCAAGATGCCGCGTCGGGACAAGCGCAACGGGAGGCTGAACGGCTACCGGGTGGGGAACTATCCGCGTGAGCCGCTCAGGGGCATGGACATCTATCAGCCGCCGCCGGGCTTCATCGAAGTCACGCCGGAAACTGCAGATGCCCTGGTGTCCCCACACTTCCGACTGGGTCAGTTCGTGTCCAAGCAGGGAGGGGAGTATCCCCGTTACGTGGTGCTCCGGCCCCGACTTCTGCTCCTGCTTGAGGCCATCCTCGAGGAGTTGCGTGCCGAGGGGCTGCCCGTGGCGACGCTAGAGGTCATGAGCGGTTTCCGGACGCCCTGGTACAACGGTCATATCGGCAATAGCCAGTACAGTCGACACGTCTGGGGCGGCGCCGCGGATATCTATATCGATCAGCGTGCACCCCATGGACGGATGGACGATCTCAATGGCGATGGCCGCAGTGACGTCAACGACGCCCGCTGGCTGGCAGCGGTAGTTGACAGATTGCAGCGTCGCTCCGGCCCGCAGAACTTCATGGGTGGCATCGGCATCTATGGCCCCCGACCGCATCGGGGACCGTTCGTCCATGTCGACGTCCGTGGCTTCGAGGCGCGATGGGAGTTCGAATAGGGCTGCCGCGCCTCAGTCTGCCGCCGGAGGCAACACCCACTGCTGGCTCAGCCAGTAGAAGCGCCCAGCCTCGGGTGAAGGTGCCGTGCAGTTGTAGCGGGTTCGCCCGGTAGGCAACTCTTCCGGCGCTTGCACCGCAAAGATTCGTGCCTCGCGGTCAATCCACTCGACATCAACCTGTCCCTGGCGGCTGACGAAGCAGGCCAACTGATCAAGGCGTGCCTCACTCTCGCCCAGTTGCACCGTCATGCGCGGCGGGGTGCCGTCGGCCAACTCAGGATCCCAGGGCTCCATCTCGGCCACAGGCAGGCCCTTTGACCGGGCCTTCTCCGAGAATTCATCAATGGCGGCATAATTCTCCGCCATCGGGAAGCGGGGTAACGCCCGGGCATCACTGTACGGGCCGATTGCTCCGGACTGCTGGCCCAGAGATACATAGCCCAGGTCCGCTGCCACTGCAGCGACCACTGCGTTGTACTCGCCATAGGGGTAGGCAAAGAGATCCACGATGCGCTCTGCGTCCAGTTCCTCGTCCAGCCTGGCCCGGGCGCGCAGCAAGTCTTCACGAACCCGTGTGCGGTAATCCTCGTCGGATTCACCGTTCTCCCGCCGCACCAGGTAATCATGGGTCGCGGAGTGATTGGCAAAGGTCGCGCCGTGCTCCTGCATTTCCCGCATCTGCTCCCAGGTCATGTACCCGGAGAGCCCCTCATCAATCGGATCCGTCGCAACGAAAACGGAGAACGGCAGTTCACGCTCCTTGAGGATCGGGTAGGCGTTGTCGTACACCGAGCGGTAGGCGTCATCAATAGTGATGGCCACGGTACGGTCCGGGACATTCCCGCCGGACTGCATGTGGTCAACGATACGCTCGATGGGCCAGACGGTGTAGCCCTCTTCTCCGAGATAGTCCAGGTGCGCCTCGAACTGCTCGAGCGTCACGTTGGTGGCCGGATACTGGTCCTCGCCAAAGCGGTGATACATGAAGGCCACCGCATGCCAGCCCCCGGCATGGGCGACTGCACTTTCCAGGGTGAGAACCAGGGTGCCCGCCAACAGGGCAATGAGTCGCTGCATGGATGTCCTCCTGTGGTTTTCCGGGTTGTCCTTCACACCAGAACTGGAGTCTAGTCCAAACTGTTGCCGTGACGAATCGCGTGGCTCGTCGCGGCGTGCTCAGTTGCGCTTGATCAGGTCCGGTGTGCAGTGGGGGCGGATCTCGCTCAGCAGGTCATGGAAGAGCTTGGGGCTTCCTGCCACCAGGTTACCGCTGACCATATAGGCTTCGTCACCGTTGAAGTCCCCAACCACGCCGCCTGCCTCGCGGACCAGCAGAGCGCCGGCGGCGATGTCCCAGGGTTGCAGGCCGATTTCCCAGAAGCCATCCAGGCGGCCACAGGCCACATAGGCCAGGTCCAGCGCCGCAGACCCTGCCCGGCGGACGTCGCCTGCGCGGGAACAGACAGCGCGGAACATTCCCATGTAGGCGTCCATGCGATCGGGATACTTGAAGGGAAATCCGGTGCCGATCAACCGCCCCTGGATGCTCTTGCTGTTGCGCACGCGGATCTTGCGCCCGTCCAGCGTGGCGCCTCCGCCCCGATGCGCAGTGAACAGCTCCTGGCGCAGCGGATCGTAGACCACGCCGACTTCAAGCTGCCCGCGTACCTGCAGTGCGATGGATACGGCGAAATGCGGAAACCCGTGGAGGAAGTTGGTTGTGCCGTCCAGCGGGTCGATGATCCAGACGTATTCCGCATCGCCCGTGTTGCCGGTTTCCTCGGCCATGATGGCGTGGTCCGGATAGGCCTTGCGCAGTACGTCGATGATCTCCCGCTCGGCCATGCGATCCACGTCACTCACGTAGTCGTTCAAACCCTTGGACTCGACCTGGACGCGATCAAGCCGATCCACATATCGCGTAATGAGATTGCCGGCACTGCGCGCGGCGCGCACGCCAATATTCACCATTGGATGCATGGAAAACGGCTCGATTTCGGCTTCGGGGAAACGGCGCGGAGCATAACAGGAAAGTGGGGCGGATTGAACGGGTATTCCGCCGCTCGGCAGGGGCCTGTAGACTAACGCGCCTTCGCCGAATGCGATATTCGAGACATCTTCATGCTGCCGGACAACGTCAGAATCGTGCTGGTCGAACCACAGCTCGCCGCCAACATCGGTTCCGCTGCCCGTGCCATGAAGACCATGGGGCTATCGGAACTGCACCTGGTGGCGCCGCGCCAGTGGCCGCATCCGGACGCTGCTGCCAGGGCTTCGGGCGCTGACGATCTGCTGGCTGGTGCGGTTGTCCATGAAAGCCTGATCGACGCCATCGCCGGGGCAGGGCTGGTGGTCGGGCTGACGGCGCGTAGTCGGACGCTATCCGCGCCACAGCATGCACCACGGCCCGGCGCCGCCGTCATCGCCCGGGAGAGCCTGCAGCACCCCGTGGCGGTGCTCTTTGGCCGCGAGCGTACCGGTTTGACCAATGAAGAGGTCGATCTCTGCCACCGTCTGATCCACATACCCTCCGTGCAGGGCTTCTCTTCCCTGAATCTCGCTGCCGCAGTGCAGGTCATGGCTTACGAACTGCGCCTGACCATGGTTGACGAGGACTCCGTGCCGCAACCGGCTTGCGAATGGCCACCGGCCACCGCTGATGACATGGAACGCCTGTATGACCACCTGGAGCGGGCCTTGATCAGGCTGGAGTTTCTGAACCCGGACAACCCGCGCGCCCTGATGCGTCGCCTGCGACTGCTGCTGGGGCGGGCCCGGCCCGATCACAACGAGTATCAGATTCTCCGCGGCATCCTTGCGCATGTGGAACTGGCCCTGGACGGAGAGCTTCCGCACCAGAAACGGGCGAAATGATTGGCCTGTCGGAATGGCCGCGCTACTATGAAGACATGAACATCTCCAACCTGCCAGCTTCGCTATCCACGCACTGTCGTTGTCGTCGCAACGCCTGACGTCGGCCGTTCGGCCCTTCGTACCTCTCACCACACCCGAATCAGGGACTAGCGATGTTCAAGCAGCTCAAAGAAGATATCCGTTGTGTTCTCGATCGGGATCCGGCGGCCCGCAACGCCTTCGAGATCATCACCTGCTATCCGGGTGTGCATGCCCTGATCTGGTACCGGCTCTGTCACCGGCTCTGGCATTGGCGTTTCCGTTGGTTGGCCCGTTTTCTGTCGACCTTGGCGAGAACGTTGACCGGTATCGAGATCCATCCGGGAGCGAGGATCGGGCGGCGCTTCTTCATTGATCACGGTATGGGCGTTGTTATCGGGGAAACGGCGGCAATCGGCGACGACGTCACGCTCTACCACGGCGTGACCCTGGGTGGCATCAGCACGGAGAAGGGCAAGCGGCATCCCACCCTGGGTAACGATGTGGTTGTCGGTGCCGGTGCCAAGGTGCTCGGTCCCGTCATTGTCGCCGATGGAGCGCGCATCGGTTCCAATGCCGTGGTGCTGAAAGATGTGCCCGAGGGCGCAACCATGGTGGGGATTCCGGCGCGTATTGCCGGGCGCAGTGGTGGCGAGCAGCGCCAGCGGGAAGAGACGGCGCGCAAGATCGGCTTTGCGGCATATGGTCAGACCGATATGCCGGATCCGGTAAGCCAGGCCATCAATTCCATCCTCGATCACATTCATGTCACCGATCAGCGCATGGTGGAAATGTGCCGGGCCATGCAGAAGTTGGGTGCGGGTATCAGTGACGTCGATCTGCCGCGGATCGAGGGTTGCGAGATGGAAAACGGCCACGGGCCGAAAACTGCTCAGGAATCCCCTGTGGCGGCGGAGCAGGATGACCATGAGCGCTCCCGCTGAGGTCGCCGTCTACCTGGATCATGCAGCTACCACACCGGTGGATCCTGCCGTTGCCGAGGCGATGGCCGCCTGTCTGCGGGACGACGGTGTCTTCGGAAATCCGGCATCGTCCGGTCACGCGTGGGGGCGTGCCGCCGCCGGGCGGGTGGAGCGGGCACGGGCTGCCGTTGCCGCGCTGATCAACGCCCCTGTGGAGGGCGTGCATTTCACCAGTGGCGCGACAGAATCGATCAACACCGCGATTCTCGGTGTTACCCGATTCGCCATGGCGCGGGATCGCGGCGGGCATGTGATCACCGGTGCAACGGAGCACAGCGCAACGCTGGCCGCTTGCCGACGCCTGGAGCAGGAAGGTGCCCAGGTGACGTATCTGGCGCCAGATACCGATGGCCGTGTGACGGCAGAGGCAGTGGCTGCCGCACTGCGAGACGACACGGTTCTGGTCTCGCTGATGCACGTCAACAACGAGACCGGGGTCATACAGCCCATCGAGGCGGTGGGGCGACATCTGCGCGATCATGCCGCAGTCTTCCATGTCGACGCCGCCCAGAGTGCGGGGTTGCTGCCGCTTGATGTTGCGATGGGTATCGACCTGCTGTCCCTGTCCGCCCACAAGTTCTATGGGCCCAAGGGTGCCGGGGTGCTGTACGTGCGCCAGCAGCCCCGGTTGCGGCTCGATCCGCTGTTCTACGGTGGAGAGCAGGAGGGAGGGCTGCGACCGGGCACGGTTCCCGTCCATCAGGTGGTGGGTATGGGCGAGGCGGCAGAGTTGGTCGTTCGTCGGCAGGAAGCGGATCATGCGCATCTGCAGGCGCTTACGATCCGGTTGCTTGACGGATTGCAGGCGCTGGATGGCGTGATCGTCAATGGCACCGGACCTCGTTGCCCCCACATCCTCAACGTGAGCTTCGTCGGTGTACACGGTGAATCCCTGGCCCTGGCATTGCGCGGACCGGGTGTTTCGGTGGGGTCGGCTTGTACCTCGGCACTGGCAACCCCATCTCATGTCCTGCGGGCCATGGGAGTGCCTGATGCGCTGGCGTTGGCAAGTTTCCGCTTCAGCCCCGGACGCGGCACGACTGGCGACGATGTGGATGCGGTGCTTAATATGGCGGCCGATGCTCTTGAGCAGCAACGCCGTCGTTCTACAATCTGGGCGGCTTTCCGGGCGGGTGCGACGATTGACTCCCTGTATCGGGGTGGTACCCGGGTGGCATGAACGGCGCGGATAACGAATGGAGTGAGCAGGGGCTGCACTATTTTGCGGCCGGTCATGGGGCCGGGGTCCCTGGTGCCGGCACCGCGATGGTCGGCAGAGGCCGGGCTGGTGCGGTATCATGGGGAACCGAAGTCGAGATCGACATTGGTCTCGCTGACGATGGCACAGTTGCCGAGCTGCGGTGGCGCTGCCATGGTTGTCCTGCCGTGCAGGCAGCCTGTAGCTGGATTGCCGAGCAGGCGCCCGGTATGCAACCGCGGGCTCTGCTTGAGTACAGCGCCGTCTGCGTCGCCGATGCATTGGCATTGCCCCCGGCGCGACTCGGCGTGCTGCTTGTGGTTGAAGATGCGTTGCGGGCTGCGGTGGCGTCTGTTGCCGAGTGAACTTGATCGATGTGAGGTGAAAACATGGCTATCGTCCTGACCGAAAGCGCGGCCAAGCACGTCAAGGCCCACGTCGCCAAGCATGAGCTTGGTGAAGGTGGTCTGCGCCTTGGTGTCCGCACCAGTGGCTGTTCCGGCCTGGCCTACACGGTCGATTATTCCAGCGACGTGCGCGACGGTGACCAGGTTTTCGAGCAGCACGGTGTACGCGTTCTGGTAGACCGCAAGAGTCTGCCGTTCCTCGAGGGCATGGAAGTCGATTACGTCCGAGAAGGGCTCAATCAACGGTTCGACTTCCGTAACCCCAATGTGAAGGACGCCTGTGGCTGTGGCGAGAGCTTCAGTGTGTGAGCACGGCGCAACGATCGGGTTGATTGCCGGGGGTGAGGTCAGGCGTTAAACTACGCGCCCTCAAAAGCGGTGCGAAGTACCCATTGGTGCGGCGCACAGGCATTCCCATCAACCAGCAATCGACCACAACGGAGAGCCCGGATGGCTGTTGAACGCACCCTGTCCATTATCAAGCCCGACGCTGTCGCCAAGAACGTCATCGGCGAAATCTATGCCCGCTTTGAAAAGGCCGGTCTCAAGATCATCGCCGCACGCATGGCACACCTGAGCCGTGAGCAGGCCGAAGGCTTTTACGCGGTTCACAAGGAGCGTCCGTTCTTCAACGATCTGGTCGGGTTCATGACGTCCGGGCCGGTCATGATCCAGGTGCTGGAAGGCGAAGACGCCATCCGCAAGAACCGTGAAATCATGGGGGCGACCAACCCCAAGGAAGCGGCGGCCGGCACCCTGCGCCATGACTACGCCGAATCCATTGACGCCAACGCCTGTCACGGCTCCGATGCCCCGGAGACGGCCGCGCAGGAAGTTGCGTACTTTTTCGCTGACGATGAAATCTGTCCCCGTTAAAGTCGTTGCGGAGGGCGCTGGCGACGGCGCCGACCGCAAGCTGAACCTGCTCGGTCTTGACCGGGCTGCGCTGGAAGGGTTTTTCGCCGAGCTCGGTGAAAAACCCTTTCGTGCGTCTCAACTCCTGAAATGGATCCATGCGCGGCGGGTAACGGACTTCGCCGCCATGACGGATCTCAGCAAGAGCCTGCGCAACAAGCTGGAGGCTGTCGCTGAAGTGCGGGTCCCGGAAGCTGTAGTTGACCAGCGCTCGGTGGACGGCACGCGTAAATGGCTGCTGCGGCTGGACGGTGCCAACGCCGTCGAGACAGTGCTCATACCGGAGAAAGGCCGGGATACGCTTTGCGTGTCTTCCCAGGTCGGCTGCGCGCTGGAGTGCAGCTTCTGCTCCACCGGCGTTCAGGGCTTCAATCGGAACCTCACCACCGCCGAAATCGTCGGGCAATTGTGGTATGTGGACCGCATGCTGGCGGAGGAAGAACCTGGTCGACAGGTGACCAATGTGGTCTTCATGGGGATGGGCGAACCCCTGCTCAACTTCAAGAGTGTGATGCCTGCGGCGGAATTGATGAAGGACGATCACGCCTATGGCTTGTCCAAAAGGCGGGTGACGCTCAGTACCTCGGGTGTGATTCCTTATCTGTACAAGATGGCGGAAACCACGGACATCAGCCTCGCGGTCTCGCTGCATGCACCCAACGATGCGCTGCGAGATGAACTGGTTCCCATTAATCGCAAGCATCCCATTGCAGAATTGCTCAAGGCCTGCCGACACTATATTGCGGACAAGCCACATCGACGGATAACGTGGGAATACGTGATGCTCGACGGAGTCAATGACAGCGACGAGCACGCGAGGGAGCTGGCGGCCTTGCTGGGGGATATCCCGTCCAAGGTCAATCTGATCCCGTTCAACCCGTTTCCGGGGACGCAGTATCAGCGTTCATCGGATGAGCGAATAGGCAAGTTCAGCGCCATACTGTCGCGGGCGGGCCTGGTTTCGACAACGCGCAAGACGCGAGGGGATGATATCGACGGGGCCTGCGGTCAACTCGTCGGCAAGGTTCAGGATCGCACGCGGCGAAGGCTGCGCCGCGAGGCGCAGGCGCAAGCCTGAGGGAGTAGAGATGGCGGTAGTGATGACACGTGTGATGGCCGCCCTGATTGTCGCCATACTCGTCGCAGGGTGCGCCAGTTCGGGACAGCAACGCGGTGGGGGGGATCGTGAGCGAGCCTCGCAGATCAACACCGAGTTGGGCATGACTTATCTGCAGCAAGGCAACAATTCCCAGGCAATGGAGTCGCTGAAGAAGGCCCTGGATCAGGACCGTAACAACTACAGCGCCCACGCCACTATTGCTGTGCTCTATGAGCGGCTGGACCAGCACGACCAGGCGCGCGAGCACTTTCGCCGTGCCGTCCGCCTGAACGGAGAAGACTCGTCGGTCCGCAACAACTACGGACGGTTTCTCTGCAATCGCGGTGAGTACGACGCCGCCCAGGACCAGTTCGCTCGTGCGCTGCGGGATCCGCTCTATGAACGACGCGAGCTTCCGCTAGCCAATGCCGGGCTGTGCGCACTGCAGGCCGGCGAACCGGAGAAGGCGGAAGATTTCCTTCGTCGCGCCCTGGAGTATTCGCCGACATTTCCGCCGGCTTTGCGGCGGATGGCCGAGCTGCGGCACGACTCGGGTGACAACATCTCCGCCCGGGGCTATATGCAACGTTACCGTGACGTGGCCAACCTGGGAGCCTCCGATCTCTGGTTGGCAGTGCGCATCGAGAACGCGCTTGGCAATCGTGATGATGCAGCGAGCTACGGCCTGAGGTTGCGCGCGGACTTCCCGGATTCCGAGGAAACACGCATGTACAACCAGATGCGACGCGATGGTCGATCGTAAGGGCAACCAGGAGCATGAGCCGGCGCTGGAGGACAAAGGGCCTCGCGCCGGAGAAATGCTGCGAGCCGCAAGAATGGATCGCGGCATGTCCTGTGCGGATGTGGCTGCTGCCCTGCATCTGGATGTCCGCACCGTCGAGGCGCTGGAGAAGGAGGACGCCGCCGATCTGCCGCCGGCGACCTTTACCCGTGGCTACTACCGCTCCTATGCCCGGCTCATGGAACTTGACGGCGATGCCGTCGTGCAGGCCCACTCGCGGCGCAGTCGGGGCTCGGTGGAGCCACCGGTTCTCAAGGTGCGTCGGCCTGTCCAGACATCACCCGAGCTGAGCCGGGGGTTGGTCGTTGCCTTCGTCGCGCTGTTTGTTCTGGCTGGCGCCGGTGGTGGGGGCTACTGGTACTACGAAAACGTCTACCTGGTCGATCGTGTGGTCCCGCCGGCAGCGAGCGTCCCGGACACCGAGACCCCGACGGCGGAAGGGGATTCGTCGCCGGGGCTCGAAGAGCCGGCTGCGATGCCCGAAGCGGACGCCGAAGCAGCCTGGGAAGCCCTTGAGGACGAGACCTCTGTTGCATCCCCGAACGACGACAGTGCCGTCATGGAGCCTCCCGCCGAGCCTCCGCTGGCCGGTGAACCCGGGATCGAGGATGAGCCCGCACCGGATCCCGAAACTGCCTTTACCGATGAGCTCGCCGGCCCCGCAATTGGCGATCAGCCATCGGAGCCCGCACCGGACGAGTCCATGGCCATGGAAGAGGACAGCGTTGAAGGCGACACAATGGACAGCGAGACGGACGTGGCGGCCGACGGCACTGTGGATACCGACTCGTCGACTGCTGCCGATGAGACAGGCGCTTCGCCTGCGCTCAACGGTGACGCTCTGGTGCTCGACTTTACGGGTTCGTCATGGATCGAAGTCTACGACGATGCCGGCGAGCGCCTGCTGTACGGATTGATTCAGGAGGAAGGTCGGCAGACTGTCCAGGGCCTGCCGCCGTTTACCGTGGTGATCGGCGATGCCGACAACGTGTCACTGGAGTATCGGGGTGAGCCCGTTGACCTGGGACAGAGACGCCCCGGTCGCGTTGCCCGAGTGCAGGTCCCGCGCTGAAAGTTAGTTGCTGCCCCGGCTAGTGTCCCTCTCCCATTAAGCATGTTTCTGTAGGAGACCGTCTTGTCGAATGTGATCCAGTCCGTACGCGGGTTCAGTGACGTATTACCGGAGCAAACCGGCGTATGGCGTCATGTGGAGGGCGTGCTGCGCGGCGTGCTCGACCGCTACGGTTACAGTGAAATCCGCCTTCCCGTCCTGGAGAAAACGGAGCTTTTTGCAAGATCCATCGGCGAAGTCACCGATATCGTCGAAAAGGAGATGTACAGCTTTGACGACCGCAACGGTGACAGCCTCAGCCTCCGACCGGAGGGAACGGCTGGCTGTGTGCGAGCCTGTATCGAGCATGGTCTGTTGCACAACCAGCAGCCCCGGTTGTGGTATCAGGGCGCCATGTTCCGGCACGAGCGACCGCAAAAAGGGCGATTGCGTCAATTTCACCAGATCGGTGCCGAGGTGTTCGGCCTGACGGGTGCCGACATCGACGCCGAGATTATCCTGATGACGCGGCGCATGCTCCATGAACTGGGTCTGCAGGACGTGCGTCTCGAACTGAACACGCTGGGCACCGCCGAGGCCAGGGCGAACTACCGGGAGGCCCTGGTGGCGTATCTGTCGGCCCGGCGTGATCAGCTTGACGACGACAGCCAACGCCGGCTCGAGGGCAATCCGCTGCGTATTCTCGATAGCAAGAATCCGGAGACTCAGCGCCTACTTGACGGTGCTCCGCGACTGGACGATTACATTGACGCCAACTCACGGGAACATTTTGATGACCTCCGACGTCTGCTGGATGCGGCGGACGTGGAATACACAGTGAATCCCCGCCTGGTTCGCGGGCTCGACTACTACGGTCGTACCGTCTTCGAGTGGATCACTGACCGGCTCGGCGCCCAGGGGACAGTCTGCGCCGGTGGTCGCTATGATGCCCTGGTGGAGCAGATCGGCGGCAAAGCAACTCCGGCCATTGGTTTCGCCCTTGGCCTGGAACGACTCGTGGCGCTGGTGGAAGAGGCTGCCGATGCGCCGCCCGCCCTGGCACCGGATGTCTACATGGTGGTGATGGGCGAGGCGCAGCGATCTGCCGCACTGGTGCTCGCGGAACGACTCCGGGCGGCCTTGCCAGGTGTCGGGGTCTTCATGCATTGTGGCGGCGGAAGTTTCAAGAGCCAGTTCCGGCGCGCGGATCGCAGCGGGGCGCAGCTTGCTCTGGTCCTCGGTGAAACAGAACTCGCCAGTGACACGATCGGACTCAAGCCTCTGCGGTCTGGTTCCGAGCAGGTAAACATTGCCCAGGGCGATCTGGTCAAGACATTGAAAGAACATTTTGGAGGTTGAAGGTGGCCGGCACCGATGACGAGCAGTTGGAAGCGCTGTCCCAGTGGTTTCGGGACAATGGCAAGGCCCTGATCGCCGGCATCGTCATCGCGATTGGTGGCGTGTTCGGCTGGCAGCAATGGGGCGCTTACCAGGACCGCCAGATGGAAGCGGCATCCTCCGCCTACATGCACTTGCTGGATGCACGGCAGAGTGGCGCGGACGTCGATACCCTGCGTCGCCGTGCCCAATTGTTGAAAGACGATTACGCGCGGACCCCTTACGCCGCAATGGCTGCATTCCAGCTGGCCACGCATCTGGCTGAAGCCGGGGCATTGGACGAGGCGGTTGTTCCCTTGTCCTGGGCACTTGAGAACGCGCAGGACGACAGTTTCCGTCACATTGCGCGGCTGCGGCTGGCAACGGCGCACATCGGGCTTGGCGAGTTCGAGGATGCGCTGGCCGTACTGGATGTCTCCGATACAGCGAGTTTCAGTGCCGACTACGCCGAGCGGCGTGGCGACGCGTACCGCGGCCTGGGGGATGCGGCGGCGGCGGTTGATGCCTACGACGCGGCCATGGCTGCCACCAACAGCGGTGAACGACGTCGACTTATCGAACGCAAGCGCGATGATATCGCGCGGGGGAACGCATAGGTGCGACGCGCTACACCGATTGTTATCGTCGCACTGGCATTGTTGCTTGCCGCGTGCAGCGGCTCACCCACCCGCGAGTTTCCCGCTGACCAGTTAACCGACTATCAGCAGGAGTATGCGGTCTTCTCAGAGTGGCAGCGCAACACCGGCAGGGGGCTGTCGGCTGTCGGCGATGCCCTGGTCCCGGCCATCGAAGAAGACAAAGTCGTGGTCGTCGACCGGCGGGGGAGGCTGTCGGCCTATCGCCTCGATAACGGACGACGCCTGTGGCGGCATCGCCTCGATCTGCCAGTCTCCGCCGGGCCGGTTCTGACCGATGAGTTGATCATTGTCGGCACGCGCGACGGCCGTCTGGTGGCGGTGGATCGCGAAACCCTCGAGCGGCGCTGGGAGTCGGGTGTCACCAGCGAGGTCCTGGCCCTTCCTGCGGTGGACGGTGACACGGTCGTCGTGGTGGCGAATGACGGGCGGGTTTTTGCACTGAGAACCAGCACGGGGGCGCGGCGCTGGCTATACGATCGGACCATGCCACCCCTGACCCTGCGCGGCAGCAGCGCGCCGTTGCTTACTTCCGGCCGGGTCTACGTAGGTCTGCCCAACGGGCGTGTCGTGGCTCTGAATCGCAGCGACGGCGCCCTGGTGTGGGAGGCACGGGCCGGTATTGCCCGTGGCGCATCGGATATCGAGCGGATGCGGGATATTCTTGGTGATCTGGTTTTGCAACAGGGGGCACTTTTTGCGGTGTCGTATCAGGGTGAGGTCGTGTCCCTGGACCCGACACGGGGTTCCAGCAGCTGGAATCGCGAACTGTCATCCAGTGCCGGCCTGGCCGCAGATCGCGAACGTGTCTACGTGACCGAGTCCAATGGCCGCATCTGGGCACTGGATCGTAGTAGCGGTGCCGCCATCTGGCGTCAGGATGAAACCGAGGGTCTGCGTGCGACCCGCCCGGTCGTGCATGGCGCCTATGTGGTCATCGCTGATCAGCGTGGCGCCCTGACGTGGCTGGATGCGTCCACCGGAGAGATTCGTGCTCGCCGGGTGTTGCGTGACCAACCCATCAGTCGTCCACCGATCGTCGTGGACGATGACGTGATCGTACTCAGCGATGAGGGCCGACTGCACAAGGTCAGCCTCCGGCCCCAGGAACGGTAGGTAGCAAAGCGCATGTGTCTGGTCGGGCTTGCCGTCGACATGCACCCCGATTTCCCGGTGGTGCTGCTGGGTAACCGTGACGAGTTTCACCAGCGTCCGACCCGGGCCATGCATTGGTGGCGCGCACCGAGGATACTGGCAGGCCGTGATCTGCAGGCAGGGGGCAGTTGGCTGGCGTTCGCGCCCGACGGTCGTTTCGCCACCGTGACTAATTACCGTGATCCGGACCAGGGTCCGGCGGCTCGTTCTCGTGGCGCGCTGGTGACTCAGGCGTTGTCCATGGACTCACAGGCTTTCCATCGGCATCTGATCGAACAGGGGGGTGCCTACGGCGGCTACAACCTGCTCTGGTCCGATGGTGAGGGCTGCTGGTATCACTCCAACCGTCTTGATGATGTGCCCCGCCGCTTGAGCCGAGGTGTCTATGGCCTCAGTAACGGCGTCCTGGACACGCCCTGGCCCAAGGTCGCGGCACTAAAGGAAGCGCTGGCCGAAGCCCTGGAGACAGACACGCTTTCGTCCAGTGGTTGCTTCGGCTTGTTGCGCGACCCCCGGCGCCCGCCGGATGGAAGCCTGCCGGACACCGGTGTCAGCCTCGAGTGGGAACGGCTGCTTTCCTCCGCCTTCATTGTCAGCCAGGCCTACGGTACGCGTTCAAGCAGTGCGATGATCCAACGTCGAAATGGTCGGATCACTGTGGAAGAGCGCGGCTTCGACCCCGAAGGCCGGGAAACGGGGCGAAGGCTGTTCCGTTTCGGTGCCGCTTGAGCACCCGGTTATTCGCAGGTCCCCACTGAACCCCGACGGCAGGTGCGACGGTCAATCCACACGGTCCGGTCGAGTATCGCGTCGTCGTAAACGGTCGCCGTGAGGTTCGCGCCGGCAAGGCGCGCCTGGGTCAAGTCGGCCTCCGTGAGATTGGCGCCTGTCAGGTTGGCGTTGCTCAGGTTGGCACCCCGCAGGTTGGCACCCTCAAGGCGCGCGTCTTCCAGGTCGGCACTGGTGAAGTCAGCGCCACTGAGATCGGCGCCGCGGAGGTCTGCACCCCTGAGTGTTGCCCGGCCGAGCGTGGCGCCCGACAGATTTGCGTCCAGCAGTGATGCCCCGGACAGGTCGGCACGATCCAACCGTGCATCCTGGAGCTGCGCGCGATCGAACTTCGCATCAACCAGGCTCGCCCCGTTCAGCCTGAGTCCGCGGGCATCGCTACCGACAAAACTTGCCCGATCCACGTTCGCCGACGTCAATCGCGCCCCCTGGAGTTCCGTTCCGTCGAATATGGCATCCACGGCACTGCTGCTACCCATGTCCGTGCGTCGCATCCGGGCATTACTGAAATCCGCGCCGTCGAGACTTGCCCTGCTGAATACCGCGTTGTCGAGATTCGCGTCGCGGAAAGACGCGCCATCGGCCGTCGTGCGGGACAGCAGTCCGCGGCTGAGGTCCGCGCCAGTCAGGTCTCGATCACGCAGATCACAGCCATGCCAG
Source organism: Natronocella acetinitrilica (assembly GCF_024170285.1). NCBI lineage: Bacteria > Pseudomonadati > Pseudomonadota > Gammaproteobacteria > Chromatiales > Ectothiorhodospiraceae > Natronocella > Natronocella acetinitrilica. The sequence continues at coordinate 57,813 of NZ_JALJXV010000009.1, forward strand.
CGGGCTCCCGGCCGTGGTTCCTCTTCATTGCAGTCGGCGAGGGCAGGTGATACGCTCACCGCCAAAAATATCAGGGTGATCAATGTGATCGGCAAAAATCCACGGTAGCTGCGACGACGCGCTGATACGCCGTGGCCACCTTCCGAGATTGGCGTTTTGTGGTTCCCGCCAGCCGCATTGGTCGTCGGCAGACAGAATTTTTCGACTTTGCATTTTTGAGGAGGTAGATATCGCATGCGTATCATTCTATTGGGGCCGCCCGGCGCGGGCAAAGGCACCCAGGCAGCGTTCATTTGTGAGCGGTATGGAATTCCCCAGATTTCCACAGGGGACATGCTGCGCGCCGCCGTGAAGGCCGGGACGGAATTGGGCAAGGCTGCGGACAAGGTTATGAAGTCCGGTGGGCTTGTGTCCGACGAGATCATTATTGGCCTCGTCAAGGAACGCATTGCCGAAGACGACTGCGCCAACGGCTTCCTTTTCGACGGATTCCCGCGGACCATCGCCCAGGCAGATGCCCTGCGCAATGAGCAGATCGCCCTCGACTACGTGCTTGAGCTTCAGGTTGCGGATGAGGAAATCGTCAGCCGCATGGCGGGTCGGCGCGTGCATCCGGGTTCCGGTCGCGTCTACCATATCGAGCACAATCCGCCGCGGGTCGAAGGCAAGGACGACGAGACGGGCGAGTCGCTGGTTCAACGTGATGACGACCGCGAGGAGACCGTTCGCAAGCGCCTTGAAGTCTATCATGAACAAACCAAGCCCCTGGTTGATTACTACCGCAAACTCGCGGAGGGTGGCGCCGAACTGGCGCCGAGTTATGTCACGGTCAATGGTGTCGGCGAGCTTGCCGCCGTGCGAGAGCGCATTGTCAGTGCCCTGACCTGATCCCGCCCGGCTGTAGTCCCGACCTTCGGCCCACGGGTCTGGACTACAGCCATCGCCTGCAGCGTTTAGACTCTGATTGACGAACATGTTCACTGGTGGAACGCCGGCAGTTCCGCGCAGTCGAATCTCTGCAGGCGCAAGAAGGTCATTATCATGCGACGTCATCTTGTCATCATGCTGCTGTTGTTCGCGGCATTTCTGGTAACCGGCAGTCAGGCGGAAGAGTCCCAGAGCCGTGCCTACGTGCTGAAGGTCGAGGGTGCGATCGGGCCAGCCACCAGCGATTACCTGATTCGGGGCTTTGAGCGGGCACGGTCCGACGGCGCCGGGCTCATTATCATTCAGATGGATACGCCCGGCGGCCTCGATACCGCCATGCGGGACATCATCCGGCAGATCATGAATAGCCCGATCCCTGTGGTGAGCTATGTTTCGCCGGGCGGCGCGCGTGCCGCCAGCGCGGGCACTTACATCATGTATGCCTCCCATGTTGCAGCCATGGCACCCGGAACCAATCTGGGCGCGGCAACGCCGGTCCAGGTGGGCGGCCCGCAGCCACCGGGAACAGACGACAGCGATGACGACGACGGCAACGGCAACGGTGACGACGCCGCGGTCGAGGAGAATGGCGAGGAGGCCGAGGAATCGTCGGGTGAGGGCGGAGATCGCTCTTCCCGAGAGCGGGAGGGTGCCACGGCGATGGAGCGCAAGATGGTCAATGATGCCGTCGCCTACATTCGCGAACTCGCTGAGACACGCGGCCGCAATGCAGATTGGGCAGAGCGGTCCGTTCGTGACGCTTCCAGCCTCGGAGCCCGGGAAGCGTTGGAGAAAAACGTCATCGACCTGATGGCGGATAACATCGAAGACTTGCTTGAGGCTATCGATGGGCGGACCGTCCGGGTCTCCACCGGTGAGACCACCATCTCCACTGAAGGCATGACCCTGGAATACATTGATCCGGACTGGCGGACCGAGTTGCTCTCGATCATCACCAACCCCAATGTCGCCTACATCCTGATGCTGGTGGGCGTGTACGGCATCATCTTCGAACTGATGAACCCCGGTGGCATCGTGCCAGGTGTGCTAGGCAGCATCTGCATTCTGGTGGCCTTATTCGCTTTCCAGGCCCTGCCCATCAATTATGCAGGCATGGCGCTGATGATATTGGGCGTAGCGTTCATGGTGGCGGAGGCGTTTGCCCCCAGTTTCGGCATACTCGGTATCGGTGGTTTAATAGCCTTTGCACTTGGCTCGCTGCTGTTGATTGACACCGGGGTTGAGGCCTACCAGATTTCCCTCGAAGTGGTTCTGGCCGTCTCCGCCCTGAGCCTGGTGATTTTCCTTGGCATCAGTTCCATGGCCGTCAAATCCTGGCGACGGCGAATCGCCTCTGGTGCCGAGGCCATGGTTGATGAAACCGTGCTGGCGGTCACCGACTTTGTGGATGGCGGCGGCAAGGTTCGCTTCCAGGGTGAAGTCTGGAATGCGGAATGTCCGGTTCCGGTGCGCCGTGGGGATCGCCTGCGGATCAACCAGGTCGAGGGGCTGCGACTGCACGTCGAGCCGGCCAACGGGGCATCCCGGGACGCGGTTTCTTCCTGAAAGAACACAGATTTTGACGAGGACCAACCATGATCCTGCCGGATGAGGCTGTACGTCGTTTTCGTGAGGTTTTTGATCTGGCCAGGGCCGACGCAGTGCCGGAGCACAACGCCATGACACTGGCCACGGCGCGGGCTGACGGCCGGCCATCAGCGCGTACGGTGCTGCTCAAGGCCATGGATGAGCAGGGCTTCGTCTTCTATACCAACAAGCAGAGTCGAAAGGGCGAGCAAATGCTTGCAAACGCGCATGCGGCCTTGTGCTTCCACTGGGCACCATTGGGTCGGCAGGTACTGGTGGAAGGCTCTGTGGAGCCTGTCAGCGACGAGGAGTCCGATGCCTACTTTGCCAGTCGTCCACGGCTGAGTCAGATCGGTGCCTGGGCGTCCCGGCAGTCGCAACCGCTCGATGGACCGGAGCAGTTGGAGGCGCAGGTCAAGGACGTGGAGGTGCGCTTCGAGGGGCAGAAGGTCCCCCGGCCGCCCCACTGGGGCGGATTCCGGGTCCGTCCCCGCATGATCGAGTTCTGGACTTCACGGGAGGGCCGCCTGCACGTGCGGGATCGATACGAGATGGACGACAGTGATCGCTGGTCCCATTTCTATCTGAACCCGTAGCCAGTGCCCGGATGTCAGTGCCGCGCGGCTGAATCGACTTCGGTGGCGGGAATCAACGCCGGCGGATCCGTCCGATAGCAGAGGCTTTCGGGTCGGTGCATGGTCAACTCCACACCCAGTTCCCTCGCCTCGGCACGCCAGTTATCGGGAATTTCCTGAACAGCCTGGGGCAGTAGGGGATAATCGTTGATCATGGCGAGGGTCTCGCCGCGCGGGCCCTCGAATACGGCGGTGTAGGCCACGGGTCCCAGGCCGGGCAGGCTGTGCTCCGTCAGACTGATCCGCGTGGCGGTGGCGCGATTTCCCTCATCGATGATGACGTCGCGCAGGTTCAGCGTATCGCCCGGGGCTGCCGACATCGCTGCGAGGCCCCAAGCCTCGGCGACGGGTTGTTCGGCCAGCCCTCCTACCTCATTGCCCGATGTCACACGAACCTCGATACCGTGCGCCAATAGCCCCGCAGTGAACTGCCTTTGCCTGCGGTGCCAATGGCCCCAGGCCTCTTCCAGTGAAGCGTCACCCGAGTACTGAGCCGCCCACTGCCCGAAAGGCTGGAATCGCGTAAAGCAGGACGCCTCCCGAAGTAGAAACAGATTGCCTTCCGGCAGACTGACCCGCCGCACCGTCTCCGACGGAAATAGTGCTGCTTCCAGCAGTTCCCAGAGTTCGGCAAAGCCGTTATGTTCCAGTTGGATACGCAGCAGGGCGCACAGGTCATTGAAGGTGGCATAGCTCAGGTTCACCGGACGGACGCCGAAGTGCTCGGTGATGAGTTCGCCGGTCCGCATGGATGCCTTTCCCTTCTCCAGCAGCGTTTTCTCGAGCTTTCCGCTCAACTCGTCAATATCTGCACGTTTGCCAACAAACAGGAATGGCACTGCAAACAAAGGACCGCTTCCCGGTTCACAGGCTGGAGCAATAGAGGGTATCGGGAAGCTGTCACCCTGCGTACCGATGGTCATGAACTGTGGCTGAAAGCGGCTATCCGGAAGGCTCCTCAGATAAAGATCCATGAGCACGTCAACCAAGGGCAGCCCGGGGCGAAGTAATTCTGTCATGTCATAGAGACCGCCCAAAATCACCAGCCCATGGGATTCCAGTTTGCCGACCATGCGTGTGAGATCCTCGGCGATCGCCCAGCCCAGTGCGTCCGCCTGTTCCCGGGTCAGAGGTCCTGGGGGCGGGGCGTTGCTTGCGCTTCGCTGGAAATCGAGCTCGACGGTGAGTACGCCGGGGGTGGCTGAAACCTGATCTTGCATGTCAACTCCGGTTTTGGGCCGATATCAAACGCCGCGTCGCCAACCGTGTATACGGGCCGCGCCGAGGCGCAACTATACTCCGAACGGAAGTGCTGCCCAATGCCTGTCATGTTTTGAGGTTTGAATTGGGTTGTCTTCCAATTGCCATGGTGATTCCGCCTTTTTATTGGGAGATATCAAAAAAAATTCTAATCCATAAAAAAATGCGCAATAATGGCGCTGCTTAATGGTATCGGTCGGCTACAGGCAGTCTCCCATGCTGCCTTGTCGATCGCAGTTTGTCGGGTTCTCGAGGAGAAGTAATGGATCTTTCAAAGTACAACCCACAGCAACTCAAGCAATTGAAAAAAGATATCGACAAGGAGCTCAATCGTCGGCGCAAGGAAGATGTCAAGGAAGCTCAGAAAGAGCTAAAGAACATAGCAGAGCGATTCGGCATCACGGTTCAGGACCTTGTTGCTGGTGCCGCGGGCGTCAAGACAGCAAAGAAACCGGCTCAGGTCAAATTCCGCCATCCCGACGACCCGTCAAAAGGGTGGAGTGGTCGCGGTCGCAAGCCTTCCTGGATCAAGGAGTGGGAACAAAAAGGTCGTTCCCTGGACGCGCTCAAGGTCGATTGATCCGCCATTTCCCGCGTCGCCCTGCGCGAACTATCGCGCAGGGCCTCATTCTCGCCTAAGACCGTAATCCCACTCCACGCTCCAGCAGCCAGAGGCTGAAACCTGCCAACGCAACAATGAATGCAATAATGATTGCGTAGGCGAACCAGATGTTGATATCCGACGTGCCCAGAATGCCGTAACGGAAGGCATTCACCATATAAAGTATCGGATTCATCATGGAAACGTGTCGCCAGAAGTCAGGTAGCAGCGTCACTGAGTAAAAGACACCGCCCAGGTAGGTGAGGGGTGTCAGCACGAAGGTCGGTACAATCGAGATATCATCGAACTTTCGCGCGAATACGCCGTTGATAAAGCCCCCGAGCGAGAACAGCACTGCTGTCAGGAAAATCACCGAGATAGTAATGGTGATGCTGTGAATGGGCATGCGCGTGAACAAAAGTGAAACGATGGTCACGATGAGGCCAATCAATAGGCCGCGTCCGACACCGCCGGCGACATAGCCCAGGAGAATTACCGCATTCGGTGTGGGCGAGACCATGATCTCTTCCACATGTCGTTGGAACTTTGCTCCGAAAAAAGAAGAGACGACATTGGCATATGAATTCGTGATCACCGCCATCATGATGATGCCGGGCACAATAAAATCGATGTAGGTGTAGCCGTCCATCGATCCGATTCGCGGCCCGATTAGATTGCCGAAGATCACAAAGTACAGGGCCATGGTGATGGCGGGAGGAACAAGAGTCTGCACCCAGATCCGCAGATAGCGATGGGTCTCCTTTGAGGCGATGGTTAGCAGAGCGGTGAGCGAGCGTTGCCAGTACATGGTGGTCTCCGATTCGATATCAGGACGCCTGGGCCGCGTGGTTCTGCTGAAGCATGCGCAGAAAGAGCTCTTCCAGCCGGTTGGACTTGTTCTTCATACCCGTCACTTCGACCCCTTGCGCTGAAAGTTCGGTGAACAGGTGACTAAGGCTCTGGCCGCGACTCACCTCCACTTCCAGTTGTTTCGGTGCCAGCAAAGTTACTGCGTAGTCGGTCAGTGCTGGGGGTTCGCCCATGGCGGTACTTGTGTCGAGGATGAAGGCCTGGGTGCTCAGCCTTTCAAGCAGGGACTGGGTGTCCGTATCCTCGATAAGCCGCCCCTCGTCGATGATGGCGATCCGGCGACAGAGGCTCTCCGCCTCTTCCAGGTAGTGCGTGGTCAAAATGATGGTCACGCCCTCATCGCGGTTGATGCGGCGCAGAAATTGCCACATCGAGCGGCGGACCTCGATATCCACTCCGGCGGTGGGCTCGTCCAGGATCAGCAGCTTCGGGCCGTGTATCAGCGCCCGGGCGATCATCAGGCGCCGCTTCATGCCACCGGACAGGGTTCGCGAGACCGCGTGGCGTTTTTCCCACAGATCGAGTTCCCGCAGGAAACGCTCGAGGCGTGAACGTGCCTCCTTTCGGGGCATGCCGTAGTAGCCCGCCTGATTCAGTACGATCTGCTCCACGGTTTCGAAGTTGTTGAAATTGAACTCCTGGGGAACCAGGCCGAGTTGGCTTTTCGCCTCCCATGGTTTCGCCATGAGATCGTGTCCCATGACCTCGATTCGGCCACCGCTTGGCGTGACCAGCGAGCTTACGATACCGATTAGCGTCGATTTTCCCGCGCCGTTGGGGCCGAGCAGACCGAAAAACTCCCCCTGCTCAACATCGAGGGTGATTTCGCGCAGGGCAACCACCCCGGACTTGTACGTCTTGGAAAGCTGATGCAGCGACAGCGCTTTCATGGTGACGTTCCTTGAGCGGCCGTGGGTCAGTGTGCCCGGACCACCGTTGCGGTTTTCAAAAAGGCGCATAAGTCTACCGGGGTGCCGTAAGCATGAATAGGGAGGCTGGGGGAACGTTTCCCTGTTGGCGGCGGTCGGAGCACCACAACAATAAACAGGCCTGGCCGGTTGAAGTCGTTGAAAAGCGACTATAAAACCGACACTTGCTTGACAGGGCTCCGGCCGACACTGGTATGGTGAGCGGCTAAGTCGACAATTCACTGGCTACATTGAGAGCCATCGACAGGAGATAGAACGCGTCATGATGCGTCTAGTCTGTGCACGTAATTTCATAGTGGCAGGAATCGCCATGCTGGCGTTTGCCTTCACCGGGTCCGCAATGGCCCAGCAGCAGGGACAGGAAGAGATCCAGCAACTGCAGCAGCGGTTGATCCAGATCCAGCAGCAGGCCGTTGAGAACAATCCGGAGCTGCAGGATCAGGCTGAAGAACTCGAGAGCATGGTTCGCAGCACCATGGAAGATGCAGGGTTCGATCCGGATGGAGCCATCGCGCGATTGGAGCAGATCCAGGCGGAATTCGAAGCCGAGGGAACTAGCGACGATCAGCGTCAGGCCATGATGGAAGAAGCTCAGGAGATCCAGATGGACCTCCAGCAGGGACAGCAGATGGCCCTGCAGGATGAGCAGGTCATTGCTGCCCAGCAGAGCTTCGAAGATAACCTGATGGATGCCATGCGGGCCGAGGATCCGGACACGGACGAGTTGCTTGCCCGCTTTGACGAACTGCGGTCGCAGATGGAACAGCAGTTCCAGCAGCAACAGCCGCAGTAAGCATAACCGCAGCGTGTGAAAAGCCGCCGTGGGCATTGGCCCACGGCGGTTGCATAATAGGGCAATGGAACTGACCCTCTCTACGCCAGCACTACTCTTTCCCGCAGTCTCTCTGTTACTGCTCGCCTATACCAACCGCTTCCTCGCCTTGGCCGCCTTGATTCGCGACCTGCAGTCGAAATACCGCGACACCCACGATCGGTTGCTGATGGGACAGATCGATAACCTCCGCCGCCGGGTCATCCTGATTCGCTCCATGCAGACAGCGGGTGTGGCCAGTCTGTTTCTCTGCGTTTTCTGCATGTTCCTGCTGTTTGCCGGCTTCATTCTTCTGGGAAAACTTATTTTTGGCCTGAGTCTGATTTTGCTGATGGTGTCGCTTGGTCTGTCCGTACGGGAGATCCAGATGTCGGTTACGGCCCTGAACCTCCAACTCAGTGACCTCGAGGAAGAGCGCCGACAGGGCGGTCGCTGAACTGGCGAGAGAGATGGTGTAGAGCTTGATTGGACAAATAGTCCGATAATGGACTAATATCGTCCACATTGAATGCTTGCTCCGCATTGACTGGAGGTCCCATGGGCGGTCGACTCATCGAAGGTGTCTGGTACCAGCAGGGCTACGAGCCGGACGACAAAGGGCGCTTTGTCCGGCAGCAGTCGAAGTTTCGTAACTGGGTGCGTGACGTCGAAGGCGAGCGCTTTCGTCCGGAAGGCGGTCGATACCATCTGTACGTGTCCCACGCCTGCCCGTGGGCACATCGCACGCTGATCATGCGCCGCCTGAAGGGTCTGGATACGGCGATTCCCGTCTCAGTCGTGCATCCGCTTATGCTGGAAGAGGGTTGGGAGTTCAAGGACTGGCCTGGCAGCACGCCGGATCCGGTGCACAATGCTCGCTACATGCGCGACGTCTATACGGCCGCCGATCCCGAATTCACTGGCCGGGTCACCGTCCCGGTGCTGTGGGATCGTCGCGAGAACACCATCGTCAACAACGAGTCCCGTGAAATCCTGCGCATGTTTGACCATGAATGGAACAGCGTGGCGCAGGACACCACGGATTATGCACCGGAAGATCTGATGGACGAAGTAGAGCGTGTCATCGACGCAATCTACGAGCCCATCAACAACGGGGTGTACAAATGCGGGTTTGCCCAGTCCCAGGAGGCCTACGACGAGGCCGGTGATGCGCTCTATGCAGCGCTTGACCATTGGGATGAAGTGCTTGGCGGGCAGCGCTTTGTGGCTGGAAACAGGGTGACAGAGGCGGATATCTGCCTTTTCACCACCCTTGTGCGCTTCGACGCGGTCTACTCAGTGCACTTCAAGTGCTCGGAACGTCGTATCGCCGACTACCCCAACCTTTGGAATTATGTGAAGGATCTCTACCAGCGCCCCGGTTTCGGTGATACCACGAATATGGACCATATTCGCAATCACTATTACCGCAGTCATGAATTCATCAACCCGACGCGCATCGTCTCCCGGATGCCGCGGATCGACTTCAACGAAGCTCATGATCGGGACCGGTTTGCGTGACGATCTACGGGTGAGTCGACCAGCAGGGCGATTCACCCGCACAAACGTCAGAGTTCCGGGTAGTCGCTATCCAGATCGCTGAGCAGGCTGCGCAGCATGCGCTGCTCCTGCAAGTCCTCGATCCGTCGCCGATGCGATACCGCATCGGCTCTGCGGCCATTTAGACTTCGATGCGAGCGGTGGTTGTCTGTCTGATCCCACCGATCCTCGAAATCCCCGTCACCTTCCGCTCCGATCAGGTCGGATTCATCACGCACGCGACGAGCCATCTCTACACCCTCGAGCGCCCAAGGACAGCGGCTCCGAACCGCCACTTCCGCGCCGCGACGGAAGACCGTTCTCGGCCGGATACGCGCTATATACACGTAGTGCGGGAGCTTGAAAAGTGCCTGATGCGCTGCGGGGATGTCCAACTCGTTATTTCGGTAGCAGGGGTGTCTCCGGCGCTACATTGACGACTGGTTCAACGTCCTCGACGCGGCAGTGCAGGGCGCCCTTGCCGAGGGTTGCAACGATCCTGTCGCCCGGGGTGGCGGCTCCCGCCTCCCGGACGACGCGGCCCTGCTGATCGCGGACAATGGCGTAACCCCGGGCCACTGTCGCCAGGGGGCTCACCGCCTCCAACTCGCGGGCAAGCCCGCCAAGGTGACGCACTCTTGGGTCATGGCCATTGCGCCAGCTGTTTCGCAACCGCTGACCAAGCTGCTGGATCTGCTCCCGGTATTGCTGCAATCGTTTCCGTGGGTGCTGGGCGGTCAACCGCTGCTGAGCCGCATGCAGGCGCTGGGCATCGCGGCGCGACAAACGGTTCATGGCCGCTGCCAGCCTGAGTTGCAGTTCATCCAGCCGTTGGCTGTTGTCCCGCAGGCGACGCGCCGGGTGCTCCCGTGCAAGGCGCCGCTCCAGTGTCGACAGACGTTCGGCTTGCCTGCTCAGCTTCAGGTGGATTCGCTGTGCAAGCCGGCTGGAGAGGCTGCCGATCCGATCAAGTAGGGCGGCGCCATCCGGGCTCAGCAGTTCGGCGGCGGCTGATGGTGTTGCGGCGCGGTGATCTGCCACGAAGTCGCTGATGCTGAAATCGATCTCGTGCCCCACGGCGCTCACCACCGGCAGTGAGCAGGCGGCAATGGCGCGGGCCACGATTTCCTCATTGAATGCCCAAAGATCCTCCAGAGAACCACCGCCCCGGGTCAGGAGCAGGGCGTCGACTTCCTGCCTGTTGTCGGCGAGCTTCAGCATGTCGGCAATGGCTTGCGCTGCGCCGCTGCCCTGCACAGGGACCGGGTAGATCAGTACGTCAATACCGGGGAAGCGCCGGCCCAGCGCATGCAACACATCGCGAATGGCGGCACCGCTGGGGGAGGTGACCACCCCTATGCGCTTCGGGAACGGTGGAAGAGCCTGCTTGCGCACCGGATCGAACAGGCCCTCACGTTCCAGGCGGGTCTTCAGTTCCTCGAACTGTCGGCGCAGCGCGCCGTCGCCGGCCTCTTCCAGGCTGTCGATGATCAGCTGATAGTCGCCACGGGGCTCGAACAGGCTGATCCGGCCCCGGGCAAGGACTTGCGCGCCATTGGAGGGCCGAAACCGCAGCAGCCGGTTGCGGCCCTTGAACATGGCGCAGCGGATCTGGGCGCGACTGTCCTTGAGGGTGAAATAGAGGTGACCGGATGCTGGTTGGGCCAGGTTTGAGATTTCTCCTTCCACCCAGAGGAGCGGCAGCCCCTGTTCAAGCAGATCGCGGACCTCCCGGTTCAACTGGGACACCGTGAGCACAGCGCGGTCGGGGGGTTGATGTTGCAAGGTATTTTCGGCCATCGCGGCATGATACCTGCGATGGCCCGAGCCTTGCCATTATGGCGCGTAGGCCATTGGTCGTTTACGGCGAGGGGCAAGAGTTCTTATACTAGTCGGCTTACTCAAGGAGCGGTGCCGCACTGCCGCAAGACGCCCGGGGCAGGTCACCCAGACCGCTTGACCGGGCATAAGTCGATCGCTACTTGGGCTACCGGCCTACCCACTCCCCGGATGCAAGGTGTCTCGATGATTCGAATTGCTCAGGAAGCACTGACCTTCGACGACGTGCTGCTGTTGCCCGCCTATTCCGCCGTGCTGCCCCGCGAGGTGCAGCTCCAGTCCATGGTCACACGTGAGATCACGATCAACATTCCATTGCTGTCGGCAGCCATGGACACGGTCACCGAAGCGCGGCTTGCCATCGCCCTGGCCGAGCAGGGCGGCATTGGCGTGGTGCACAAGAATATCGGTGTCGCCGAGCAGGCGGAGCACGTCCGTCGGGTCAAGAAATTTGAAAGTGGAGTGATCAAGGAGCCCATCTCGGTCACCCCGGATACCACCATCGGCGATGTGCTCGCCCTGACGCGCGCGCACAGCATCTCCGGGGTTCCGGTGACGGATGGCGAGCGACTGGCGGGTATCGTTACCAGTCGGGATCTGCGGTTCGAGACGCGCCATGATGCGCCGGTGCGCGAGATCATGACCGGGCGCGATCGCCTGGTGACTGTTAAGGAAGGCGCGAGCCGCGGGGAAGTCCTCGATCTGATGCATCGCCACCGGATCGAGAAGGTGTTGGTGGTGGACGATGACTTCCGGCTGCGTGGGTTGATCACTGTCAAGGATATCCAGAAAGCCAAGGATTTCCCCAATGCCTGCAAGGACGAGCAGGGGCGCCTGCGTGTCGGCGCGGCGGTTGGCACTGGTGGAGACACCGAAGAGCGGGTTGATGCCCTGGCCAGGGCCGGGGTGGACATGGTGGTGGTGGACACCGCTCATGGCCACACCAAGGGTGTGATGGACCGGGTGCGCTGGATCAAGCAGCACTATCCCGAGGTGCAGGTGATCGGCGGCAACATCGCCACCGGAGACGCAGCACTGGCATTGGTCGAGGCCGGTGCCGATGCGGTCAAGGTGGGAATTGGGCCCGGTTCCATCTGTACAACCCGCGTCGTCGCGGGTGTCGGTGTTCCGCAGATCACTGCCGTTGCCAATGTGGCGGCCGCCCTGAAAGGCACCGATGTACCACTGATCGCCGATGGCGGCATTCGTTATTCGGGTGATCTGGCAAAGGCGCTTGCCGCCGGCGCGCATGTGGCCATGGTGGGTGGCATGCTGGCCGGTACCGAAGAGGCGCCAGGTGAGGTGGAGCTGTTCCAGGGCCGCAGCTACAAGTCCTATCGCGGCATGGGTTCCATGGGTGCCATGCAGCAGGGCTCCAGCGACCGCTACTTCCAGGACACGGTCGAAGAAGTGGAAAAGCTGGTGCCGGAGGGCATCGAAGGGCGTGTGCCCTACAAGGGCAGCATGGTGGCCATCGTCCATCAGTTAATGGGTGGCTTGCGCGCCAGCATGGGCTACGTCGGTTGCGCGAGCATGGAGGAAATGCGCACCCGGCCGGAATTCGTGCGCATTACCGGAGCCGGCGTGCGGGAAAGCCATGTGCACGACGTCTCGATCACCAAGGAAGCGCCCAACTATCGCAGCGACTGAATCGCAGGGCGCCCCGGTGCCGCCGTTATAGATACGATCCAGCAGGAGTTCCATGGCCGTCGATATTCATGCAGACCGCATCCTCATTCTCGACTTTGGGTCGCAGTACACGCAGTTGATCGCCCGGCGCGTGCGCGAGGCGGGGGTCTACTGCGAGATTTATGCCTGCGATGTGGCGGATCAGGCCATTGTCGACTTTGCGCCCACCGGGCTGATTCTGTCCGGTGGCCCGGAGTCGGTGACCTTTTCCGAGACGCCACGTATTCCCGCCGCCGTTTTCGAGCTTGGCGTGCCGCTGCTGGGCATCTGTTACGGCATGCAGGCGATGGCGTCGCAGCTTGGCGGCAGCGTCGAAGCCTCTGACGAGAAGGAGTTCGGGTACGCCAGCATCCGTGCTCGGGGGCACTCGCGGCTGCTGCGTGACATCGAGGATCACACCACGCCGGAAGGCTACGGCATGCTCGATGTGTGGATGAGCCATGGGGATCGGGTCAGCGTGCTGCCGGACGGGTTCAAGATCATCGCCAGTTCCGAGTCCGCACCCATTGCCGGTATTGGTGATGATGAGCGCGGCTGGTACGGCGTGCAGTTTCACCCGGAGGTCACCCACACCACCCAGGGTGCGCGAGTCCTGTCCCGGTTCGTGCACGACATCTGCGGCTGCGCCGGTGAGTGGACGTCCGGGAATATCATCGAGGACAGCATCGCGCGGGTGAGGGAACAGGTGGGTAACGGCAAGGTATTGCTGGGGCTCTCCGGCGGGGTCGATTCCTCGGTGGTGGCGGCGTTGCTGCACCGGGCTATCGGTGATCAGCTCACCTGCGTGTTCGTGGACAACGGCTTGCTGCGCCAGGATGAAGGCGACCAGGTGATGGCGACCTTCGCCCGTCACATGGGTGTGAACGTCATCCGCGTTGATGCCGAGGCGCGATTCCTCGCCGCGCTGGAGGGTGAGACCGATCCCGAGCGTAAGCGCAAGATCATTGGAAACCTGTTCATCGACGTGTTCGATGAACAGGCGGCAAAGTTGCAGGATGTGGACTGGCTGGCCCAGGGCACAATCTATCCCGATGTCATCGAATCCGCAGGTGCGGCCACCGGCAAGGCCCATGTGATCAAGTCCCACCACAATGTGGGTGGGTTGCCGGAGCACATGAAGCTCAAGCTGGTAGAGCCGCTGCGAGAACTGTTCAAGGACGAAGTGCGGCGCATCGGTCTTGAGCTTGGCCTGCCCTCCGACATGATTCAGCGCCATCCCTTCCCGGGGCCGGGTCTTGGTGTGCGCATACTCGGCGAGGTCAGGAAGGAGTATGCAGATCTGCTGCGCCGTGCCGACGCCATCTTTATCGATGAACTGCGCCGCCATGACTGGTATGACAAGGTCAGCCAGGCGTTTGCCGTTTTCCTGCCGGTGAAGTCCGTGGGTGTCACCGGTGATGGCCGACGCTACGAGTACGTGATCGCGCTTCGTGCCGTCGAAACCGTCGACTTCATGACCGCCCGCTGGGCGCATCTGCCCTATGAGTTCCTTGATCTGGTGTCCCGGCGCATCATCAACGAGATTCATGGCATTTCCCGGGTGGTTTACGATATTTCCGGTAAGCCACCGGCCACCATCGAGTGGGAGTAGGGGGCGCCCTCGGAGCAAGCCATGGATCTTCACTCCGCCGCTGCGACCATCGAACAGGTACTGGAAATCGCGCAACGCCGGTACCGGCGGCATGGGCGTTCCGCCACGGAGCTGGAAGCCGAGAGGCTAGGCAACCTGGCAGCACTGGAGCAGGTCGATCACCTGTTGATGGACTACTGGGACACGCTGGATGACATCGCCGCGGGTCGGCCGAGCGATGATCTGAGCAGCGGCTATCAGCCCCATGTCTGGGAATTGAGCAGCGGTGTCCGGGTGGCGCAGCCACCCAGCGAGGCGCTAAAGCGGGTCGCCAGGCTCGCTGAGCTGGATCTCAGTGACCCGAGCGTCGGGTCGGCGTCCGACCGGCAAGCTGTCCGCTGGCTGCAGGAGTACGTCCGCCGCCACGCCGCGACCCTGGATCGCGTTTCCGACACATGAGTAGTGATGACGATGTTGCGCCGTCCTCAGTGGAGGATCAGCGCTGGATGGATCGCGCGCTGACCCTTGCAAGACAGGGCGAAGCGGCAGGCGAGGTGCCGGTCGGTGCGGTACTCGTCAAGGACGGCGAGGAACTGGCTGCGGGATGGAATCATCCCCTTGGCGCCCATGATCCGACCCTGCATGCGGAGATCCACGTGATCCGGGAGGCGGCGCGGCGCCTGAGCAACTACCGTCTCCCCGGCACAACCCTGTATGTCACCCTGGAACCTTGCGTCATGTGCGTCGGGGCCTTGATCCACGCCCGCATCGCAAGGTTGGTCTATGCAGCCCCGGAGCCGAAGACCGGCGCGGTCACCAGCCGATTTCAATTGCTAGAACCCGGCTTGCACAATCACACAATCGAGGTGCTCGGCGGAGTTCGGGCCGATGAGAGTGCGGAACTGCTGAAGCGTTTCTTCATGGCGCGACGGCGAAGATGCCGTTCACAGTGTTGACTGCAACAACCCCGCCAGATTCAGGGCGCGGCGGCGGGCCTCCGGTTCATAGGGCCGTCCCACGGTCACAAGCGTAGTGCCTGGTTCCGGGTCGGTAATGCGCGTCAGCAGATCGTAGTAGGTGCGGATCTGCGCGACGTACGTGACCGGCTCCTGGCCGCGGGCATAACCGAATCGCGTCTGTTCGTACCATTCCCTCTGACTCAATAGCGGCAGTGAGTCCTTGATGTCCTTCCAGGTGTCGGGGTCGCCACCGCGGATCTCCGTCAGCCGCCGCGCGTCTTCGAGGTGGCCCATGCCCACGTTGTAGGCGGCGAGTGCCAGCCAGGTGCGAACCGGCTCCTCGATGCGTTCCGGGATTCGCTGTCGCAGGCTGGCGAAATAACGTGCTCCGCCGTCAATGCTTTGCACCGGATCCAGTCGATCCTCAATGCCCATTTCCCGGGCCGTAGGCAACGTCAGCATCATGATGCCACGCACCCCAGTCGGGGAGACAGCGCGGGGATTCCAGTGGGACTCCTGATAACCGATGGCTGCCAGCAGCCGCCAATCTACCCCGGTGCGGGCAGCGGCCTCTTTGAATACCTCGCGGTATTCCGGGAGGCGTTCGGTGATGTGGCGCAGGAAGACCCGCGCGCCAACGTAGTCGAACTGTCCCAGGTGGCCAAGATAGCGCTCCTCGATTTGCGCCAGGCGACCACTGTTGCGCATCTGCTCGAAAAAGTGTCCAGAGGCACGGTACAGCGTATCGTCGCGGCCGTTGCGAAAGGCCCAGACCAGATCGCGGGCGCCTTCCAGGGTGAAGGCAATGCGAAGCTCGGGGTAAAAGTGCTGGGTCAGCTGCAGGTCGATGGAGTCCACCACGGTGAGTTCCGCCTCGCGATTCCACACCCGGTACAGTAACTCTTCGGTACCGGGGCTCGCGACCTCGTTCCAGGACAGCTCCGGGTAATCGCCGCGCAGGTGCTGCAGCCGCTCGATCTGGCTACCATAAGCCGCTATCTGTAGATCGGCGCTGTCCATGGCCGCCAGATCTGCGACCGTTTCCGGCCGACGCTGTCCGAAGCGATAGATCACGTGCTGCTCCACCGACAGATAGGACTCAGTGAAGCGGAAATGCCGATTACGTGCTTCAGATGGGCTCAGCCCCGCCGCCGCGAGGTCAGCCGAACCGGTGGCCAGCGCGTGATAGACATCCGCCTTGCTGCTCGCGACCAGCATGTCCAGTTCAACGCCCAGATAGTCTGCAAAGGCCCGCGCCAGATCGTATTCCAGGCCGGTGGGCCCATCCGAGGTATGGCTCAAGGTCGCGGGGCCGGCAACGGTTACCACGCGCAATACACCGGATTGCTGTACGCCCTCGAGCGCCGTTGGCTTGTACAGAAGCCCGGAGGCCGAAGCGCCAAGCAGCCCCAGACAAAGCGTCGCAATGAGTATCCGTAGCACACGTGACGGCATGGGCGTCATTCAAAAGCAAAGGGCTTTTATTGTAGACTACGCGCTCGCTCAAGTAAGCGGCCTGCGGAGAGGTGCCAGAGCGGTCGAATGGGGCGCACTCGAAATGCGTTGACCCCTCGCGGGGTCCGGGGGTTCGAATCCCTCCCTCTCCGCCACATACACAAAAGCGGCTCCCATCGGGAGCCGTTTTTGTGTATGTCGAATAGCCGGGATTCGAGCCCCCGGGGATAGACAAGTCGGGTTCGACGACCGAGCGTTGCGAGGGAGAACGTCGCCGCAGGCGGCGGCCCGAAGGGTGAGGCGCGCGGCGCCGAATAGGACCTCCCTCTCCGCCACATACACAAAAGCGGCTCCCATCGGGAGCCGTTTTTGTGCGTGGGTCGAATAGCCGGGAAATGTTGGGCGCGCCAACGCACTGACAGACTTCGCTGACCGTATCATTGTGCGCCTGTAAGCACCCCTTGGTTTCCCCCGGGTGCTCTAACAGCACGAGGCACGCCATGGTTAACGATTATCCCCAATCTGCAGCCCGAGACAGCAATACCCCTCCCCGAAAAGCGCCTCCGGGGCCAGCAGGAGGAGAGGACCGTTCGAAGCAAGCACCCGGCAAGCAGGCTGAACACAAACCCCGAAAGGCGCCTCCTGGGCCGGCAGCGCATCAGGGGAGTGGCGATAAAGAGCGAGAATAGCTGGCAGTCTCAAGGGCTGGTGGACAACGACTAGCCCTTGCGAAACAGCACGACATTTTTGGCTGGCACCTGCATTTCCCATTCAAATAGTTCCGCCAGCCACGCCAGGCTCTTCTCGCTGTAGAAGGATACGTGGGTCGGGTCGCGCACATAGTGCCAGTTTGCGAACCGCTCTTGCTCGGGGCGAAAGCCCGTCATTACCGCTAGCCACCCCCTTGGCCGCAACAAGCTGTCGAGTTCGCGGAATTCCGTGCCGGGGTTGTGGAAGTGTTCTGCGGTTTCGGTGCAGGTTACGAAATCGTACTGGCGCTCTAGCGCTGCCTGAGCGGGTGCAAAGTAGGGATCATACAGCGCCATCGTGTGTCCGGCCTCCTGCAACATGTACGCAAGGGCTGGCCCTGGCCCGCAGCCGTAGTCGAGCCCGTGGGAGCCGGGGGCAAGGCGCGCTAGTAGTGGCTCTGCAGCGCGGCTTAGGAAGCGGCGATACCCCGGATCTCGTGGATCATTCTCGTGGGTCGCATAGTAGGTGCGCTCGGCGGCGGGGTTCAGGCGTTGGGCGGGGTCAAGCCAGACCAGATCACAGTTTTCACAGTGCAGATAACGGCGCTCCCGCCAACTGGCATAGGGTACACCGCTTGTTGTGTCGCAGAGTGGGCACATGCTCGCTTCGGCCGTTGTGTTCACCGTGGTTCCTGCACCGTTTCGGGCACCATGACGTGAATGCCGTCACTCAAGAGCGAGACGCTAGCCTCGGCCCCGGGGGTGAGGCCATTGCGCGCCGCCGCGTGGGTGGAGACGTTGATCTGCAGGCTGTCCGCCGTCTCGCTGCAGTGCAGGGTCACGTAAGTCTGCGCCCCAAGCGTCAGGCACTCCTCAATCACGCCATTGACGGGATTCTCGCGCTCACCACGGGACGGGCGCTCGCGGCGGTGCAGGACGATATCCGAATCCGGCACGTACCAGTGCACCGGTGTACCGGGCGGCAGCCCCGTGGTGTCGCGGATTTCCAGCTCCAGGGAGCCCCAGCGCAGGCGCTCTCCCTGTCCGTTATTGACAATCATCCCCTGGAACACGTTCGGCCTGCCCAGTAGCCGCGCTACCTGGGGAGAGGCTGGGCGTCGGAACAGTGCCTCGGGCTCGTCCGTCTGCAGGGCATGGCCCTCGTGCAGCACGCAGATGCGGTCCGCCAGGGCGGTGGCTTCGGTGAGGTCATGGGTCACGAAGAGGATGGGGATGCGGATATCGCGCCGCAGGGCGGCAAGCTCTCGCTGCAGCCGTTGCCGCGTCATCATGTCCACGGCGGAAAAGGGTTCGTCCAGCAGAAGGATGTCGGGCTCCCTGGCCAAGGCCCGTGCCACGGCCACCCGTTGTTGCTGGCCACCGGAGAGTTCGCCAGGCAGTCGTCTTTCAAGTCCCTCCAATCGCACGCGTGCCAGCAGCGCACGCGCCATGGTGGCTCGCTCCGAAGGGCTGCCGCGATCCATCGCCAGCATGAGGTTCTCAAGCGCATTGCAATGCGGAAACAGCGCGTAGTCCTGGAAGACCATGCCGACCCGTCGCGCCTGGGGCGATAGCCTTAGCCCCCGCGCTGTGTCGAGCCATACCCGACCCGCGCAGCTGATGCGGCCAACGACGCGCCGCTGCAAGCCGGCAATGGTGCGAAGGATAGTGGTTTTGCCGCTGCCGGATGGGCCTACCAGAGCCAGCAGTTCGCCGGGCTTCACGTGGAAGTCCACCGCCAGCGGAATCGGGCGCTGGGCCTTCAGCTCGATGGACAGGCCGTATTCTCTATCAGCGGACACCGACCCCCCTCGCGCGCCCGGCCAGTCCGTAGACCAGACCGATTGCGATGAACGACGCGATCAGCAGGACCAGGGACATGGCGCCGGCAGCCTCGTCGTCAAAGGCCTGAACGCGGTCGTAGATGGCGATGGCCACGGTCTTCGTCTCGCCGTCGATGGCCCCGCCCACCATCAGCACCACGCCGAATTCGCCAATGGTGTGGACGAAGGTGAGCACCATGGCCGAGATGAGGCCCGGCCAGATCAACGGTAGTTCGATGCGCGTCAGGGTGCGGGAGGTGGACAGTCCACAACACCAGGCGGCCTCACGTACATGGGCGGGGACGGTCTCGAATGCCCGTTGAACCGGCTGTATTGCGAAAGGGAGATTGAAGATCACCGATGCCAGCACGATCCCGGCAAAGCTGAAGTTCAACCCATCGCCGGTGAACGCAAGCCACAGTTGGCCGATGGGAGCGTCGCGGCTGAAGCTGACCAGCAGATAGTAGCCGAGGACGGTGGGCGGCAGCACCAGGGGCAGGGCGATCAGCGCTTCGACGAAGCCACGACCACGAAAGCGATGATAGGCCAGCCAGCGCCCCACCAGCAGGCCAATGGGTAACAGGATGGCGGTGGTCCAGGCCGCGAGCTCCACTGAGAGTCTGAACGCCGTCCAGTCCATCGTGTCAGGGTGTGTCCGGCAACTCGAAGCCGAAGTCCGCGAGCACGGCGCGGGCCGCTTCTTGCTGCAGATAGTCGTAAAAGGCCCGAGCTGTCTCACCGGCATCTGCCACCAGTGCCATGCGCTGCCGCAGGGGATCGTGGGCGCTTTCCGGAATCAGGGCGTAGGTAGCACGCTCGGCCAATGGCCCACCGCGCACCAGGGAGTAGGCGATGATGCCTCCATCGGTGTCACCGGAAAGCGCGTATCTTGCGGCCTGCGACACGTTCTCTCCATAGACGAGCCGTGGCTCGATCAGCTCCCACTGTCCGGCAGCCTGCAGTGCCTGTCTGGCCGCAACGCCGTATGGCGCATGGTCCGGATTGGCGATGGCGAAGCGCCGCAGCGTGCGGTCATCCAGGGCGGAGCGCAGGCGGACCAGGCTGCCATCCACAATCCTGTCCTCTCCTCGGGGTGCGACAATAACGATGCGGCCGATGGCATACAGGATGCCGCCATCCTCGAGATGCCCTTCCTCGTGCAGAGCATGGACGTAAGTCTCGTCCGCCGACAGGTACAACTCATAGGGAGCACCCTGGGCGATCTGCCGGCGGAAGTTACCGCTGGAGCCGAAATTAAGCCGGACGCTGCGGCCTGTTTCGGCCTCGAATTGTTCGGCAATTTCCGATAAAGCAAACTGCAGGTCCGAAGCGGCAGCGATTACCGGACGGTCCTGCTGGGCATGCATGGATAAGGGCAGTGCCAGCGTGGTGCTCAGGATTGCGGTGCGCAGAAGGGCTTTTAACACGGTAGGCTCCCATGAACCGTCTGGCGAATTCGCTGTATATCAGAAAATATAACGGACGTGACGATGACACAAATCAGGGCTGTTCGCGACGTGGCTTCGGAGGACGGCGATGACGTGCGGCTGAGTCTGCGCATGCGCCTGGGGCACGGCGTTCGCCTTGGCCCCGGCAAGATCCGTCTGCTTGAGGCCATCGACGATACGGGTTCCATTTCTGCAGCGGCCCGCAGCATGGGCATGTCCTATCGACGGGCCTGGCTGCTGGTGGACAGCATCAACCAGGCCATGGCCGAACCAGTGGTTGAGAGCCACTCCGGGGGGGCCCGGGGAGGTGGTGCCCGGTTGACGCCTGGCGGACACGAAATCATTCGTCTCTACAAGGCCATGGAGGAAAAGGCTCTACAGGCGGTTGCTACTGAACTTGATGCGCTGGGGGCGCTTGCCCGTGCGCCCGACTGATCCTCCTCCCACAGTCGATGACGCTGCTCGCTGTCTGGCCGGGGTCTCCCGATGTTGACGGGATTGCTGCGACTCGGGCTCGCGGCCCTGGCGTTTCTGTTGTTTATCGTCATCGCGGTCGCTGCGGCGCTGCTCTGGTTTGACCCGAGTGCCCATCTGCCCCGGGCGAATGCCTGGCTCAGCGAGGCCGTGGGTGCGCCGGTCGAGATCGAAGGGGAGTTCACGCTTGCTCTGCTGCCCAGGCCTGCGATCAGTGCCGATCGGGTCAGTGTCGGAGATGTCGATCCGCTGGACGGAGCAGTGCTGCACGGGCTGCGCGCCGATGTTCACCTTCTGTCGCTGCTATCCGGTGAGCCGGTGTTGCGCCGCGTCTGGATCGAGCACCTGACGGCGGATACGGCCGTGGGGCATGTGCAGGGGTCAGACATTGAACTGTTGGAAGCCGGGCTCAACACCGAGGCCCGACTGCGCATGAACCTGTCGCTCGACCACACCTCGGGCAACACGGCCACGGGCACATTTGCGGCGAGGCTACGCCCGGATCCCGATGCGAACAGCCTGCAGGTCCAGATCGATGATCTGTCGCTCCACGTCGGCAACGGGAGCGAAACGCGTGAAGGCTGGCCGCTGACGTTGCAGGGGCTCGTGGGGCTCAATCAGCCGGATCGCGAGGTGACCCTGCAGGATGTTCAGTTGCAGGCCGCAGAAATCGCAGTGGTAATGACCGGCGCGCTCAGAGCGGAGGCGGATGGCTATTCAGCCCTGGGCAGGTTGGCCATCGAATCGGACAATTTCCGCGCCGGTCTCCAGCGTCTGTTCGGGTTCGAGCTGGACGCGGAAGACGATACCGCCCTGCGTCGGGTGAGCCTGGAGAGTGGGTTCCGGCTGGAGGCTGGCGAGTTCGCATTCCGCGACGCCGATCTGCGGGTCGACGAGGCGTCCGCCGAGGCAAGCATTCGTTACACCGGCGGTGAGGATCCGTTGCTGCAGTTCGACGCGGCGATCATCGACCTCGAAGCTGATCGTTACACCCCCGAGGAGGTGGATCCGGCGATCATAAGGTTTCTGGTGCACGGTCTGCTTGATCTTGCCAGCGCCATGCGTCTGGACGGTTCGCTGGACTTCAACGCGCTGACCTCCCTGGGTCTTGTTCTCGATCGCTTGCAACTGGGCGTGACGAGCGACCGCAGCACGCTACGCTTTGAGCCTGCCCGTGCCGACCTCTACGGCGGCAGCATCCACGGTAATCTCCGCGCCGACTTGGGAAGTGAGCCCGAGCAGGCCCGTATGGATCTCTCCATCGTCGATGTCGATCTTGCCGAACTCCAGAACGTCCTTTTTGACCTGGTGGCATTGGACGCGCGGGTAGACGCCGATCTGCGGGCCAGGTTCATCGCCCGGGAGCCCGCCGACTTTCTCGATAGCCTGGATCTGGAAGTGGACCTGCTGCTCCGCGAAGGGGAAATCCTCGGTTTCAGCCTCAAGGACATGGTGGAAGACGCCGTCCCCCGAGCCCTGGGTGGACAGGATCGGGATGCCTTCGCCGATGGCGCCGGTACCCGATTCACCAATCTCACCGGGGATCTGACGCTGCGGGATAGGCAGTTGCGTAATGACGAGGCACAGGCGCGCTCTGACCATTTCCGCGCCGATGGGCAGGGCGAGTTAAGCTTACCCGGCGGCGAGTTGGACTATCGTATAGACCTGACACTGGTCGAGGCCTTCGACACGCCCAGCGAGACGCTGCTCGGCTGGCTTGAGGGGCGCAGCGTTCCCCTGCGCCTGCATGGGCCGCTCAACGACCTCAGCCTCGATGTGGAGTGGGGTGACGACGTCGAGGATCTAGAGGACGAACCGTCGGCCGGGGCACACTGATCGGCGATGGCTTCGGAGGAGTGACGATGTTCGACGTAGCAACGGAGTGGTTCAGCGCCCATAAGCTTTTCTCCTCCGTTATTCTGATAGCGGCCTATCTGCTCCTGCGGTGGATGTCCAACCGCTTCCTGCGCGGGGAAGACGAGTTCGTCAACGAGGAACGCCGCCGCCTGCTGTCCTATGTGCGCAATGGGCTGGTCCTATTGCTCGTGCTGGGGTTGGCAATGGTCTGGGCGCCGGCACTCCGGGTCTTCGCATTGTCGATCACCGCTTTCCTTGTGGCCCTGGTTCTGGCCACCAAGGAACTCATTCTGTGCGTCACCGGCGGCCTGCTGCGCACCGCGGCTGGCGCGTTCAGCGTGGGTGACTGGATACGCGTCGGCCAGCATCGCGGTGAAGTGGTGGATCAATCCTTCCTGTCCGTGACCTTGCAGGAGCTGGAAGCGGGCCCCCACAGTCACGAGTTCACCGGCCGGACCATTACGCTGCCCAACAGCCTGTTTCTGAGCACGCCGGCGATCAACGAGCATTTCTACAAGCGCTACGTCTATCACCCTGTCGAGATCACGCTGCAGGAAGGCGATGACCCCATGGCCACGGCGCGGCTCATGGAGCGCACAATGGCTGAAGCCGCCGCTGATAGTGAGGAAGTCGCCCGGCGCTATGCTGCGCTGATTCGTCGTGAAGCCGGTGTTGCCATGCCCCCCATCAACCCGACGGCACGGCTGACCACAAGCGCCGAAGGCCGCACCCGGATTACCGTGACGGGCTTTTTGCCCACCGGAGAAGTCGACCGCATCGAAAAAGCCGTCATGGAAGCGACTGTTACGGAGCTGTACCGGGGCCGGGAAGCCAGGGCCGCCCAGAAGCTGGCCGCCGCCGCCCAGCCTGTTCCTGACCGGGCGACACCCCCGGCAACGCCTTAAGCCCCGCCGGCCACGCTGCCTGCGCTCACCGCGCGGTGATGCCGTATCCGCGGGTTCGCGATCCGCTCCCCTGTGTGCCGGTGACCGTGTCGCGCTGATTGATGATCTTGAGCCAGTAGGTCCCGGAACTCGGTCCCTCTCCCAGGTCAAGCTGGACCAGGCAGTCCCGCGTGCTTTGGCGTTGCACAATCAGGTTGTCCGTGCTCCATGCCTGCGACGGATCTCCCGTGCTCAGGCGGTAGAGATGGAACGTCGAATTGTCACCGATGAAGCCGCATGAGGTGCGTTGTTCGATATCAATCCTGGAGAATCCGGCTCCGAGATCGAAGCGATAGTAGGAGTGGTTGTTTTCGATGCTGGTGGTGTTGGTCGTGCTGCTGCCATTCTTACCACCGGCGAGGGTGGATTCAGTGCGTCTGTCCGGATAGATGCGCCGTGGATCAGTGGGGGAGCCGGCATTCAGATTCCCCGGTGTGATCGTGAGCTCCCTGCCGGCCGTCAGGCCACTACTCAGACTGACGCGAACGTAAATCTTGCTCCCCCGGGATACGATTCTTGTGCCGAGACCGCGGCCGTCGCCTGAGGGAACCCGCTCGTGGGCTGACGGTGGCAGCGTGCCATCGGCGTTTCTGCTGAGATAGACGTTGAGCTCCCTGCCCGCCGTGCCGCCAGGCGTGAGAAACCGGAAAGCGCCGTCATAGGGTGCCTCGAAGCGGAACAGCTGTTGTTCCCCCGGCTCCAGGGTGAAGTCGTAGCGCTGGCTCAGGCAGAGCTTGATGAACCCGTACTGGTCCGCTCCCCCCTGGGAGCAGGAGGCCGTGAGCCCCAGGCCTCCCTGATCCGAGAGCTGCCGTGAAACCTCCAGCGCGTCAAAGTTGTCCGCCAGGCGGGTGAGCGACTCCACGATGGTGCCATCTGCCACCAGTTCCCGGGCGTCGGCGCGCAGTTCGCTCCACAGCGTCTGCAGGGCATTGCTTACATTAGAGGTGCTCCAGGCCTCCGGGCCACTGAGCAGCGCCAACGCCTCGGTCACATCAGATCTCGCCGAGAGTGCTGCCATCAGCTTCGTGAACACGCCGCTCAGCTGTTGATCAAGCGGATGCTGATCAGGTAACGCGAACAGGTTGACTGACCGCGGATCCGTCGGGAAGTCCAGGTCCTCGTCCAGACGACGCAGAGCAAAATCGACGCGACCATCGAATTCCTGCCCGGCGGCCATGCGATCCAGCACATACGTGGTCATCACGGTTGTCAGCACATTCACCGCCGTCGGGAATGGAGGCGGCGAGGACTCGTCTTCCGGAATACGCACCACACTGCGAAGCGTTACCGGGCTCCCCGCGACGGTGCCAGTGGCCTCGCTGAACCAGTCACCCGTCACCGTAATCAGTGACGGGCCATGCCAGTCGATATTGTCGAAGCGAAAATCCCCGTAGGTGTCCAGGGTTGTTGCGACGCCCTCGCTTGCTGCGGTGCCATCTGCGGCGAGTGGCTGGATGGTGACGGTTCCGCCGGGTGCCAGCGGCCCCTTTTGTGCGAAACCATCTGCTGACTGCAGCCTGGCCAGGAGTGACTCCGGCGCTTCACTGTCCCCACCGCCTACGGCGGGGTCACCTTCCGTGTCCGGGTTTTGTGCGCTCGACCCGCCGCCACCGCCACCACCGCTGTTACAGGCGGAGATGGCAAGGGCGCCCACCAACAGGCAGAGCGGCCAGAACCCGCGTAGCTTGAATGTCATCGTTCATGTTCCTCATCAGAGAAGCGCCGCCGGGAACCCTTCCCGGCAGATAGGGTTGAACGTGGCATTAAGCGGCTATCGATGGGATTGCGGTATGACCCGAATGGGCTAGCCTCCGGGCTAGCCCGGTTGCGGATTCAGGACACTACTGCGGGCTGGGCGAACGCCCCGGTAACGCCGTAAGCGCCGCCCAGGCCAGCACTAGCCAACCGAGCATCAACGTGATGCCGCCCACCGGCGTGACCATGGTGATGGCTGGTTGGTTGAGCACCGCCGAGAGGTAGATGCTGAAGCTGAAGAGCAGGGTGCCGGCCACGAACAACCAGCCGCTCAGCGCCAGGCGCTTTGCCGTGTGTCGCGCCAATGGGGTGAGCAGTGCAAGGCCGATTGCCGTGACGATCAGGGCGCCGATCTGGTGGTAGCGGACTGCCGTCATCAGGTGGCGAAAGACTTCATCGCTCACCGACGGGCGCAGCGCGTGTTCGGCGGATGCACCAATGGCCACGGACAGAAAACCCAGAACGGCACCAACTGCCAGTACGCTGCGCAAGATCCGATCTCCTCTGCGAAGGCGCCCCGTTTGGCGCCGAATGCTGCCCGCCGTGAGACTCCCGCGCCGGCCTGTGGTTCCTCAGCCTGGATTCTTCTTGCGCCGTTGTTCGGCGTCCGCCGCATAGAGTGTCTGCAGTTCCCGCGCCGCCTCCTGCGTTGTCTGGATCAGTTTCTGTTCATCGCCGAAGACAGAAAGCTGCCGCAACAAGGTGGCCTCGTCGTGGATACGGAAGGTCTCCACGGCCCGCTCGGCCTCGACTCGGGGCATACCCAGGCGGCGGAGCAACTCCTGGGTCAGCACCAGGCTGGAGTGCAGCGTTTCCCGCACAAGCCGATGAACGCCAAGGCGCAACAGCCGGTGCGCATGGTGCCGCCCGCGGGCCCGGGCCAGCACGGGCAGCGTTGGATACTGACTCCGGATCAGCTCGGCGACCTGCATTGATGCATCAATATCGCCAATGGCGAGCACCAGCGCCTGCGCATCCCGCACGCCGGCTGCCTCGAGGAGATCCAGCCGGGTGGCATCGCCATAGTAGACCTGGTTACCATAGCGCCGGACGAAATCGACCTGTTCGGGATTGATGTCCAGCACGGTGTAGGGGATGTCCAAGCCTTGCAAGACGCGGCCGACAATCTGCCCGAAGCGGCCGAATCCGACAATGATCACCCGGGGCTGGGTGTTCTCCGGTTCGTCGAAGCTGCGTGCCGGTGTTTCTATCCGGAAGCGGGGCCGCAGCCAGCGGCTGCTGGCAAGGAACAGCACCGGTGTCGTCGCCATTGACAGGGAAACCACCAGGATCAGCGTGTTGACCAGATCCACCCCCAGCACCTGGGCTGTCACTGCTGCGGTGAGCAGCACGAAGGCGAACTCACCGCCCTGGGAGAGCAGCACGCCAAGGTCGGCAGATTCGCGCCAGGGCAGGCCGTAGAGGCGGGATGCGAACAGGATGGATACACCCTTCAGCACCAGCAGCCCCAGGGTCAGCGCCGCAATTACCAGGGGTTGTTCCAGCAGCAGCCCGATTTCCGCGGTCATGCCGACGGCCATGAAGAACAAGCCGAGCAGCAACCCCTTGTAGGGCTCGATATCCGCTTCGATCATGTGCCGATACTCGGAATCGGCAAGCAGCACGCCGGCAATGAAGGCCCCTAGCGCCATGGATAGTCCGGAGACGTCCATGAGAAGCGCTGCGCCGATCACCACCGTGAGTGTCATGCCGGCGAAAACCTCCCGGCTTGCTGCCCCCGCGGCCAGGCGAAACAGGGGGCGTAGCAGGTAACGCCCGCCAACGGTAAGCGCGATCAATGCGGCCGCGGCAATGCCGACCTCCGCCAGCGCCTGCAGGGGCGCCTCGGTAAGGAGCAGTCCACCCCCCAGGATGGGCACGATGGCCAGCACCGGGATCGCCGCCAGATCCTGGAATAGCAGCAGAGCGAAACCGTTCCTGCCGTGCCGCGTCTGCAGCTCGCGGCGTTCTGCGAGCAGTTGCAGGACCAGCGGCGTGGAGCAAAGCCCCAGGCTGAAGCCGACCACCAGCGCTGCGATGGGGGGCAGGCCCAGTGCCAGACCAGCCGCGGCCAGAATTGCCGTGGTGATGAGGACCTGCAGGCTGCCGAACCCGAAGACCGGTTTGCGCATGGCGCGCAGACGGGAGGGCTTGAGTTCCAGCCCGATGACAAACAGCAGGAACACGATGCCGACCTGGGCGAACTGGAAGACGTCTTCCGGGCCAGGCACCAGGCCAAGCAACGACGGGCCGATCACGACCCCCGCCGCCAGGTAGCCGAGCACTTCACCCAGGCCGATGCGCTTGAACAGCGGTACAAGCACCACCGCTGCAACCAGGAATATCAGGGCATTAAGGAACAGGCTTGTATCCAAGTGTTTGATCTCGCGTTTCTTTCAAACCAGGTCGGAGGCACGTTATGGAAGCGCTGAAGTATTCGCGCCGTTGCGCTCGAGTCCGGTTTTCGTTCGTGGCTAGGAGCAAGGTGCCGCAGGTAGTGGTTCTACCTGTGGTGGCTTGCGACAACGCCATGGGCGAAAACCGGCCGAGCCCCATGGGGTTACACACGGATTTTCCGCGCTGCGTTGTTGCGACGCTTGGTCGTGGAACCACCACGACGCTGCGCGCCGCGCCTAGCATCACGAAAAATCGATGTGTAACGCAGCGGCGTGAATACTTCAGCGCTTCCTTATACCAAAGCAACATGTACCATAACGCTTCCGGGCGCTATGCTGACTTGACGTTATGCTTTTGCCGGCACGTCGCTGCCGGTGTCTCCTGCCATCCCGGCATTCTGATCGTGATGGCGTCCGGACTCTCTCGCGCCCTGTCGCGCGCAACCAGGGAGGAGCGAATGACCGCTTCAGAAAAGCGCATCAAGACAACCATCCTTAGCCTCTGGCGGGGCCCAGAACACGCCGGTATGGCAGAGGGTATTCTGGGCGGTGATTGAGGGCCTGATCGCGTCGATTCTGCTGATCGCCGGTGGACTCAGTGCATTGCAGACCGCGTCCGTTGCCAGCGCATTGCCGTTTGCGATCATCATGCTCATTGCAGCTGTCGGTATGTGGCGCGCACTGGTCATCGAGGTGCACCACGAGGCGAGCCTCCAGGCACACATGCAGCGTGGCCATCAGGGCACGAAATCCGGCATGGGGCTCTGGAAGCAGCGTCTGTCCAGCCTGGTGGGCTTCCCTGCGCAGGACAAGGTCTGGGGCTTCATCCGCGAGACGGTACACCCGGCCCTGCGGGAGGTTGAGCGCGAGTTGAAGCGCCGCGACTGGCCGGCCGAAGTGGTTACCGATGACGAAAACGGTCGTGCCTACCTCAGCGTGGTGAAAGAGAACCAGCTCGAGTTCGTCTATGACGTGCGTCTGCGGCAGTACACCAAACCGGACTATGCCTATCCGGAGCGCAGCCGTGGTGACCAGGACGCAGAGCACTACTATCGGGCGGAGGTGTTCCTGCAGAAGGGTGGTCAGGCCTATGACATCTATGGCTTCGACCAGCAGGACATCATTAATGACATTCTCGATCAGTTCGAGAAATACATGAACTTCCTCGAGAATTCTCCCGGCATTCTGCCATGGAAAATGGGCGAGCACGACGACGACCTCCGGGAGCGGGAAGAAGGCCCTGCGCCCGGCACGGCGTCGTGATCATGGGGCCCGGTCGGTTCTCCCGGCCGGGCCTTCTACTGCATATACCTGCGTTTGCCTGTGTTTTGTCCCTGAGCGGGTGCGAGATGCTGCCTGAACGGGCATGATGCGCACTTTATCGGTGCGGGTGGGCGAAGAGCGTGGGTGAAGGCGCTTTCAGAACAGCGTTTGAATTGATTGTCGGAATGGACGCGGTGCTGATGAGCATCGTGGCCCTGTCTCTGCAGGTGTCTCTCTCGGCGGTAATCATCGCCAGCGTCGTCGGTTTGCCGCTGGGCGCGGCGCTGGCGCTATGGCGCTTTCCCGGCCGAGGGGCGCTGATCACGCTGCTTAACGCTTTCATGGGCCTGCCGCCAGTGGTTGCCGGGCTGATGGTCTACCTGATGCTGTCCCGGGCCGGGCCGTTGGGCCAGTTTGGTCTGCTCTTCACGCCCACGGCCATGGTCATTGCCCAGGTGCTGCTGGTGCTGCCTATCGTCGCGGCGCTCTCGCGACAGATCATCCAGGATCTGTGGCAGGAGTATCACGAGCAACTGCAATCCCTGGGGGTCTCACGCCTACGCGCAATCCCCACCCTGCTCTGGGACGCCCGATTCAGCCTCGTGACCGTGGTGCTGGCCGGGTTCGGTCGGGCCAGTGCCGAAGTGGGCGCTGTGCTCATTGTCGGCGGCAATATCGAGGGCGTGACCCGGGTGATGACTACGGCCATCGCACTGGAGACGAGCCGCGGCAATCTGCCGCTGGCGCTGGGGCTTGGTATCGTGCTGGTGCTGTTGGTAGCCCTGGTCAACGGTGCTGCCTATGTCATTGGTGAAACCGCACGCAGGCGGCTGGGATGACCGAGATGAGCCAGGGTGCTTCCCTACTGCCGCTGGAACTTGATGGTGTTCGTTTCGAGCGGGAAGGGCAGGTCCTGCTGCAGGGCGTCTCACTGCGCCTGGAGCGCTATGGACGCACCATCATCATGGGGCCGAACGGTGCCGGCAAGAGTCTGCTCATGCGTCTCTGCCACGGGCTGCTGAAGCCCAGCGCCGGCCGGATTCGCTGGGCCGGTGGGCTTGGTGGCAATGCACTGGCCCGGCGGCGCCGACAGGCCATGGTGTTTCAGCGGCCGGTGATGCTGCGCCGTTCAGCCCTGGCGAACGTCACCTACGCGCTGGCGGTGGAGGGTGTACCCCGCAGTGAACGCCAGCAGCGCGCCGTTCAGGCGCTGGATCGATTCGGCTTGGGCGAGATCGGCCATCGACCGGCACGGGTGCTATCCGGCGGTGAGCAGCAGCGGCTCGCGCTGGCAAGGGCCTGGGCGTTGCGCCCGGAGATCCTGTTTCTGGATGAGCCCACGTCTGCGCTTGACCCTGCTGCCATCAAGGCGGTGGAAGACGCGGTGCAGGGCTTCTATCACTCCGGCACGCGGGTGGTGATGACCACCCACGATCTGGGGCAGGCCCGGCGCCTGGCCGATGACGTGATCTTTGTCTGTCGCGGCCGCTTGCTGGAATACACCCCCGCTGCAGAGTTTTTCCACCAGCCGCGCAGCGCCGAGGCTGCAGCCTTTCTGCGTGGAGAGCTGGTCTGGTGAGCATGCGGCACCTGCGCTTTGCGGGCGTGCGGTGGCGTGATCGCCAACTGTGGCTGGCGCTTGCCCTGGGGCCGCTGGCCTGGGCTGCACTGGTGCCGGTTCTGCCGTTGACCGAGCAGCCGTTATGGCCTTTCGCGGCACCGCTGACGCTGCTGCTTGCCGTCGTCATCTATCCGGTGCTGGAAGAGATCGTATTTCGCGGCGTGATTCAGGACTGGCTGGCGGAGCGTTTCAGTCGCAAGTGGTGGCCTCTTTCCCTGGCCAACATAGTCACCAGCGCACTGTTCGCGGTTTTTCATCTCTGGAGCCAACCCCCTCTGTGGGCCTTGCTGGTGTTCTTCCCCTCCCTGGTGTTCGGCTATTTTCGCGAACGCCACGACACGCTGGGCACGCCGATTCTGCTGCATGCCCTCTACAACCTCGGGTTGGTCTGGCTTTTTGTTGGCCCATGAACAGCGATTCGTGCCGGGGGAGCACATCGTGACCACTGTTCTATAGTTGAGTGGAATGCCGGAAGCCGTCGGGGGGGATCGGTTATGGGCACTGCGTGTCGACTTCATAGTCACGTTCGCCATTGCTACCTGGCCAAGGGCGGCCTTCTTCTTGTTGCACTCCTGTCTGTTTCTCCAGCCTTCGCGCAACTTGCCGACATACCCGGCCTGACACCGGCGCAACGGGAAGCCGCGCAAGCCGGGCAGGATGTGTACCAGGCGCTACGCCCGCAGGGCGAACAGGGTGAGCTGCCCGCGCGGCAGCAGATTCTCTTCAATGCGGTCGAGGCGGCTGTGCACACGGCCAATGAACTCTTCGACGTGGAAGGAGAGCCCACGGCCCGATCCCTGCGCTACGACAACGTCGACGCGCTGATCGAGGTGCTCGACTGGGTGGCGAACGAGGAGGTGGGTTCCGGCTCGGGGCTTGCGCAGGATACTGCCTACGCCCAGTTTGCCCATGTGATCGGGCGGCTAAGCATGCTGCAGGCCGGCGGCGTCACCTACGCCGGTTCGCCCGGCGCCACGGACCAGGACGGCCGGATTATCGCCTTCGGTCATGGGGCGGCCGGGGGAGGGGCCGGCGATCTTGTCAGCCGCTGGGGCGGATTTGCGGCAATCTCCTACGGAGCAGTCAAGCGCGACCCCACCGATCGGGAGAATGCCTACGACGCCGATCGACTGGGGCTGACCGTTGGTGCGGACTATCGGGTGACGGATACCGTTGTGCTCGGGGCCTCGGTGGGCTACAGCCGGGCGGACTTGGACTTTGACTCGTCCCGCAGCACGGTGGGGGGCGGTATCGATGCGGACTCCATTGCAGCCTCCGGTTACGGCCTATACGACGATGGCGAGTTCTACACCACCGGCATTGTCACCTTCGGCCATGTCAGCGTGGACATGGACCGCGATATCACCTATCCGTCGAACAACCCTGATGTGCCAAGTGCCAATGAGACCGCACGCTCATCCACCAGCGGCCAGCAGTTGCTGCTTGGGCTCGGGGCCGGCTACCAGTTCGACCTGCAGCCCATGTCTGTTGGCCCCTTTGCCCGGCTGGATGTCATGCGCATTCGGATGGACAGTTATCGTGAAAGAGGCGCGGCCCCCTACAACCTTCGGGTGGACTCGCAGACCATCAAATCGTTGCGCTCCACCTTGGGTGTCGAGGGCAGTTATCCCGTGGTCATGAATTTCGGTGCCCTGGTGCCGGGGTTCTCCTTAGGCTGGCATCACGAGTTCGAAGACGATCGGCGAGAGGTGGCTTCCCGCTTCGTCGCTGATCCCAGCGGCACGCGATTCAGGGCTGAAGGTGATCGCCCGGATCGGAACTACTATTCCCTGAACGCAAGAGTGACCGCGATTTTCGCTCACGGGCTGCAGGCCTTCGCCGAGGCCGAGACGATTCTCGGCCTTCGCAACGCCTCTGCCTACGGATTCACCGTGGGCGGCCGAATGGAATTTTAATGTCGTGCGTCATGGGTTAGCCCGGCAGCGTTGACGATCGGGGACGATTTCGCCATACTCTGCGGCCTCGAAAGAGCACGCGCCCGTAGCTCAGCTGGATAGAGTACCTGGCTACGAACCAGGTGGTCGGAGGTTCGAATCCTTCCGGGCGCGCCATTTTTCAAGGGTTTACGGCTGCTTCAGGCGACGCCCTGTCCCATAAACAAGCAGCTGTCCCATAGAATGCAGCGCTCGCTGCTCTATTTCACCGGTTTCACACGTGCAGGCTTGCGACGATAAACATGAATCGTTGCCACATGCTCTCCCATCCGTTCGCGGTGCCTCTTGTCGTATCCAACGTCAACTAGTCTGGCGGAGCAACGCGCGGGAAGACGTCAATAACAGGCTCTCTTCGGGATCACTCCTGGTCGGACGGCTGCACGTGCCTTAACCAGGATGAAATAGCAGAACATCAATTCAACGCTGGAACGATACCGAATCAGTTCACCGAGCTGCAGAGTACTGTGTTCAGTGCAGGGACAAGGCAGTCGAGTCTGGCGAGAGCCTGGCTCTGGAGACGGTGTTTTCGTCAGGCGACAAGCTCGACGCTTTGCAGCGTGCCAAACGATTCGGGTTCTTGGTCCGCATGTTTCTGTTGGAACTAACTCCCCGGAAATCACTGCAGCTCGAATTACCCGACGAGTGATGGAGGGGGGCATGCGGTACCAATGGACTCAATCATCGAACGGTATAAGCGGTCCATGGTGAACTGTGAGATCGCGATGCACTCGGTGAAATAGGCACGTGAAGCCGGGAGTGACAAAGATTCCAGGCTGTTTTGGCCGATATTCACCGTTTTCAGGCTCTTCGGCCCGCCGGTTGCCGTGTTCAAGACGTAATCCTTCCCAGGAGCGCGGGCATTCATCGCTGTGCGAGCACCAGGTTGGTAAGCGCGAACAGCGAGAAGAGCTGCGCTTCGTTCTTGGCCGGGCCGCGATAGCGCACCTTGCGATGACTGATGTGAACGGTATTGCCTGGGAGCGATTTACTGCACAACATCAAGATGATGAAATCAGTGAAATATGGCCATAGGCCAGCTATCCGCCCTGAACTACGAATCTGCGCCGCTTGCTTCGGTAGTTTGGGTTCGAACACAAGCAGAAAACATTATTTGCAGTGACAGGGAGGGTCGATATGGGGAGGCGCAAGTCCAGTCTGCTAAGCGATCTGGCTAGTCTTCCATGGTGGGTCGGGGTCGCCATAGGAGTTGCAGGCTACCTGCTATTTGCCCATGGTGCGCGTGTATTTGCATCCGGCAATCCCTTGCTTGAGGGAGTGGCGCAGAGCGCCGCATCCTTCCTGGCACCGATGTGGCTTTTGCTTTGCCTGTTCGGTTCAGGTTTCAGCGGCCTTAAAGACTGGCGAACCCGACGTCTATACGATAAGCAAAGAGGCAGGCCTAATCTCGCTGCCTTGTCCTGGCAAGCGTTTGAGCGCCTGGTAGGCGAGCATTTCCGACGGCGGGGGTACCGCGTCAGCGCGACTGGGGGCTCTCGGCCGGATGGCGGAATCGATCTGGTGCTGACAAAAGACCAGGAGCGCTATGTTGTTCAGTGCAAGCACTGGAAGGCACGTCAGGTCGGAGTTTCCGTGGTCCGCGAACTCGTTGGGAGCATTACGCAATCCGGGGCGGCCGGTGGTTTTCTCGTGACCTCAGGCAAGATGACCGGGCCAGCGATGGAATTGGCCAATGATTCAGGCATTGAGGTCGTTGACGGAACCAGCTTGCGAGCAGACCTGAGTCCTCATGATTCCCTTGACGGTGTCAACGATCTGTCCGAGACCAGCGCGCCGCCCGGTTCGCCGGCGTGCCCGATTTGCAGTAATGGGATGGTCCTACGCACTGCACGAAGAGGAAGACAATCAGGACAGCAGTTCTGGGGCTGTTCCAACTTCCCGAATTGTCGCGGGACAAGGCAACTGTCGGAAGTTCGGCG
This sequence comes from Natronocella acetinitrilica, assembly GCF_024170285.1. NCBI lineage: Bacteria > Pseudomonadati > Pseudomonadota > Gammaproteobacteria > Chromatiales > Ectothiorhodospiraceae > Natronocella > Natronocella acetinitrilica. The sequence continues at coordinate 92,649 of NZ_JALJXV010000009.1, forward strand.
GTAAGTTGAGGGCAGCTGAAAAGGACGCCACATAACGCGTCGCTACAGTTCGCTCTGGTCCTTGGGCCGCCGCCCGACGGCACTGCTCGCCTAGATTCTTGGGGAGATCACGAAAACGGTGGACTGCCGGAGGTGCGTTTACATGGGTCAACTGTAGACTCATATCGCGCCTGGATTGTCATGAGCCCGGAGGTGCCCCTGTCTATGCGTCGGGTAACTTTCCGACACTTCACCATACTCCTCATTGTGGCATTCACACTTTCCGGATAAGCACGCTCCGGGCTGCCATCATTTCCAACTAAACATAATAAGGGGATGGCAGAGTGAATAGTCTGCTTGGACGATTTTCCGTCTGGGGGCTCTGCCTCCTGCCTGCGTTCGCATTAGTCGCTTGTTTTGGTGGCGGCGGCGGTGGTGGTGGAGGAGGGAGTTCAGGTTCCTCCGGTTCCTCCGGTTCCAGCCAACCCGCAGACCGTTTTGTAGTCTCTGGCAACGCTGACGGGACCCTCAGTATCCTGCGCGCCGACCCGGTCGCGGGATTCGCCAATGCGATCGCGTACCTCAGCGTCGGGGCCTTCCCCTTCCAGGACATGATCCACGACCCGGCAAACGGTCGCCTCGTGGCGCTCACCAGCACCGCCTTGCATGTACTGACTGTTGATGCGAACACGGGCGAGGTCACCGAAACGGACAGCCGGGCCACCAGCGGCAGCAGTTCCCACCTCGCCCTGAACAATGACGGTTCGGTGGCCTATGTCGCAAGCGGCTTTGGCCCGAACGTTAACCTCGACGTCTACACAATTGGCGGGGGTGGCACCCTGTCACCCTCGGTCTCCACCGCGTTGGCGGTCGATCCGGACTACGTGACACTGAACCCGACGGGCACCCGACTTTACGTGGTCAGCCGCACCGACGACCAGATTGTCATATTGGGCGTTAATGCCGATGGCAGCCTCGCGGCAAACCCCACAACGATCGACACCGACGTGAATCCCACCGCGCTCGTGTTCAACGCGGCCGGGACTGTCGCCTACCTGACACGTGCCGACAACTCCCAGGACAGTCTCGGCGTCTACGACGTCGATACGGACGGCGCATTCACTCTCAGAACGTTCTTTAATGTCGATACCAGTGCGATCGATCTGGTGCTCAGCGCGGATGGTGCGCACCTGTACGTCATCGTGGCTGGCAACAGGGAGATACACCACTTCAGTGTCGACAACGCCACAGGCGACCTGACCTTCGTCGATTCCTTCAATCTGGGCTTTACCCCGACCGACCTGACTCTGAGCCATACCGGGGCTGAGTTGTACATCAGCCACAGCGAGGGGGATGTCGTCTCGACGCTGGCCGTCGATGGATCCGACGGCACACTCACCCTCATCGACTCCGCCCGGGTCTTCAACAGCGCCAATACCGTCGCCGCGATCGGCGGAAACGGCGCACTTGTCCCAACCGCGACCTTCCTGCTGACGCCCGATCGATCCGGCCTCAGCATCTTTGAAGTCGGTGCGAACGGGGGGCTGAACCTGGTGGACAAGAAGAGCAGCCCGGAATCGTTGATCAACGGGCAGGTGGCGGTGCAGTACGCAGCTGAACTGCTGCTGGGCGCGGGCCGCAACGCGGATAGTCGGGATCTGCTGACGAGCTACGAGTTCGATCCTGAAGGTGGTAGCCCGGTCGTTGTCGACTCCGTGGATGCGACGGTCACAACGAAAACTTTCATTCCCGGCTTTCAGCGCATCGAACTGGGCCGGTCGGGCCGATTCCTTTACGTGCTTAACCAGGACGAAACGACGCTCTCAGGTTCCGTAAGGGCCTATGCCTACGGGGAAGACGGGTCGATTACGCCGACGGCGATCGATAGCGCTTCCGTCGGGGCGGGTCCGGAGAACCTGGCCCTGCACCCGGCGGGGCGGTATCTCTATTCGATGAATAGTTTCGGAGACACGGTTTCACGATTCCAGATCAATGCAACGGACGGCACGCTTACCAGTCAAGGCTTCGCCACGCCAGGCGGCACGGGCACGGGAGCAGGCAGACCGATTGAAATGAAATTCCATCCGAACGGCCGCTATGCCTATGTGAGTCTGCGAAACGACGGCCAGATGGTGCGCTACCTGGTGAACAACAACGGCCAATTGGAGAATATCAGTCGAACGAACCCGCCACAGGTCGACGGGGAAGACGCGCAGCCGGGTCCGATAGGCATGCACCCCAGCGGCCTGTATCTCTATGTCGGGGAAGAGAATGCCTCGACCGGCATCGCGATCTACGACATTGACCAGAATAACTACAACCTGGTCTACCGCTCGCGGGTCGCTGCGGACGGTATCCCGTCCTGGATCGAGGTCGATCCGCTCGGGCGGTTCCTGCATATCCGATATCGGGACGAGCGCGTACACGTGTTCACGATCGATAACGCCACCGGCGGCCTGACCGACACGGCGCAGATCGTCGACGCGGGTACTTCCGCGGGCTTCCTGCCCAGCATGACGCTGGTGACACCGCTGCTGTAGCAGGTCTCTGCGTATGGAGCTCGAGATCGTTTGCGTTAATCTTTTCCCTTTCCAGATGCGGATGATCGCCAGCGGGCCAAAGGCGTCTTCAAATGATGACTAGCGTCTCTGTTGGCCATGGAGCGTTCGATACCTTGATGTTTTAACGTAAAATTGCTGACCAGGCTGGTGCCTCAAGGTTGACTGCAAAACATAGGGTTGCATTCCGGAAAGCTGCTGAAATGGCTATTCGTCCGCAATGGCAAGACCGGTATCCTCGTCCTGCCGCCGCGATAGGGCGGCGAGCGTGGTAGCGCGGGCCTGCTCGAGATGCTCCTCGCATGCCTTTCTCGCCTCTCTCGCACCACCCATTGCGATCGCATCGGCGATCATCTGTATCTCGCCCGCCGTGTGCTCAAGCCGACCTGGCTCCGACATGGAAATGCCGCGCAGAAGCTGAATGCGGTTCTGCAGCCCCCGAACCGTCTGTTCGAGAACCGGATGGCCGCAACCTGCGACCAGAATCCGATAGAATTCATTCTTTCGCTTTATGGCCAGGGCGCATTGATCTGCCCGGATAGCTTCTTCGATTTGCCCGGCCACTTCGGCCAGTAAGTCGCGCTGCTCGTCAGTGGCATTTTCAACGAAGCGACTCGCTGCAAACGGCTCGAGCAAGCTCCTGACGTCGTAAAGTTGCCGCGCCTCCTCTATGTCGACACTGGCTACGCGCATGCCTCCATGCGGCTCGCTCGTGACAAGCTTCTCGGCCTGAAGCTGACGAAGGGCCTCCCTGATCAACGGGCGACTGACGCCAAGCCTCTCGCAGAGCTCCCGTTCAACAAGTCTCTGCCCCGAGAGCAGGTCGCCTTCGAGGATCTCCTGACGGATTGCGTCTTCCACTTGTCGACGGACAGGGGCTGTCACCCTCTCGATATGCATAGACTTCTCCAAGTTCCGCGAATCATGCCGCGTCGAGGCTCTGAGGTGGCTTTCACTATGTTCATCATGCGTCCCAAAATCTTGCGGTCAACCTAAAAGGCTGGTAAGACTGTCAGACAATCATACCGTCTAACAAGAATCGTGTTAAGCCGCGTCAAGCTTTTCGGCGTGCACATAACAAGCCCGAGCGTTTGCTGCCATTGCATTCGAGCGACTTCGGCGAAAACAACGTATTCACCCAGGCGAGGTAGACCGTGCTTGATTTTCGTAACAGGGAAGAAATCCCTCCTTTACAGTCCCGCATCATCCAGATCGTTACGGCCTTGGTGATTATCGGTGGGTGGGAACTGGCGGCGATGAACGCGAATCCGTTGCTGGTCCCGCGTCCGAGTTCCGTTGCAGTGGCGGGCTGGGAAATGCTGCTGAGTGGAGAGCTGCTTCGGGCCTTCAATCAGAGCTTCATCAGCTTCGGAACCGGATTTCTCATCTCGCTCGTGTTCGGTATTGCGATTGGTGTGTTGATGGGTGTGAGCAAGGTGATCGAGAAAATTCTCGATCCTTATGTCAACGCTCTCTATGCCATGCCCATCATCGCTCTAATCCCATTCATCATGCTCTGGGTGGGAATCGGGTTCGAGGCAAAGGTCATCATCGTCGTTCTCTTCGCCATCTTCCCGATCATCATCAGCACGGCGGCGGGCGTGAAAAACGTCGACAAACACTATCTGGATATCGGGGTAGCGTTCTGCGCAAGCCGCTATTCGATGTTCATGAAGATCGTCGCTCCGAGTGCGCTGCCGTTTGTAGCGAGCGGTATTCGGTTGGCGGTCGGCCGCGGGATTATCGCCATGGTGGTCGCGGAGTTCCTCACCGCCATCGCTGGCCTCGGGGGACTGATCATCAACTATTCCAATAGCTTCCAGACCTCAAAGGCATTCGTGCCCGTGATTGTGCTGGCACTGATGGGAATTGTGCTGACCTATTTCGTTCAGGTAATCGAATACAAGCTCGAGGCTTGGAAGCGAACCTGATTTTCGCAACGCGAGTGCTTGATGTACTAGGAAGGAGAAAGACCCATGCGCCAATACTTTAAGAACGCAGTTATCGCGGGTACCGCTGCAGCGGTGACCCTGTTTTCCGGAGTGTCCGCAGCGAACGATACAATCCGCGTCGGGATGCCCGAAGTCATGTTCCTGAATCTCACCCAGTTCGTGGCTCAGGAAAAGGGCTTTTACGAGAACGAAGGACTCACGGTCGATCTGCAGCACATCGCGGACAGTTCGATCCCCGTGCGAGCCATGATCGCGGGTCGTCTCGACATCGTCCAAACCGGTATGCCGGAAACGCTATCGGCTATCGACAAGGGAGCTGAACTCATCACCATTGGTGGTGTGCATACGGGTCTTCATTACTCCTTCTTCGTCAATCCGGATGCCGACATCGAAAGCATCGAGGACCTTCAGGGCAAGCGCCTGGGGATCTCGGGTCCGGGTACGCTCCCGCACGTGGTGATGGTAGCCATGATGCAGGCGGCCGGGATGACCGCGGAGCAGATTGACGATGTAACGTGGGTCTCTCTCTCTGGCTCGAGTTCCCGTCGCAACGGCATTGCCACTGGGGTGATTGATGCCACGGTAGCGGGCTTCAATCCTCGCGCCATCGCCGACCCGAACATCGACGTCAAATTCGATGTTCCCGGCACACTGCCCAACTATGTGATGACGCCTTGGGATGTCCGGGTCAGCTTCCTGGAAGAGAATCCCGATGTCGTGAAGCGTTTCATTCGTGCCGAACTGCTGGCCACTCGCTGGGTGTTCGAGAATCGTGATGAAGCGTTGGAAGTGGCGCGAAACTATTTCGACTACGACGATGACGAGCTGATCGCGTTCTACGACTTCTACAAGAACGGCATCTGGAATCCGAACGGTCGAGTGACGCCCGAGCAGGCTCAGTACATGCAGGAGTTGAACCTCGACGGCGGCATGCAGGATGCGGTTCACCCCGCCGAGCGCGTGCTTGATACCAGCATTCTTGAAGAAGTGCTGGCTGAAATCGGCGAGTACGAACACTAAGTTCGAGTCCATCGGGACGGTGGGCGCCAGGGTATGCGTCCCCTTGGTGTCCACCGTCCCGTTTTCATCAGCTGCCAGGTTAAGAGCATGCCAAAACTGCAAGTGAATCATCTCAGCAAGGTATTCGGAGATCCCAAAAACGGCGGTGTCGTTGCGCTTGACAACGTTTCAATGGATGTGACGGAAGGCGAAGTTGTCGCCATCGTCGGCCCGAGTGGATGCGGAAAGACGACCTTGCTGCGGATCATCCAGGGCCTGGAAACGAAATCTGACGGTGAAATCCGTATCGATGGACAGCCCACCAAAGGCGTCGGCTTCGATCGTGGGTTCGTTTTTCAGCAGTACGGGCTCCTGCCCTGGATGACCGCAAAGCAGAACATCACCTTTGCGCTCGAGCCAAAGAAGATTCCCAAACAGGAGCGCATTCGCAAGGCAAAGGAAGCGCTTGAGAAAGTTGGCCTGAAAGATTTCGAGGACTCCTATCCCCGGCAGCTCTCTGGCGGGATGCAGCAGCGCGTTGGTATCGCGCGGGCACTCGCCATCGAGCCCGATATCTTGTTGCTCGACGAGCCTTTCGGCGCACTGGATGCTCTCACGCGAGAGGTTTTGCAGAACGAGATACTGCGCCTCATCGAGGAAATGAGAAAGACCGTGATTTTTGTGACGCACTCCGTCGACGAGGCCGTTTATCTGGCAGACAGAATTGTTCTGATGTCGCCGAGGCCGGGCCAGATCAAGACGATTATCCCGGTCGAGATACCGCGTCCCCGGGCCCAGAAAGCTGAAGAAGTACGGGGCACGCAAGCCTACCAGTCCGTACGGCAAAATCTCTGGAGACAGCTGATGGAGGTGATGTAGGGGCTCCGCGCCGTCTTGTTTTCATACCATGCCCCGGAGACTGTCCCCCATGAGCGATCCATCAGATCACGAGTATCAGTTCAATCCACGCGTCGCTGTCGGTGACGTGGAGCCCTATACCCAACGTGCGACCGAGGCCAGTGCCACAGCGCGTCAGCGACTGACCGCCGAGTACGACGTCTCCTACGGCGATTCGCCCCTGATGACGTGCGATATTTTCCCGGCGTCGTCGGATGACGCTCCAGTCCACGTGTTTGTCCATGGTGGCTACTGGCGAGGCCGTGACAAGGCTGACTACAGCTTTCTGGCGGGCACACTCGTTCCGGAAGGCATTACGACGGTCGTGATCAACTATGACCTTTGTCCTTCCGTCACGGTTGACGTAATCGTCGAGGAAATCGGCATCTGCTTCGACTGGGTGAGGTCGCGAATGGGACAGAGTGCGAAGCGGCTTGTTGCGTCCGGTCATTCCGCTGGAGCACACCTTCTCGCCATGGCAGACATCAGGAGCCAGCGGGGGAAGGCCAATGCCCTGGGAATCGATCATGCCGTCTTGATCAGCGGTCTCTACGATCTTCGGCCTGTGCTCGAAGTCAGCGTGAATGAGACTATCGGACTCACCCGCGAATTCGCTTGCCAACTCAGCCCATCCCTGTATCCGCTCAGACCCAGTATGCCCGTTGACATTGTCGTAGGCGGCGCGGAATCCAGCTCGTGGGTAGGGCAATCCCGTGACTATGCCAGTCATATCAGCGCCAGGGGTGGGTGCCGGATACTAGAAGGGCATGACCACTATTCGATCATGGAAGAGTTTATGGTCCCGACGTCAGAACTCTCCCGACTTCTCATCGAGCGCTCCCACGGCTGACCCGGGCGCACTCTACACTAGCGGTATAGATCAATGATTGTTATCTCGGAAGCGGATGCACGCGAACTGCTGACCATGGCTGACGCGATCCAGACAATGGCAACGGCCTTTCGTGCGATCCATGCAAAGCACGCGGTCGCTTTCCCTCTGGTGCGCGAACAGATCAGCGAGTGCAATGCGGTCTTCGGCGTGAAGAGCGGTGCCTGCATCCAGGACGATACGCTGGGCTTGAAAGCCGGAGGCTACTGGGCAAGCAATAGTCAAAAGGGTTTGACGAATCACCAGTCTTCGACCGTCCTCTTCAATCCCGAAACGGGGCAACCACTGGCTTTCGTTGGTGCCAACTATCTGACGGCCCTGCGAACGGCGGCGGTTGCCGGCTTGGCGACCGATCGACTTTCGCGACCGGAGTCCTCGGTCATGGGCATCATCGGGGCCGGTACACAAGCAGTATTTCAGATCGAAGCGGTACTCGCGGTGCGCCCCATTAGCAAACTGATTGTGGCTTCACGAACCGAGGAGAGTGCCAGGCGGCTGAGCGAACAGGCACGACTGCTGGGCATCCAGGAGGTCACCATTGGATCGACCGTGGAGGCCGCCGAGCAGGCGGACGTGCTAACGACAATCACGCCAGCGAGGGAGGCTGTCGTTGAATTGGCGGCGGTGCGGCCAGGTACGCACATCAATGCCATGGGAGCCGACACCGCCGGGAAGCAGGAAATTGACTCATCGCTGCTGCGAGTCGCCCGGGTCTTTGTGGATGACTGGACCCAGGCAGCGGCTGTCGGTGAGTGTCAGCACGGCGTCAGTCACTGGAAAATGACACAAGGGGACCTGGCCGGGACATTGGGCGGGCTCGCCGCCGACGCCGTACCGGGGCGAGTCACCGCAGACGACATCACGATCTTCGACAGCACGGGTATGGCCTTGCAGGACCTCAGTGTTGCCCGGGTGGTTGTCGACCGAGCGCGACAACGAGGTATGGGTCAAGAGATCGTCCTGGAGTCTGCCAGTTAGCAAGTGTATGGATATTGCGGAGGGCGCAGTCGATGAATTCAGTGGCGTCGAAAACATGGGGACGGAGAGTCGGCTTCGGCGCTTCTCCCGCGTTGGTGGTCGTGGATTTCACGATCGCGTTCACCGAGCCGGGAAGGGCGCTTGGCAGCGACGTTTCGTCCGCCATTGCCGCTACCAATGACCTGCTTGACGTATCGCACGCCTCCAACTGGCCGGTGCTGTTCACAGCAATTGCCTATTCGGATCCGAACTTCGCCGATGCGGGAATGTGGCTCGCAAAAGTTGGCGGGCAGGAGGACTTGAGGGCGGGCAGTGACGGTGTCGACGTCGATCCTAGACTAAACCGAACAGCGCAGGACACTGTCATCATCAAGAAGTATGCGTCAGCCTTTTTCGGGACGGATCTGTCGAGTCGTCTTGTAACGAGTAATGTTGACACGGTCTTGATCACGGGTTGCTCGACGAGTGGATGTGTTCGTGCTACCGCCGTCGACGCCATCCAGCACGGCTTTCGTCCCATTGTCGTACGGGAGGCTGTGGCCGATCGTTGGGAAGATGCGCACAAGCAGGCCTTGAAGGATCTTGACGCCAAATATGCCGATGTCGTCTCGCTCCAGGAAGCTCTGGAGTACCTCCAGCGAAATTCCGGGATAGAGGGTCTCGTAGCGGCTCGCGACTAGGTGTGGACTTCCTCCTATGCTCGAATCATGGCGTCGGAGTGCCGCTGCACTGGGGGAAGTCCACAGGCGTTTCCGAACCGTCCGTGGAAACTGGGTAGAACCCGTTCGGAAGAGGAGTAGAACCCCTCCACCGGAAACCGTTGGTTTCGGATGGGACTAATCACGGGAATTCGAAACAGGTAACAGCCGTCAATAGGACCAGTGCGGCTGTTCGCCCTCGGTGATGAATACCGGCGGCTCGTCCGGCTGCTGCCCTGACGCCCTATAGAGGCTGCCATTCCGGTGGAACGCCACCCATGCACCATCCGGTGACCAGGTCGGGGATGTGCCTTCCGCCAGCGTGATGACGTCGCCGCTGCCATCGCGGTTGCGAATGCGCACCATCCCGTCGAGAACATAAGCCAGGCGCTCACCATCGGGCGACCAGGCCGGCTCGTTGGCATCGGCAAAGCCCGAGACTCGTCCGCGGTTGCTGCCGTCACGCCCCACGGTGTAGAGACGCACGCGCGTGGAATTCGGATCGAGGGACCAGTCCTCACGCACGCTGAAGGCCAGTTCCTCGCCATCAGGCGACCAATGTGGGTAGCGTTCCATGTCGTGGGCGCTCTCCGTGCCTGTCAGGTGACTGCCCTGACCACCGTCCGGTGTGGTTACATAGATGAGAAACGGGTTCGAGCCCTGGCCTTCCGCACGGCGGACGTAGGCGATCTCGTCGTGGACCGACCATGACGGTTCTGTCGCCGCGACGTCGTCGACATTGGTCAGGCGCACGGTTTGCTGATTCTCGATGGAATAGCGCCAGAGGTCGGAATTGAAGCTGGCGCCATCCACGAAGACGATCTGGCTGCCGTCGGGAGACCAGGCGGGGGCCGGACTGAACGTGTTGGTGCTGACCAGTAGCTGGGAATCGGACCCGTCCGGCCGGATGGTCCGGATGTTGCCGTCGTCGTGGAAGACGATGCGCCCGGGGATATCACCGAAAGGGTCGGAACTGCTGCCGAGAAAGAGGTTGCCGCCGCAGTCAATGAAGTCACCGTTGAATACGGGGTTGCTGTTGTCGGTGAACGTGGTCGTGCAGATTTCCCCGGCCACTGCGACCAGCAGGCTTTGTGGAAAGTCCGTCTGGTTGTCAGTGAACTCCGAATCGAACACGCGGATATCGGCCTCGTCGGCCCATGCAATGGCCGCCGAACCGTCGCTGCTATTGCCGGTGAACTGCGAATCGCGAACAAGAACATGACCGCCGGCGATCACGGGATCCCCGGAGAACTGTTCAATCTCCGCGTTGGTGCTGATCGTGACCGCACCGCTGACCGATGTGTTGTCCTCGAAAACCGAGTCGGAAATCCTGACGGTACCCACTTCCGACACGAACAGGGCGCCGACGAGGATCGCGCCACCCCGATCACCGCTGGCGTGGTTATCCGTAAACACAGTGTCATGAATCTCGAGGTCGTACGGTCCCTGGCGATTGGGTTCCTGACGAGCGTGTATGGCGCTACCGCCATGGCTGGCGCTCGTTCCGGCCTGTTGGTTGCCTTCGAATATCGTGTGACACACACTGATACCGGAGTTTGTCACAACGGCACCGCCCCATTGCCGCGAAAAGTTGTTGCGGAACTCGGAATGCGCGATCAGTACCGGACCAGTGGCCACCACGGCCCCGCCTCTGCCCGAGGTCAACAGGACCCGCGAGCCGGCCTCGTTGTTGATGAAGGCGGTGTCGTGCAGGACCAGCCGGCCTGTATGGCGCACATGGACCGCCCCTCCCTGGAGACGAAAACTGGGCCCGTTGCGAGCATTTCCATTGCGCAGCTCCAACCCGGAGAGAATGACCCGATCCGCCATCGGCTGCGCGTATAGGATCCGCGAGTTCTGGCCGGCATCGATGACCGCCCGGCTGCCGTCTTCTTTCTGGCCGATCAGCACCAACTCCTTGTCACCCTCGAATTGCCATTCGTCGCTCCCTTCATTGAAGCCCGTGGTGATATCACCCGTGATGGCGATGACCAGCCTGTCGCCGGCAAGCTCAGACGGGTCGGTCAGCGCGCCCACCATCTGCTCGTGGGTCTCGACCTTGTAGTGAATGTCGTCCTCGTCAATGTCGATTTCGAACCCGGTGCAGGCAACATCCGGCTCGAAGCCGGCGTCCGCGCCCGGCTCGGACGTCGGCAGCAGAATGCCGACAGGCAACGCGCCGATGTCCTCCGTAATCCAGATCAGCAGATCGATGAGCCAGCTGTCCAGATTCCTGCCAGCGTCAAGATGGCCTCGAAGCGCCAGCAGGTCGAAGCGTCCCTCCGCATCCTCTGGCGATGCAAAGGGATCGAAGGCGATGCCGATACGATTGCCGAGCAGGGCTCGCGCATCCTCGAACTCCATCCCCTGCTGCTCCATCAGCTGCACAATCGCGGTGCTGATTGGCGTGACCGAGCATGAGATCGCCGCGTGGCAGCGGGCCTCCAGGTGACCCGCATAGCTCGTGCCGTCGACAGCGCCACCGGAGGTTTCAACCGTATAGGGGCCAGGCTCATCGAGATCAGCGGAAAACAGGCCCTGCGCATCCGCAGTGATGGTTGTCAGGTGTTGCGCGTCGGGCCCGAAAACGTCAATTTCGGCGCCGGCAAGCGGGCCGTTGATGACCTGACCCGAGAGCGTGTTCCCAGAGCTCTCGGAAGGAGCGTCGGAACTGGCGCCATCGCCGCCGCTGCTGCCGCCGCCGCTGCCTCCAAGGCAACCGGTCAGAACCAATGCAGCGACTGCGATGCCGAGCATTTCGCTGTGTCTTGACCGAGCCATGTTGTGCACCTCGAATGTCAGTCATGAGGCCGAGCCTCGAAAGAGCAGTAGAAGCGCTGGTGAAACCCAGTGGAATAGTGCAAATGCACCATGCCACCGCATTTTCTGAAACGGATTGAAACTGAAGGGCGAGGAGTTGTTTACTACTTCCCTAGCCAGAATCTGAAATTCGGGGGCGGTTGTGCAGGGTTTCGACAGAAAGACGCATTGGCAAAACGTCTACGAGCAGAAGAAGACGACGGAAGTCAGCTGGTTTCAGGCCAGGCCTGCCGTCTCGCTGGACCTCATCGCCAACTGCTGCCTTGACCCAGCTGATCCGATTATTGATGTCGGGGGCGGGGCGTCGGTCCTGGTCGATTACCTGTTCGCGCAAGGGCACACGAATTTGACGGTTCTGGACATTTCCGGGGCTGCGCTGGCGGCATCTCGGAACAGGCTGGGGGCGAATGCCGGCGCCGTGAAGTGGGTCGAGTCAGACGTGACCACATACTCCCCTGAAATCCGTTATACGCTTTGGCATGATCGTGCAGTCTTTCACTTCTTGACAGACGCTGAAGATCGTCGGCGCTACGTCGAGACACTCAAGAATGCTCTTCGCGTCGGTGGGCATCTCATCCTTGCGTCATTTGCAATCGGTGGGCCTGAAAAATGCAGTGGCTTGCCAATTGTTCAATACGACGCCAGAAAGCTTCAATCGGAGTTTGGCCCAGGCTTCGAATTGGTGGAAGAACGAGCCGAGAGCCACGTGACTCCAGCGCACCGAGTGCAGGATTTTGCATACTTCCGCTTTCGGCACATCGAAGAAAAGGGCAGCTAACGCCAAGTGCAGGGGAGGAAAAAGTAGTGCGCCGCGTGCTGTTTTTGATTTCCCCTGAAGCTTTTTTTAAGCCCTTGCTTCGGCGCAAACCCGCTTATACCCCACCATCTGCATGACACCAAATGCGCCAACCATTGTCGCGATGAGCAGCGATACCACCGTACCTTGAGGCGAGGTGATAACAAAGCCTAGGCCAACCAATACGAGAGTTCCAACGACCCATAGGAAATCGCCAGCGACAAAATATAGGATTTCAGGGCAGAGTGGTTTAGCCCGCTGGCTAGCAAATACGAGGTGAAAGCCATTGAATAGCAGCACGGCACCGAGTGCAGGGACAACCCAAGCGAGCGGGTTCCCAATATAGTCACTTACGGGACCAGCAAATGCGATGAAAATAACACCAAAAATAATGCAAGACGAGGCGTGTAAAAGTAGTGCGGTTTTGAGAAAGTTCATGCATTTATCTCCTTGCATGATTTAAATGGCTTAAGGAAGCGCTCAGGATTCCCCGTCCTTTGCCGGCGCAGCGCGCCAGCGGTGGCTTTACTCCTCGGTCCTGTTTCGGTGATGGGCATCGTCCCCGTCAAGTGACATGCGGATGAGGAACTCGCCGCGTTCGCCGGTGATCAGCCCTGGTCCATCAGGCATCTGGTCGGGATGCAATGCGGTGTCGCGTGGGCTATCAGGGGTTAGTCCGCAGCCCACAAGCATGGCGCTCAGAATGAGCGCCATGCTTGCTGGGATCCACCGACCTGCTCTGCTTCGAAATGCAATGGGCCTCGACTGTTTCGTTTTCAGAAAAATATTTCAGTTAATTTGGATAGTGTTTTTAAAGGCTGTAGCAGCTATTTATTGTTTGCCAATTCATATTGATCGGGTCCGTTTATTTTCTCCATTGGAGGTAATACTTACTCGGTTTTCCACAATGGATGGGCACAATATTTCTGCCTTCCAACGTCGCTAAACCGGGGAGTGCTTCGTTGGCGTGGCCGATGCCGCGGCGTAAGCTATAGGATTGGAAATAAAGCGGCTGTCGGCTTGCGGGCGCCTGTCGCAGAAGGTATGTGTCCCGCTGGCGATGGCCCCACCGCCGTGCCATGAGGGAGGTTCGCATGTCGAGGAATGATCCTTTCGCCGCCACCAGGTTCCTGCTGGAGATCGACGGTCTGGTCCCGGCCGGGTTCATGACCTGCACAGGGTTGGAAAGCTTCACTGAAATCATCGAGTACCGCGAGGGCAGTGACCGCGCGACTCTACGAAAGCTCCCCGGCTTGCACAGGCACGGCAATATCGTGCTTAGCCGGGGCGTGACGACGAGCACCGAACTGGCTGACTGGTACAGAACCACCCTGACTGGGCAGACAGAGCGGCGAAATGGTGCCATCGTGCTGATGGATGACGCTGGCGAGCCTGCTACTCGGTGGGAGTTCCGGGAAGGGTGGCCATGCCGTCTTCAGGGGCCTGATCTGCACGCCATGGAGAGCGCGGTTGCCATCGAGACGCTGGAAATCTGTCATGAGGGTTTGCAACGGGTCGGAGGGCGGTAATGCCAGGACCGTTGCGACGCCGGCTTGAAGCGGTAACTGACGGGCGCCCGGATGTCGTGCTGGATGTCCTGTTCGACGATGGGTTGTTGTATCTGACTCTACAGAACCTGGGGTCCGCTCATGCCCATGATGTGCATGTGCGCTTTGACCGTAGCATCCGGGCGGTGGAAGGCACCCGGGATATAACGGCACTGGAGATCTTTCGGGATCTTGCATTCCTGCCCGTCGGCAAGCGCATCGAGGTTTTTCTCGATACATCGGGGAACTTCTTCGCGCAGCAAGGCGATACTGAATTCGTCGCGCATATCCGTTTTCATGACGCCACAGGCAGGCAGTACCAGCACCGCGCGAGACACAACCTGGCAGTGTATCGGGATCTCGGCTACGTCCGCCGCTCACCCGTTTGACAGGCATGGCCGAGAGTTATGGCCAGCGTGGTGATGGGACTAATCGGCTGGCCAAGCGGCGACGCAGCGCGTCCGCGAAGATTGGGATAGGAATCGGGGAAATGTACCTGCCTGAGCATTTCGAAGAGACGCGGGTTGAAGAGCTTCACCGCATCATTGCCGAGTATCCGCTTGGCACCCTCGTGGTCAATGGGCCGTGCGGGCTCGACGCCAATCACCTGCCCTTTGAGTTGGACACCAGCGCCGGAAAGCACGGGCGGCTGATGGCGCATGTCGCGCGCGCCAAACCGGTCTGGACAGAAGCCAAAGACGGCGATGACGTGCTGGTGATCTTTCGCGCTGCGGACGCCTATATCTCACCGAACTGGTATCCCAGCAAGCATGAGTTCCACCGGCAGGTACCGACCTGGAACTACCAGGCGGTGCATGTTCACGGAAAGGTCAGCATTTTGGACGACGAGCGGTTCGTGCGGGGTGTTGTCGCGCGGCTGACGCGTACGCATGAGGCCAGAAGTGAGTCAGGCAAACGCCCATGGAGGATGACCGATTCGTCAAAGGACTACATTGACGCCAAGTTGGCGGCCATCGTCGGTATCCAGATCGATATCGAGAAGATGATCGGCAAGTCCAAGCTCAGCCAGGAAAAGGAAGAGAGAGACCGCATCAACGCGGCCGAGGAACTGCGCAAACGCGACGAGCGGATTATTTCGAAAGCAATGCTGGAGACTACCGGCAAGAAGGGCCGATAGTCTCCGGGAAAACTGCCTAAACAGTCACTGCCTATGTTCCAGGCCTATTGCCCTGCAGCGTGGGTCGCAAAGCGGTTCAACGCTCCGGATACCTGCTCAAGTACCTGATCGCAGCCCACCAGACCATGCCGATCAGCCAGGTATTCGGCGTCGTTGTAGCCGATGTAGACCGTGCCGTCTTCTTCCCATATCAGGGCCTTCATGGGCAGGTCGATGGCGACACTGCGGCCGCACTCCATGAGCCGGGTGCCAACCTCGGGGTTGCCGAACATCACCAGGTAGGTTGGGTCCAGTGTCATGCCGGCGCGCTCCGCTCCCGCGGCGTGATCGACCTCGCCGAAGACATTCATGCCGGCTTCGTCCAGCGCGGACAGCAGCCGCTCCACCGTGGTGTCGAGATCGTGCTCGCTCTCGACGGCTGTGAGCCCGTCCGCTGCCTGGGCCGAGCCGATCATCGCTGCTGCGAGGGCAACTGATGTGAGGAATCGTTTCATGGCTTGCTCTCCCTGTTACTTGAACCATTGCGACAGGTACGCCGGCGGATCGTTCGAACTAGATCGAACGCTCTATGGTTGATTGTGGGACCGCCGGCTAGCATCAGAGTCGGAAAAAATTGCCATGGAGGCGAGGAATGAACTCACCGGGCGTGCACGATGAAGGGCTGTTGCGGGCGCAGGCCCCGGCATTGGGGATTGGGTCACCCGGCACGGGGGGCGCTGGCAGCAGTGCGGCGTTTCAGGCCAGCATGGATCGCATGGATGCGGAAGGCGGGCCGCGTGCCCCGGGCGTGCCGGCTGATGACGACCGTGCCGCGTTCGACAATGCCATTCGTGCCCTGGAGGCGCAGATCGCCAATGCCGGTGCGCATCTGGCATTGGATTCCTCCACCCGTGCGGCATATTCTCGCAAGGTCGCCGAATTGGCGGATGAACTGCGCGGGCAGGCTGCCAGCGGCCAGATCACCTGGCGTCAGGCGGCGGAACAGGCGACCGAGGCCAGGAACCTCACCATGGAATCCATGCGCTGGCGCAGCACGCCTGTTGGTCAGGCCATGGCCGAGAGCCTCAAGAGCCAGGGACGCACCTTCAATGAACTCATCGCCCGCAAGACCCAGCAGCTTTACGGCAATAATGCCGACTTCAACCGGCTCACCGAAGCCCAGCGCAGCGCTGTCTACGGGGAAGTGGTCAAGTCCGCCGGCAAGTCGAATCCACGGATCGACGCCCAGATGCGTAACCTGTCCCATGCTGGCCGTGGCCTTGTCGGTTTCTCTCTTGCGCTGTCCGCCTATACGGTGATGACGGCGGAGGACAAGGGCGAAGCTGTCCGCAGGGAGGCGGCAATCACTGGCGGCGGCGTCCTCGGCGGGCTGGCCGGCGGCGCTGCCGCCGGGCTCGCTTGCGGGCCGGGTGCGCCGGTCTGCGTGGGTATTGGTGCCTTCGCGGGCGGCGCGGCGGCGGCATTCGGCGTGGCAAGTTTCT
Source organism: Natronocella acetinitrilica (assembly GCF_024170285.1). NCBI lineage: Bacteria > Pseudomonadati > Pseudomonadota > Gammaproteobacteria > Chromatiales > Ectothiorhodospiraceae > Natronocella > Natronocella acetinitrilica. Next base: position 109,381 of record NZ_JALJXV010000009.1, read on the forward strand.
GGTAGGGGCGCATGGTGCAACGGGCGACCGGGTTCGAAGCACGGTTGGTGGATGGGGCTCGGGATGCGGCTGCGCTCTGCAGCGAGGTCTGGCTTTCAGGTCAGCCGTTTGGCGGCCAGCTTGAGGGCGCCGTTCTTGAGGCAGCCGTGCAGGCCGATTCAGGAATGTATCTGCTGTTCCTGACCGACGATGTTCCCCACGAGGACTTTCTTCATGTTCACCTGCTCAGCGCGGAAGGCGATCTGCTGGACAGTGCTTCCCTGGGGTATCCCTATGCTACCGGCACGTTCTCGTTGCTGGAGCTTGAGCCGCCAGACCGCATCCGGTTCGGCTTCTTCGGCGAGACGGATTGGATTGTCGAACTGCTGCCCAGGCCAGAGTTGTGCCTGCCGCTTATCGCCGAGCCCCGCGGGGTGCGACGCGCACTGCGGCTGCGCCGTCACTTCAGGATTCATGGAGATCCCCGGCGGGCAGGGCGTTCCTGATCATCCGAAAGAGGCGGTGCTGTAACGAACCGCACCAGCAACACTTCAGCCGCTTATTTCGTAATGAACCGCGCCCGCATGCTGCCGAAGTGGCTTTTCCCATGGTTGCTCCCGCAGTGCGAGCTTGCCATCGTCATAGCCGCGCATGCGGTGATTCGCCAGGGTCTGGGGAAGAAACGTGAAATCCTTGGCCCAGAAGCGGTAGGCCTGGCGCCGAGCGGTGTCTGGATTCCGGATCAGGGCGTCAGCCGATATCGTGGTGGCGGCTAGGTTTACGGGAACTACGCATGGAGTCCGTTGACTGCTATTGGAACACTGGCGTTTTTTCCATCGCGAGGATCCGATATGCACCGCAATAACCGACGTTCCCGTCAGTTCGATCTGTCGCGGCTCCGGGCTGTATCGTGCGCCTTTCTGCTGGGTCCGCTGCTGCTTGCCGCCGGTGCAGCGCATGGTGCGGAGCGCACCTTCGAGCCTGCCGATATCGTCGACTGGGACAATCATTCCTTCGAGGGGGAGACCCGTTACGATCTGGTGGAGATCGACGGCCGGCCCGCCGTGCATGCTGTATGCACCGACTCCACGGCGTCCGGGCTCTTTTTCCGCGAGGAAATCGATCTCGAGCAAACCCCGATTATCGAGTGGTCCTGGCGGGTTGACGAGGTGTTCGACGATCTCGACGAGACGGTGAGGGCGGGGGATGATTATCCGGCGCGGCTCTATGTCGTGGATGAGCGAACCGTCCTGCGCTGGCGCACCCGCGCATTGAATTACGTCTGGAGTTCGGACATGGAGCAGGGCGCCGATTGGCCCAATGCCTATGCCTCCCAGGCTCGTATGATCGCGGTGCGGTCCGGCACCGAAGACGGCGGCACCTGGGTCACCGAGCGGCGCAACATCCGGGATGATTTCCAGCGCTTTCACGACCAGGACAAGACATCCATCAACGCAATCGCGATCATGACCGACTGTGACGACACCGGCCAGGAGGCCGAGGCCTGGTACGGAGAGATTCGTTTGCTGGCGGAGTGACGATGTGACGGAGCAAGCCCCCAGCCTACGCCTTTACCATTCGCCGGACAGCGCCAGCGTGGTGGTCAAATTGGCGCTGGAGGCTTCTGGCACGGCATACGACTGCGTTGTCGTTGATCGCGCCGCCGGAGAGCAACGCGGCGACACCTTTCGTGCGTTGAATCCCCAGGGGCTGGTTCCGGTGCTCATCGACGATGGCGACGTGCTCTACGAGACTGGTGCGATACTTCTGCAACTCGTGGATACCCATGGAGCGCCGGGGCCGCGGCCGGGTGCCGCGAAACGCGCGCAGTTCTACAAGTGGCTCTTCTTCCTCAGTAACACCGTGCATGCCGACCTTCGCGTGGCCTTCTATACGCACCGCTACACCGTAAATCCCGATTGTGTGGAGGCTGTTCGCGCAGCTCTGTGTGAGCGGCTGAGACAGCACTTCACGCTGCTGGACAGCGCACTGGCCGACTCATCGGGTGACTGGCTCATGGGGCGGGAGCAGACAGTGGCAGACTTCTACCTTGCCGCCTGTGCCCGATGGGCCGCGCTCTATCCGTTGGATGCGCCGGTTTGCGGCAAGGAGCCGGCTCGCCTGAAACACGTACGAGTCTGGCTCAAGCGTCTGGAGCAAGTGCAGGAAGTGAAGCGTGTTTTTGCCAGTGATGGCGTCAGCGGGGACGTTTTCACCAAGCCTGATTATCCGCCGGGAATCGAGCGCTTGCTGCGCAGTGCGGGGCCCGGGAAGGAGTGCTGACGATGCCCCCCGGCGGGCGGGGGGCATGGCCAGTCGATGAGATCAGCTTCCTCCTCGAAAGGGGTAGTCGGGGGCAGTCCAGTCGAAGCTCACGGCTTGGTCCCGCTCGGCGATCCGGCGGTCCGGATGGCCGAGGCCGAGGTGGGAGTAGACTTCCTCGTCCACCGGCGGGACATCCGCGAGGGAAATGGCCACGTCGATCGTGGTCTGCGTCGTGGCAGGCAGTCCGAGTGTCCAGTAGACATCGACCTGTTCGGACGACATGGCGGAAGAGGATGCGCCGGCCAGCAGTGCTGAGGCGATGGTGGCGATTAATGTTTTCATGACGGGCCTCCAATGAATCGTGTTTGATTCCATTCGCTCGTCGAATGGTGATTTCATTGTTGACCTTTTCGCGCCTTTTCACTATTCGCTATTTTACGAATCGTAATTACCACAATAAAAAATAGCACCGCGATTAGGCGGTGCTTAAGGGCGCCCCTCAAAGAAAAGTCTACGCTGTTGCGGAAGCCTCGGATTTTTGCAACGCATTAGCGTTCACGAAAACGTTCCTGCTCGACTTTCATGTACTCAACCAGGGTCGCCAGATCCTCCGAACCCCACTCAAATGGCACCGAGCCTAGCATCACGAAAAATCCGTATGTAACGCAGCGGCGTGAATACTTCAGCGCTTCCCTCGGTGCACTTCGGTCATGCCGAAATCATGGTCGGGCCATTGCGTCAGCAGTGGGCCGATGTGTTTCGAGAAGCGGTGCCAGCGACCAATGGAGCGCTGGTGAGGTGGCTCACGAACCTGCCAGCGACTGGCGCTTGTCACTGGCTGCGAATTCTTGAAATACCCGAGGCACGACGCATCCCAGGGCAGGCCACAATGGTCGAGCACACCCTTCATGACCAAGGCCGGTTCGCGCACCAGGGCTTCGTAGTCCACTTCGTGAAGCATCCCCGGCGGCAGCGCTGCCCGCCAGTGCGTCATCAGGCGCTCGTAGAGACGGTAGGCAGTGACCAGTCGCTCAAGGCTGTAGGTGAACGACTGGCCGCGCTGGAAGTGGGTGGTAAAGCAGGAGACGCAGGTATCGAGTGGACTGCGCCGGGTGTGGATGATGCGCGCCGTTGGCAGCACCTGCGCCACCATGCCGGCACGGAGATAGTTGCTGGGCAGCTTGTCCACGATGCGTCTGCCCTTTCCCACGTCCACCCTGCAGGCGTCTCTGTAGGCAGCCGCAAGACGCCTCCTGTCACCCGCGATGAGGCGGGAGCAACCCACGGCGAAACTGCTGTGCGCGCTGATGTCCCGTAACGTCTGGGCCATGACCAGGAGATCATCGCGCTCGCCGCCGCCCACCAGTGCGGGATGGGCGGCAAGCATTTCATGGAGGAGCGTTGTTCCGGAACGCGGCATGCCGATGATGAATATTGGCCCCCTTGGCTCGGCCAGCGGCGTCTGTGCCAGACAGTCCGGTGAGAAGGCAGTCTTGATGGCGTTCGTTTCCCGTTCCAGCGTGTCGCCATCGAAGGGGCGTTGGCCGGCAATGATCGTGTTGGCTTCCTCGTAGGCAGCAAATGCACCATCGGAATCATGGTGACGATCGCGCTCCCGAGCAATGGCGAAAAGCAGGAGCGCGCGCTGTTCGCTGTCATCGGGCGTGTCTCGGACTAGCATCGGAAGCCGTCTGTACTCGAGGTCGCTCAACCGCCCCAACTCCGACAAGCCATGCCATGCCGCGCCGCAGCTTGTGTCATCCTGCAGCGCCGCGCGGTATGCCTTCTCGGCGGAGCCGGCGGCGTTGAGTTGCTCATGGATGGCTCCTGACCGAAGCAGCCAGGCGATTCGTCCCTGGCCGGTCCTGGCCCTCTTGGCCTCTCGCCTGCAATGCGCAAGAGCCTGCCGGGCTGTTGGCTGCTTCATGGATGCTCCCTCCTGGCGGCAAAGATGGGTAACGTCTCCATGGACGTTACCCATCTCTCCCAGGCATGCGTTGTCAGAAGTCCAGGCGTGCCGCGAACTGAACGCGTGTTGCGTTCGCGTCGGATCCGTCACGCAACTCGCGTTGACCCCACTGCAGTTCAACGCCGTACATCAACTGCTCCACCGGGCGATACCGCAGGTTGGCGTGGGCGGTGTAGAGCTTGTCGTCCGCGATCCCGGCGGCCTGTTCGGACGCGGCATCGGAATCGGTATCCACGAAGCCGAACACCAGGCCACCGTTCACGCGCGGGCTCAATGCCTGATCCAGGAAGAGCATGAGGCCGAAATCGCTCACCGTCTCGATGTCTCCACTATCATCCACGTAGCCGTTGAAGAAGCCCGTGCCGTTCTGCCAGAGATAACGGTTGGCCCCGTCGTAGTAGCCGACCTGGCCCCCCAACCGGGTTCCACCGAAAGAATACGAGCCGGCAGCATTGACGCCGAACCCGCTGGTCCGGTCGCTGTTGTTGCCGTCGTCCACTTCGAGTTGGGTGACAACCCCGGACAGCGAATACACCCAGCCGCCGGCGTTGCCTGCAAAACGCAGGGTCACATCTGGGAATGGGTCGTTGCTGTCGCCCGCCGAACGCGTCCCGTTATCCAACGATGTGACCACGTTGGACTCGGGGTTTTCCAGCGAGACCGAAAACCTGCCAGCGTCCGCACCGGGAAACGTATAACGGACCTGGGCCTGCCGGTTGAAGATGTAGCCCGCCGGTCCGCCGAAATCCAGCGTGGGCGCGAATACCATTGGCATGAAGTTGGACCAGGTCTGCCCGGCCAGTATTCCGTTCCATTCAAGGAACGCATGGCGCAGTCTCAGGCCACTGGAGTTGGAGACAACCTCGTTGCCGCCGCCACCGAAGAAGTCCGTCTCGATGTAGCTTCTGACGGGGCCGTGGGCTGTCGGTGTGCGCGTGCCGACCGACAGCCGGGTTTCGTTGGCATGGAAGCGCGTCTTGCCGGTGACATCCGTGCCGTCGTTATCAGCGCCTACGTCGATGCCTCGGAAAAAGGCCGTGTCGCCCAGGTCTTGGTCGACGTTGTAGATGGCATCGAGTTTGATGTAGCCACCGATCTGCAGGGTCGTGTTGCCTGCCTGCAGTTCCAGGGCCTGTGCCGGCGCCGCGGCAATAGCCAGGGCGGATAGCGAGACGAGTCCCGCGGATTTAAGGCTCAGTACTCTCATTGAAATTCTCCTTCGCGTTGACGAATGCCTGATCCACTGATGCTGCTCAGGCCTGTGCCCGGATAAAGTTCTTCCGAAAAATCGGAAGAGTGCCGGCGGTTTCTTGAAGATCTTTATAAAGATCCATTCGAATTCTTGTTTAATTTAAAATTACGACAATGCGTAAAAACTCTTACGTAAATTCCGATTAAGTATTTCCCGAGGGCCTGTGAAGAATTCTTCCTTGCGAATTCGGTTAATACCGATATTGGGGATATCTTTTTGTGACTAGGCTTTGGGTTTAGAGAGCAATTGCACTTAATGGATGTGGGTCATGGTTGCAGCGTCTGAATTCGAAAAGGTCTTTTCCACGCTTTTAGGCGTCGCCGGGAGGCGAACTTTTCATCTGCTACTGCTTTCCTATCTGGAATGTCCGTCGGCACCGTCTGCCACGGCGGAGGGATTGCTGGAGGGGTTCCACGCCTTCGTGGGCCGTTCACAGTTCGCGCGGTCGCTGCCGCATGTCGGTGCGATGGCCAGGCTGGACTGGGCGCTGCATTGTGCGCGGGCCTCGAGTCCCACCCGCGGCCTATCGCCGCGGCAACTCCCCCGACTGGAGCCCACGTCCCTGAGGTACTGTGCTTTCGATGTGCACGAAGGCGCTTCCCTGGTGCTGGTCAGTCCCGCGCACTTCGGTCTCTGGCAGGCCAATGTCAACGGGCCGCGCCCTTTGGGTGATCGAAGCCTCGAGGGCTTCGATGCTGTCCTCTTCTCCCGGGGCGGTGACGAGGTTCAACTCACCGCCTGTGCGGGGCAGGTCGGAGTCCTGCTCGACGCGCTCCGGGATGGGCTAACACTGGAGGAGGCCGTGCGTTACGCCCTGCTCACGGGTCAGAGGTTTGATCTGGCAGCGGCGCTGCGGGTTCTGATGAACGCGGGCGTGGTGACGGCTCTCACCTGCCGGCCAGCGTTAACCAGCTTGCGAAATTCCGACCGTTTCTTGCCGGTACTGTAGCGTCGATTTGGCAACGCCCACGTTGGACTTCCCTCGGCTCAGTAGCGACTGATCGAAGCGACACCTGTCGCCAGCAAAAAGTCGCGCGGAGTGCGTCGGCGCGTAAAGCACCGCCAACCAACCGTACATTGCGCGATCTTGGCGAGCAGATAGCAGATCAGGCCGTGATTCGGTCCATGAGCCGGGACAGGAGGCCGCTTTTGCGTTTGCTCATTTCTGCGGCTGCTGCGGCACCGGATTCCCTGGCGGTTTCGAGCAGAGTATCCAGCGTGAGCGCGATCTGCTCGGCTGCGCTTTTCTCTTCTGCACTGAACGACGAGCCTTGTCCATGCACGCCGGCTTCGAGAAGGGCGCCGCTCCAGTCACGAATGCCATGACGGACCGTTTGCATGAGCAGGTTGACGGCCATCGTCGGCACCACGAGGCAGAGGTCCGTATCAAGGCGCACCAGCGCGCGAATCTCGGCCTGGCGCTCATCATTGAGGGGGCAACGACAGCCCCCGTTGCGAAGGATATCGGCGTAGTTTTCCTCGAGTTCATTTATCCCTGTGGGAAGGCTGAAGCCCGACACGGTGCGTCGCTGAGCGTCGCTTATGGGTGCCTCCACCCAACCTAACCCAGGCCGCCATGCGAGCAGGGCGGCGGTGTTCCCCTGGCGATGGAGCGGCAAGTCCGAATCGTCCGTATAACCGTCAAGCTCCTGGCGCAGCCATTGCGAAACCTGCGTGTCACGCAGGACGGTAGCGACGAAAATGCTGCGCTGAACCAGGTCGGAAAGCTTGTGATCCGGATCTCCGCATTGCTCGTGAATCGATGCGATCATTGACGTCATGGTTCCCTCCCTTGCGTCGAACATACGACGCACCAACTCCGCCGTGGCGAATCCACACAACCAACGCCAAGCCGTTGGCGTTGCTTCGGCTGCACGGCCCAAGCATTTGAAGCTAGAACTTGGCAAGATGAATGAATGCCGACTCAGTCACAGAAAACGGGATATCCCCGCTACCAGATGTTTCCGTCGCCGGGTGTGTATGTGACTGCCGACACGGTGGATGCGATGATCATGTCGGCCTGAATCACTCCGGACGCCTTGAGCATACCGGCGTCAACGTTGACCACCCCAGCACTTAACCGGACGGTCGAGGCCTTGATAGTCACCTCAGTCACCGCATCGATCTCGATTTGCTGGTTGCCGACGGATACCCGCGCGTCACCGTTCCGGATCTCCACACCGTGCCCCTCTCGCAGAACCACTGAAAGCTGCTCGTCACCCAGAGCGAGAGTCACGGAGCCCTGTTCCGGGTTGTCGTCAATCACCAGCGTGCCTTTGTGCGTTGTGATGCTGTGTCGATGGGGCGTATCCGCAGCCGGCGGCGGTGCGGTCTTTCCGTTCCAGAGCGATCCAATGATGAATGGGCGGCCCGGATCTCCCGCATCGAAAGCGATCAGGACTTCATCACCCACGTCCGGCACGAACCATGCGCCGCGTCCCGAGCCGGCCAGGAACTGGGCCAGTCGCGCTGCGACTTCCAGCGGGTGATTCGCTGCCTCTGCGAGTGAGGGCAGTGCGACCCGGAGAATGGCTTGCTGTCGGGCGGACTGATTGTCAATGACGATCCCGCTGTAGACTCCGTAGAGCCGCTGGCCTTCCAGTGCTTTCCGGTCCCTCTCGGCATGCTCATCGACGGATGCGCCCCAAGAAGGAAAAAAGGGTGTCGAATGTACGGATGGGGCGGGGTGGTCCGCCGCTGCTGGGATCGTGATCCCCTGAATCTCTTCGATGTTCACCGGCATGGCGTCGGACCTCCTGGTGTCCCGCCGACGGCCGCTCGCCCAGAAAGCGAGTTTGCAGACCATCCTGCGGTGTGTAGTGATGGGTGACGGAGCGAAGGTAGAACTCGGTGTCCAGTTCCCGGTCGATGCCCTCCAGCGCCAGCCAGTGGCCGGGTTTGAGCCAGGGGCTGTCAGTTGCGATTCCATTAGCCTGCAGATAGCGGAACGCGTGACGGGTAAAGGTGCCACTTGCCAGGGCAGTCGCATGGTCAACCGACGAGGCGGCGATGGGGACAATGCGTTCGTTCTTCAGTCCAAGCTCTGTCAGTCGCGTGATAACCGTTGTGGCCTCGGAGCCTGTCCCCAGAGACGACTGTTGCTCAAGGATCGCCTGTGCAATCGCCATGTCCCATCCTGCTGCTGTTGCGCCAGTGGCTGACGCAAGCAGATCGTGGCGAATGCCGACATCCTGCAGGGTTTCTCCCAGCCGCAACGACTGCGTCGCTCCCGGTGCCGACAGGGCGTCTTCGACGTGCAGCACGCTGTCGCTGTCACACCAGAACTCCGTGCAACAGTGCGCGGCGATCTGGGTGAGGAGTTGCAGGTCAGTCTGCCTGATCTGCGACCAGGTATGCGGGCGGTCCAGCAACGCGGCGTTAGCCTGCAAGGTGAGACCGGCTTTTTGTGCAATGGCGGATAGCACTTTGCGGGCGGTTTCATTTGCGTATTGCCAAACATGCTCCCCGGTCATTGCGTGCCGAAGTGCATCATGGGCCTCCACAACCAGAACCGGTGGCTCGCTGGTCCCCCAGCGTTGCTCGATCGCGGTGATGCGCCCCGCGAATAACAATTCATCACCTACCCGCAACCGCACCGCCGCATGCAACTCCACCGGGGGTTCTTCGGCCCTTGCCGGTTGCACCCCAAGGTGCATGTTCAGGGCCGCCGGCATCCCCAGCGAGTGCGTGACCTCCGCCAGCTTGAGCGCAGCGGATAGGGAAGGATATTTTGCGCCGTCGATCTCGATCTCGATCTCGGGACGCGACGCGACCAAAGGAAGGTCTGGGGATGGAGGCATCACGACTCTCCCAGCAGCTAGCCTGCCCGACGCCGACCCATGCGCTGAAAGCCTGGCGCATGCGCGACGCCTTCTGGAAAGAATAACCTGCCTTGGGCGAAGTGTTGGCGCCCTTGCAAAGGGCGCTGCCATTCGCCGCCTGGGCGGAGAGCCGCCGCGAACGTCTGCTAGAACCAGCGCATGCGCTTGAAGCGCCAGATCATGAATCCGGCGATGCCGATGATCACCAGCCAGACCATGGGATAGCCCCAGTACCAGCCAAGCTCCGGCATGGCAAAGGGACTATTCGGATGCTCGAAATTCATGCCATAGACGCCAACAATGAACGTCAATGGCATGAAGATGGTGGCGATCACCGTGAGTCGGCGGATGCTCTCGTTGAGTCGGTTGCTCATGCTGGAAAGATAGACGTCGAGCAGGCTTGCGATCATGTCCCGGTAACTCTCCACCAGGTCCATCACTTGCACGGTATGGTCGTAGACATCGCGCATCCACAGCAATGTGTCGGAGGTAAAGACATCGGCATGATCCCGCAGCAGCTGATTGATCACCTCCCGCGTCGGCCAAAGATGGCGTCGTAAAACGATCAGCTCCCGCTTCAGGCCGTGCAGTGCGTGCAGGGTCTCCATACCCGGGTTGTCCAGAATGGCCTCCTCCAGCGCATCCACCCGCTCGCCGATGGCATCCAGCACCGGGTAGGCATGGTCGACGGCGGCGTCGATCAGGGCGTAAAGCAAATCGTCGGGCTCGGTGATATGTCGGCCATGTCGCCCCTGCAGACGACGGCGGACCTCTGGAAACGGATCATGCCCGTTCGAGGTAATACTGAGTACAAAGCCCTTGCCCAGAAACAGGGATATCTGGTGGATGTGCAGGGCTCCATCGTCGTCCTTCAGTGGCAGACCAAGGATCATGGTGAGCGTGGTGTCGTAGTCGTCGGCCTTGGGGCGCTGCCCCGTGTTGAGGACGTCTTCCATGGCAAGCGGGTGCAGGCCGAGCCGTTCGCCCAGGCGGTGCAATTGCGCGACCGATGGTGTTCCTTGCACGTCGATCCAATGAAAGTCGTCCGCCGCCGCGGTCGGAGGTACATCCTCAATGGTGACGGTGCTGGTTGCGCTCCAGTGCCCCCGGATACAGGGACTGACCTGGATGCGTTGGACGCCACCATTGGCCTTGTCATCTGTGCTCAGTGTTCCTGGTGCCGTTCCAGGTGGTGGATAACTCTTGTCGAAGATCAGGGCCATGGAACGTCACCGTGGGTCCGCGAAGCCAGATCGGTCCCATTTGAATCGTCTGGAACCGGACTGGCAAGCGTTGATCACAGCGACCGTTGATATGGAAAGGGCACATCAGGAATGCGCAACATGAACTTGCGCGATGGATCAGTGCTGATGTTGACGGTCGTGTGAGGCGGGTCTATATCATTCAACGGACTGATAAAAAAGATGGAGAACGGCCAGTCCACGGTAATCGAGAGGCAATAAAGCGGCTGCGCAGATCCCACTGGCGAGTCTGCATAAGAACGCCTCCAGACAATCGCGTGGTGACCTCGATGAAAAGACCAGTACTTTTCCTTATTGGCGCTGCCGCTGCCCTGGCTATGGCACAGGCCCAGGCTGACGACATCATGGCTGGAGAAGCGCTTTACGCGGAGTCGTGTGTCAGCTGCCACGGTGGATCGGGGCGGGGCATGGCGAGTTTCCCGTCACTTACCGGACGGGATGCAGACTATATCTCCAAGCGGCTCATGCAGTATCGCGCCGGGGAACGAGTGGGGCCGAACAGCGCGTTGATGGCGCCGGCAGCCGCCGAATTGTCCGATGATGACATCGCCAACCTCGCTGCCTATATCTCGACGACTTTCGAGTGAACCAAAGGAGAAACCGAAGTACTACCGCCCCACTGCGGGGTGTTTCGAAGAAGGCCAAAAAACAAGAAAAAAGCAGTGAAAATAAACGAGGAGGAGCATCCATGATTAGGCGCATGACCCAGTTGTCGCTCTGCGCGTTGCTGGCCTCTGGCATGGTCCATGGTGTGACGCATGCCGCAAGCTCAGGCAACGACGTTCCCAGGCTCACGCATACCAGTGTGCTGTCAGGCTTGGATAACCCCTGGGATATGGCGTTTCTGCCTGATGGAACCATGTTCTTCACCGAGAAGTGCCAAGGCTTGTCGGTGCGACTTCCCTCTGGTGATGTGAACGGCTTGCTGGGGATGGACGGTACGGAAGATTTTGCCGAAACCGCTGACGACCTGTTCTGTCATGGTCAGGCCGGCATGAACGGAGTCGCTCTCGATCCCGAGTTCGACGAGAATCGATTTGTCTACGTCTACTCGGCATCAAAGCTCACCACGCCCCACAACAATCGCGTGATCCGGTTGGTGGTCAATGACGATCTCACCGGTGTTTCGGATCGCACCGATATCGTCGAGGACATCGCCTACAAGCAGGAGGCCAGTGATCACCCGTTTGGCGATGCCGGTGCGCACAATGGCGGGCGCATCCGCTTCAATCCGGGCGACGGCTATCTGTACGTGACCACCGGCGATACCCACAACGGCGAGGTGCCGCAACACCCGACGCGGCTGGGCGGAAAAGTGCTTCGTATCGATCGGGACGGCAATGCGGCGGAAGGCAACAACCCGCCGGAGGGTTTCGACCCGCGGATCTTTACCTACGGTCATCGCAACGTGCAGGGCATCGCCTTCCGTCCTGATTCCGACGAGCCGTTCGCGGCGGAACATGGGCCCTGGCACTCCGATGAGGTGAAGAAGCTGGAAGCCGGCGGCAACGCCGGGTGGGATCCCCGCCCCAACGTCGGCGGCCGTGGCGACTGCCCCGACGACTACTGTGGCTATATGCCGAGCCAGATGGAGGCCATGGACCCGGAAGAGCGGATGGCTTTCATGCCGATGACGGATACCGAACGTTTCCCCGACGCAATACGGCCTGCCTGGACCAACAATGGCCTGTCCCAGGGCATGTCTTCCGCGGCGTTCCTGACCGGCTCGCAGTGGAAGGACTGGGAAGGCCGGATGGTTGTCGGCTTCCTGGGCATCGGAATCCATGGAACGCCGATCGGTCACCGACTCGACGTGCTGGATATTGCTGAAGACGGCTTGTCCGTCGAGGTCAGCACCATTTCCCTGCCCATGCCTGCCGGTCGGTTCCGGTCAGTAGTGCAGGGGCCGGACGGCGATCTTTACGTTGCCCTTGATGAAGGTGAGATCTACAGGCTTAGTCCCAACTAGTGTCCCTAAACAGCGGTTCGGCTCAGCCGCACTGCCACCGGGCAGTGCGGCTGGCTTCGGGGTCGGACGCCGCGGCATGCAGCTGTTTCAGGGACGCTTGTTCGACCAGGCAAGCATCCCACTCGATTTTTTGATGGGCCATGGCAGTCACGATGGCATTTCCATGACGCGACAAACGAAGTAGTCGTTCTGGATGTCATGAGCGAGTTCATGGACCTGAATATCGCTGAAGCCCGCCTTGCGGAAGTACTCGAACGCTTTTTCGCGCCCCCACATGGTCCCGAGACCTTCGCCGCCCTGGGCAAGCGACACGGTCATGCAATGCATGATGGACATTGCATAGAGAAAAGCGCCCAGCGGATGGTTGATGTTTTCGTGGTGATGGCTGTGAGCACGGATATCCTGGGCGAGGTAGACGCCATCGTCGGTGAGGGAATGGCGGATACCCCGCAACACCGCCAGGGGATGAGCCTGGTCATGGATGGCATCGAAGGTCGTGATCAGCTCGAAACACCGGGGGATGGCGGTCTCGTCGAAATTGGAGGCATCGCGCATCTCGAATTCGATATTCTTCAGCCCTTTTTGTTGCGCCTGCGTGCGTGCCCAGCTGATCGCTTCTTCGGACAGATCATAGCCAGTGAACCGACTGCGCGGGTATCGCTCGGCCATCATGATCAGGGCTTTGCCTCGACCGCAGCCGACGTCAAGGACCCGAATCCCTGTCTCCAGGCGGGTCGGTAGCCCGGGCACCAGCGGCAGAATATGTTCGAACAATGCGGCCAGCACTGTCTGGCCGCTGTCCTCGGCCATGATTGCCTGGAACCGTGGGTAGCGTTCGTAGGGGACCCCGCCACCATGGCGGAAGCAGTGGAGGATGTCGTCTTCTACCTGCCCAAGCATGGGAAGGAACTGGGCGTAGACGCCCAGGTTGGTTCCCCCGCTATCGGTGATGAGCGCGGCATGGGCTGGGGGCAGGCGATAGGTTGCCCGCTGCGGGTCCATGATGACGACGCCTGCGGCGGTCATGGCCCCGAGCCATTCCCGTACATAGCGTTCGTTCAGGCTGGTCCTTTCGGCCAGGCTCTCGCTGTCCACTGGTGCTCCATTGGCCATGCTCGCCAGTAGTCCCGAACGGTGGCCTAGGGAGACCATCAGCAGCATCCCGGCCTCGTTCAGGGCTTGGACCAGACGCCTTTCGAAGGCGTCCATCGCCTCGGCTAAGACAGGTTCGGACTCTTCAATTGACGCAGTGCCTTGACTCATGGTGGTCTCCTTTTCGGGTCGATGACAGCCGAATAATCGATCATCCCGACGGCGTTCTGCTAGAGTGAAAAAAGCCACTAACTGGTGGTTTCTGCCATGCCGGAAAAGCAAAACCACTTGCGGATTGCCTTCCTGACTCTGCCGGAGTCCACCGGCTCGACACTCTATGGTATGTACGACCTGTTCGCCGCCGTGGACCGCGACTGGGGGCTCATCACGACGGGGAGGCCAGCGTCGTCCCCTTTTCAGCCGGCCACCGTCGCCGCGTCGGTCGGGGGCTTTTGCATGGCAAATGGCGTGCATGTACTTCCGGACCTCAGCCTGGAAGAGGCGGGGACGCCTGAGGTCGTGTGCGTGCCGGAACTGATGGTTTCCCCTAAGACGGATATTCACGGACGCTACCCCCGCGAGGTGGCCTGGCTTCGGCAGTGTTACAAGGCGGGCAGTTACCTGGGTTCGGCCTGTTCCGGCGCCTTGCTGCTGGCCGAAGCGGGGCTGCTGGACGGGCGCGATGCCACGACCCACTGGGGCTACTGCGACAGTCTCGCCCGCCGCTATCCCACGGTGCGGGTCCATCCGCGCCAGGCATTGGTGACCACTGGCGAGGGCGGACGCATTGTCATGGTAGGTGGAGGCTCTTCCTGGCAGGATCTGGCGCTGTTCCTGATCGCCCGGCTGGTTGGGCTTGAGCGGGCACTGCAAGTGGCAAAACTCTATCTCATCGACTGGCACCACGTAGGCCAGCAGCCATACGCTTTGCTCACGCGGCACGTGCAGACAGAGGACGCCACGATCGCGCGGTGCCAACAGTGGCTAGTCGAGCATTATGACCAGGCCCATCCAGTGGCAGAGATGACGCGAATAAGTGGTCTGTCGGAACGGTCCTTCAAGCGTCGGTTTCGGCAAGCTACAGGTCTGTCGCCCATGGTTTACGTCCAGAACCTGCGTCTGGAAGAGGCCAAGCAGTCCTTGGAATCCAGTGATGAGCCGGTGGAGTTGGTAGCTGTAGCCGTGGGCTATGAGGACGCAAGTTTCTTCAGCCGCCTGTTCCGGCAGCGGGTAGGGCTGACACCTGCGCAATACCGCCGCCGCTTCGGCGGTCTCCGACGAGTTCTGGCGGCGGAAGCAGCGTCTCCCTGAGAGTCATCAGCTGACGGGTGACGAGACTGAATTCGGGACCGTCTGTTCGATAATGAGCGGGTGCCACAAATTTTCAGACCCTGAAAACTGCGATGAATACGCAATGAGCAGATCATTTGGCGACGAACAGATTATTGAATCGTGGGCCATCAACGCCAGACCCTGGACGGTCGCGGTGCGCGAGGGGCAGATCGAGAGTCGCAAACGGGTGACGGATCAGGCGATTCTCGAGGCGGTACTCGATCGGCGGCCAGGTTCCGTTCTTGACATCGGTTGCGGCGAAGGCTGGCTAGTCCGCGAGCTTGTGGCCGCAGGCATACAGGCTACGGGGACTGATGTCGTCCCTGAGCTTGTCGAAACAGCACGCCGAGCTGGGGGCGGCGAGTTTCACAGACTGTCCTATGAAGAGATTGCCACCGGCAAGCTCACCGCGTCGGTTGATCTGGTGGTCTGCAATTTCGCCCTGCTGGGAAAGGAATCGGTAGAAGGCCTGTTCAAGGCTATTCAATCCTTGCTGAATGAACGTGGCACATTCGTCGTACAGACTCTGCACCCCGTGATGGCATGCGGTGAGGCGCCATATCTTGACGGGTGGCGAGAAGGCTCATGGGCCGGATTCAGTAAGGACTTCTCCAACCCGGCCCCCTGGTACTTCAGAACCGTGGAGAGCTGGATTGCCCTATTCGTCGAAAGCGGTTTCCAGCTTGTCGCGTGTCGCGAACCACTCCATCCCCAAACCGGTAAGCCGGCCTCCATCATTTTCATCGCGGAACCTGCTGGCTTAACCCGCCCGGCGGGAAATAAGAAACGGCGCTACCGGACGGACCGGTAGCGCCGTGGTTAGTGGCTGCTCTGGCCGAAGCGACCGTTATGGAAGTCACTGATGGCCTGTTGGATCTCCGCGGTGGTGTTCATGACAAAGGGTCCATGGCCGACCACGGGCTCGTCGATGGGCTCACCGCTCAACAGGAGCAACGTGGCATCGTTGTTGGCCTCCAGTGTGATGTCGGTGCCTTCCCTGCCCAGCACGACCAACCCGGCATTCCGGCTGATGGTGGTGTCATTGACCAACACCGGGCCATGCAGAGTCACCACACTCCCACCCCAGCCTTCCGGCAGGGTCAGGGTCGTGTTGCGGCCCGCCTTGAGGCGGACATCCCACACGTTCATCGGCGTATGGGTCCTCGCAGGGCCAACGCGCCCGGCATGTTCCCCGGCGATGACGCGCAAGGTACCTGCACCGTCGGGGAGTTCCATCATGGGAATATCCTCGGCGGTGATGGCCTGGTAGTCCGGGGCCACCGTCTTGTACCGGGCAGGCAGATTGACCCAGAGCTGCACCATCTCCAGGGTGCCGCCATCCTTCGCCAAACGATCACCGTGGTACTCCTCGTGGATGATTCCTGCGCCGGCGGTCATCCACTGCACGTCGCCGGGCCCGATCAGCCCGCCGTTGCCCGCCGTGTCATGGTGCGCAACCTCACCCTGGTAGACGATGGTGACCGTCTCGAAGCCCCGGTGGGGGTGCGGACCGACGCCACGACGGAACCTGGTGGGCTTGAATTCAGCCGGGCCTGCATAGTCGAGCAGCAGGAACGGGCTCAGCGACTCGGCATTGTCCTGGTAGGAGAACAGCGAGCGCACGGGAAAGCCATTGCCTACCCAGTGCCCGGAGCCGCCGGAGCCGGTATGCAGAATCGTTTTCGTTTGCCATCTCCTTTAGGGAAGCGTGAATACTTCAGCGCTTCCCTGGTTCATTGCAAAGTCTGACCGCAAGTCTATGTTCGAGACGATGTTTTGTTTAGATGGCTAATTTCAGACTCAGTGTTTCAGAATTAGAACGATAAAAGGCGGGTGATGGAGAATCTCAACGACCTCTATTTTTTCGTACAGGCCGTGGAGCACGGTGGTTTCGCGCCGGCCGGACGCGCCCTGGGCGTGCCGAAGTCGAAGCTAAGCCGGCGGGTCGCCTTGCTGGAGAAAAGGTTGGGCGTACGCCTGATTCACCGCTCTACCCGGCGCTTCGTGCTGACGGACGTCGGTCGGCGCTATTTCACGCACTGTCAGGCCATGCTGGTGGAAGCGGATGCCGCCCAGGAGGTGATCGACAGCCTCACTGCCGAACCGGCCGGCGTCATTCGGCTGACCTGTCCCATCGGCCTGCTCAACTTCCATATTGGCGAGATGCTTGCCCGGTTCCTGGCCCAGTGCCCGAATGTGTCGATTCAACTGGAGGCCACCAATCGGCATGTGGATGTGATCGGCGAGGGCATGGACATGGCGATCCGGGTGCGGCCAAGGCCGCTCGAGGATAGCGACCTGGCGTTGCGGGTGCTGTCCGATCGCGGGCAGTGCCTTGTCGCCAATCCGACACTGGCCGAACGCATGGGATTGCCGGACAAACCCGAGGATTTGAGTAACTGGCCGAGCCTGAGCCGCGCCGTGCCGCAGGAAAACCATGCCTGGGTGCTGGAAAACGCTGCCGGCGAGACGGTAACCGTCCAACACACACCGCGCTACATTACCACCGATATGCTGGCCTTGAAGGCTGCCGCGCTCGCCGGGGTGGGCGTTGCCCAGTTGCCGGTGCTGATGCTGTCCCGTGAGCTTGAAAGTGGCGCACTGGTCAGTGTGCTACCCCAGTGGCGGCCGCCGAGAGAGGTCATTCATATCGTGTTTCCCTCACGGCGAGGCATGCTGCCTTCGGTACGGGCCCTTATCGATTTCCTTGTCGACAGTTATCGTGGGTTCGAGGAGGACTAGCCGCACGTCGATTCATTCCGGAGTCACTCGACAATACATCCAGAATGCACTGACGGGAGACAGGACCATGACAGCAAACAAATGCACAATCGTTCCTCACCTTTGGTACGACACGAATGCCCGGGAGGCTGCGGCCTTCTATTCATCGGTCTTCCCTGACTCGGGCATCACCCACACGACGACGCTTCACGACACACCCTCGGGGGACTGCGACATCGTGTCCTTCCGCATCTGGGGGCAGCCTTTCATGGCGATCAGCGCCGGGCCGCTGTTCACCTTCAATCCTTCAGTCTCGTTCATGGTCAACTACGACCCAATGCGATTCGACCCGTCGCCATCCCGTGAGGCCAATGCCAGGGACAGCCTGGACGAAGCCTGGGCACGGCTGTCCGAGGGCGGAACAGTGCTGATGCCCATCGACGAATATCCCTTCAGCACCCGTTACGGCTGGATTCAGGATCGCTACGGTCTGTCCTGGCAGTTGATACTGTCCGATCCGGAAGGTGAGCCGAGG
Organism: Natronocella acetinitrilica; assembly: GCF_024170285.1. Classification (NCBI taxonomy): domain Bacteria; kingdom Pseudomonadati; phylum Pseudomonadota; class Gammaproteobacteria; order Chromatiales; family Ectothiorhodospiraceae; genus Natronocella; species Natronocella acetinitrilica. Next base: position 127,578 of record NZ_JALJXV010000009.1, read on the forward strand.
CCCGCCATCATCCCGGCGCTATTGTTCACCGGCAATGTATGCGGCAAGGCTGAGGAGGCGGGCGCGTTCTACCGCTCCGTCTTTCCGGGTTCGGTCGCCGGACAACTCGCCCGCTATCCGGCGGGAATGGAGCCGAATCGCGAAGGAACGCTGATGTTCTCCGATTTCCGACTTGGCAAGTCATGGATGGTGGCCATGGATAGCGCCCTTGATCACGGTTTCGCCTTCAATGAGGCGGTTTCCTTAATGGTTCACTGCGACACCCAGGACGAGATCGATCACTACTGGTCCAGGCTTTCATCTGTTCCCGAGGCAGAGCAGTGCGGTTGGTGCAAGGATCGATACGGCCTGTCGTGGCAGATTGCCTCGCGGTTGGCGGAGGCAGCCATGACCAGTGGTGATCGGAAGACGATCGACCGGGTCACGCAGGCATTTCTGAAAATGAAGAAACTCGACCTGGCGGTTCTGGAAAAAGTCTGCCGGCGCGAATGAGCCCTGGCGATGGCGACCATGACCGGGTAGCGCCGCTACTCATTGCCCCGCTGCATGGGTCGCAAAGCGGTTCAACGCCGTGGACATCCACCGTCACGCCGCGACTCCTGGGCAGGGCCTCTTCGCCAAGGAACGTGTGATTCTCGCCGACGACAACGCGGGGAATGCCGCCCTCCCGTCTGCCGGCTTCAGCTTCTTCAATGGCGGCCAGCATGAATTCGTCCATGCTCCTTGAAACCTGATTGCAATGAATGGGTTCAGGCATTTCGGGGATTCCCGCATTTGCCCGGTGAACCAACTATACTCCGAACGTGTTCTCGGAATCGAAACACAGCCTTCTAGGGAAGCGCTGAAGTATTCACGCCGTCGCGTTACACACGGATTTTTCGTGATGCTAGGCGCGGCGCGCAGCGTCGTGGTGGTGCCACGACCAAGCGTCGCAACAACGCAGCGCGGGAAATCCGTGCGTAACCCCATGGGGCTCGGCCGGTTTTCGCCCATGGCGTTGTCGCAAGCCACCACAGGTAGAACCACTACCTGCGGCGCCTTGCTCCTAGCCACGAACGAAAACCGGACTCGAGCGCAGCGGCGTGAATACTTCAGAGCTTCCCTGGTGCCTTTTGCAAGATAAATACAGCGTGAATTCAACAGGGTGGTTGAACGTAATTGTGGTCATGCACAAACGAGGGAATGACAATGGTCACGAATTTCAGCGCTCTTGTGGCACAGGTGCAGATTCTCAAGCGTCGTTTTGATTTTCTCGAGGAACTGATTCTCTCCGGCCGGTTTCCCGATCTCGGGCCCATTACTGACCCCGCGCCGGACGCGGGGGTGGGTGGCGGTTTCGTGGGCGGAACCGTTGGCCGCTGGCCCGGCGGGTTCGGGCCCGTGACCGACCCCTCGCCGGAGGATCTCGTCAACCTGGGCAAGGTGCAGATCGAAGCCCGGCTGGCGGAGATTGCCTTTACACGACAGCGACTCGACCGCATGGAAGGCCTGCTCAAGGAACAGCTGGGCAAGAAAAAATAGCGGCCGCGAAAAGGAGGGGCTGTCATGACGTTTCCGGTTGCGGAGAGGCGGCTGCGCGTGTTGTTCGTGGGGTTCCAGGACCAGGATAACCTGGGCCTCAGATACCTCATGGCCGCCGCGTCGCAGGCCGGCCATGAGGTGGGTATCGAGACGTTTTCCTCCGATCCCCGGCAACTTGTTCAGCGCGTTCAGGAGTGGCGGCCCGAGGTGATCGGGCTGTCACTCATCTTCCAGTACATGACACCGCGCTTCGGGGCCGTCGTGGAGGCCCTGCGAAGCGCCGGCACGACTGCCCATATCACCCTTGGCGGGCATTATCCGAGTTTCGATCCCGCCGCCGTGCTCAACGGCATCCCCGGGGCCGATTCCGTGGTGCGATTCGAGGGCGAGGCCACCCTGGTGGAGTTGCTGGACTGCCTCGCGGCGGGGCGCGAGTGGCGCGGCATTCAGGGCATCGCCCACCGCCTGGACGATGGCGCGGTCAAGACCAATCCGCTACGGCCCCAGGTCATGGATCTCGATTCCCTGCCATGCCCCGTGCGCGACGATATTCGTTACGAACAGGCCGACCAGGCCACGGCGGCCATTCTTGGTTCCCGTGGCTGCCCCTGGAATTGCGAGTTCTGTTCCATACGACCCTTCTATGAAGCCCAGGAAGGCCAGCTACGGCGATTACGACGGCCGGCGGCGGTGCTCGACGAGATGCGCGCGCTCTACCACGAGCGTGGTGTCGCGCTGTTCCTGTTCCAGGACGATGACTTTCTGGCGACCGGCTCCCGCGCCCGGCGCTGGGCCGGGGAGTTGTCCGACCTGATTGCCGAGAGCGACATCGGTGGCCGCATTGCCTTCAAGATATCCTGCCGCTCCGATGAACTGCGCCCCGACATTATCGAGCGCATGAAGCGTGGCGGTCTCACCCACGTTTACATGGGCGTGGAATCCGGCGACGAGGAGGGGCTTGCCCACATGCGCAAGCAGATGAAGCCCCAGGCCCACATTGATGCTGGCAACATGCTGCGGGAGGCGGGGTTGTCCTTCGACTTCGGTTTCATGCTGCTGGAGCCCTGGTCGGACATGCGCATCACCCGCAGCAACGTGGATTTTCTTGATCGTTTCGTCGGCGACGGCTGGACGGTGGCCAGCTTCTGCCGAATGCTGCCGTACTCCGGCACGCCGGTGGAGCGCAAGCTGCTGCAGGAAGGTCGTTTGAAGGGCAGCGCCTTCGAGCCCGACTATTCGTTTCTCGATCCGAGACTGGACCTGCTCTACGCCTGGGTGCTGCAAACTTTCCACACCCGCAATTTCACCAGCGAGGGTCTGTGCCACATCCTTCGCGCCCTGAATTTCGAGGCCCGGCTACAGTCGCCGGCAACCCGCTGGATGCAGCCCGAGGAGGCACGCTGGTTGCAGCATGTGACGGCGCTGGCGAACGGCTCGGCCATCAGTGTCCTGCGGGCGGCATTGGATCGCATCGAGGCGACACCGCTGGATGAACTGAGCGTGGACGACCCGTTTCTCACCCACCTGACCGATATGGAACGCCGCGAGCAAGAGCGGCTCACCGCGATGGTCTCCCGCTTCTTCACCGCCCCGGATCGTCAGGCGCGACGCAGCGCGAGACGGCGCGCCCATGACCACCAGTTGCTGGGGGGGTTCGACCGCTCCTGGACCATGGCGCAGTCGGACTGGGAGGCCCGGGGTATCGGGGTGCGTTGACCGCCCCGCACATCAGGGCACCGGCACCAGCAGGCCATCGAGGAGGGGGCCATGCTGCTGGGCGCCGTACACGTCCGAGTCACCGAAGCTCCCCGACGTTTTCAGACGGCGGATCGTGACTTTCACCGCCAGGGCCGGTGGGTAATGGATGACGTCGCCGACATCCTCCAGCCCGCACCGGTAGAGGCGGGCAAAGGCTTCCCGGTTCAGCACGCCGCTGGCCTGCACCGCGTCGAAGGTGGGCCGGTCGGGTAGAATGATATCCAGCGTCAGCGTGAAGGGGCTGCAGTTCTTGCTGCGAATCACCCGGGCGACTTGCGACAGGGGGCGTTGCTGCATCAGCCGATCCTCCTTGCGACCGCCTCGAAAGCGGTCTGCTCAAGTTCCATGTCCAGCAGGTGATAAAGACTGAACGTGTAGCAGGGGCCGCAGGAAATGTCCGACGGGCTGAACGGCAGGGCCAGGTTACCTGCGGTGGCGATCCGTCCAGGGTAGCCGAAGTGCAGCAGGGTACTGCGCAGCATGCCGCAGCCCGCATCGGCGGCTTCCTGGGTTTCCGCAAGCACTTCCAACACCAGACCGACTTCGTGGCCGGGGTTCCGGTTGGGTTCCCTGGACCCCATCACGCCGTCGCGCCCGTAGACATGGGCCGCGATGCGGAGCGCTGGTTGCTCGGCGCGCACATCCGAGGAGATGCTGTCGATCACGTCGTCCAGTTGCCGGATGAACCGCGGGTCGCGGATGCCGGCGATGAACAGGCTCCGATACCCTTCGCGCCGGGCACCTTCGAGCTTGACGCAGGGCCTGGCCGGCGGCTGCAGGCGGCTGCCGGTGACCCGCACGCGCCCCCCGGACAGTGCTTCATAGCGGACATCCGTGAGATCCAGCGTGCCCTCCGGTCCGGGCAGGTGATAGGGGTCGGACTTCTCGTAGAGGGCGTGGGCGGCGACGGAGTAATCCGTGAACGAGCGAGCCGGACTCAGGGTCTCGAGGGTGAATCCATCCGCGTCCACGGTGCCCAGCACGCAGTCGCGGCCGCTGCCGGGATCGGCGGCGATGGCGGCACATTCCAATATCTTGCCCATGTGCAGCGCGGCGGCGTCGGGGTAGCCGGCAACCATGGCGGGCGCGGCAAACACGGCCGGATCGTAGGCGCGACCGCAGACGATGACCTTGAAGCCGCGCCGCAGTGCGCGCGCAACGGGCGGGCAGCCGATTTGGGCGACGATCCGCTCCGTGGCGGCCAGGCTGCCTTCGTCCAGTGCCGGCGCGTGATCCAGCGCCGTGATCTCGTCGGCGGCGAGGGCCTGGGCAACCCGTTGCGCCTCCACGTCCGTGTAGATCACGCCAACGTCCACCGTCATGCCGTGGTCACGGGCCACCTGATCAAGGATCTCAAGGGTCCAGTCCACGTGCGGCTTTGCCCCCGCGCCGCCAGCCGTACCGATGATCAGCGGTATGTCGCGCTCCCGGGCCGCCGGCAGAAGCAGCGCGAGATCCCGCAATGTCGCGCTGCGACTGACAAAGGGTTTGCCGGCGCCGAGGTAGAACGGGCCGGGGTCGACACTGCCGGCATCCACGGCGATCGCGTGGGGCTCTCGGCCAAGGCCGCGCCGCAACGACTCTACCGGAAAGCCGTACCCCAGAATGGCCGTGGGTGACAGAATGCGGAATTCGTCTGAGCTTGCCATGCCGATGTCCGTTGCTGAATTCATGTGTCTCTCACAAAGTCGGAATACTTCAGCGCTTCCCTGAACGTAAAATAACATCGGCCAGCAATTGCTGTTCGAACTGCCGCCCCCATCGTCGACCCGCACTGGGCATTTGTTGCGCCCTTCGGGACAGGCGTAACGTCTCATGGTTGGGGTCCGCGAGAGCGCCAGGGTTGCCATCGCCGACCTGAACAAGGGCGGTGCCGAGCAAGTCGCAGCGGAGTTGGGCGAGGCTGCTGTCGCGGCCAGGCCTGAATTGGTACAACGGTAGCAAGGCGGCGGCCATCACCCTGAGCAAGTCCATGGCCGTGGAGTTGGCGCCGGATGGTATCCGCGTCAACGCCATCTGCCCGGTCATTGGTGAAACCGCAATGCTGGAACGCTTCATGGGCGTACCGGACACCCCGGAGAATCGGAAGAAATTTCTTGCAACCATCCCGCTGGGCCGGATGTCCTGGCCCGCCGATGTCGCCAACGCCAGCCTGTATCTGGCCAGTGACGAGGCGGAATTCATCACCGGCGTCGCTTTGGAGGTGGACGGCGGACGTTGCGTCTGACTCAGGGTCAATGGGCAGGCCTCAGGCGCGATGCTTCATGCGCTCTATCAGCAGTCACTGCGCGGCCGCCCGGCCTACTCCATGGGCACACTGGATCCTGAAATGATTGGCGCGGCGCCGCGCGCTGCGCCAATCAGTCGGAGCAATGCCTCTCCTGCCACTTCCAGTGGGCCGTCATTATCGATGACTTGCAGCCGCGGATGGGCTACCTCACCGAACTGTCGAGCCCGTGCGATGCGCTGTTCGATGTTGGCGGGACTCTCCCGGCGACGCTTCAGCAAACGCTTGCGCAGGACTGCCTCCGATACCCGTATTAGCACTGGGTACAACAATGGGTAGCGGGCAGTCGCCTGTGCCAGGTATCCGCGGGATCCATTGACCAGAACGATGCGCCCGCGGGCCAACCAGGTGTCCAGGTCCTGCGGGATGCCGTAGTGCAGGCCGTTGCCGCCCCAGTGCATGGAGAACTGTCCGCACCCCAGCATGCGCTGGTAGTCGGCCTGTGAAATGGCAATGTGGTCTTCGCCACCGGCGTTCGCCGGCCGGGTAATGAAGCGGCGGGCAACCGTCACCACGCAGGGATCGGCACGGGCGGCGACGAAGCGCAGCAGGCTGTCCTTGCCTGCTCCAGACGCGCCAATGAGATACAACAACCGCCCTCGATCCATACGCTCCTCGCTGTCACTCGTTTCCGAACCGGAAGCGTATTGCGCGCCGATGACATAACCATGAGTTTGGCGTGACTTTCCGGAGAAGGCGACACGGATGATTCCGCGCCGTGATCGGTGGGCATGCGTTCACCCGCGGGAAGTCCGACTGTCCGCTGGGCGAAGTGGCGCGACCGCAACCACGCCCAACTGAGTGGGTCCGTTGGAGCGTCCTCACATCAACAGATAGAGGTGATAGGCAACGGCGCTGGCGAGGGCACCAAGGACGGCCAGCACCAGGTACCAGACAAAGACGGGCCAGCGGACCAGTGCGGCGACCGCCATGGCGGCCGGGATGCTGGTGACACCGCCGGCAATCAGAAAGGCCAGCCCGGCGGGGGGCGACATGCCCGCCTGCAAGAGACCGCCGATCAGTCCCACGGCCGCATAGCCGTTCAGGTAGGCCGGTATGCCAACCAGGATCGCCACCGGGATTGCGAGCAGGTTGTCCTGCCCCAGCAGATGCTGGATTGATTCCGCAGGGATCCAGGTCAGCATCATGTACTCGAGGGTGAAAGCCAGGGCGAGCCACTTGCCGAGGAACAAGCCGGTCTGCCGGGTCGATCGGAGAAACCGGGTAACGCGCTCCCGGTCCTGCCAGAACGCCCAGTGAACGGCGGTCACCTGCCGGACCTTCCCGGTACCGCAGCCCGCCGTGGCGACACCTTCACGCAACGGGTTGGAGAATCCGTTGCGGCGCGTGATCCAGAGGGTGGCATAGCCGCCCAGCGCACCGACACCAACGGCCGCAGCAAGCTTTGCCATCGCGAATTCGGTACCCGCCACGCCGGCGGTGAGCACGAACATGGAAGGGTCCATCAGGGGTGAGGCGAGCCAGAACGCCATCACGGCGGCGAGTGGCACTCCCATCCCCAGCATGGCCGCGATGAGCGGAATCACGCCGCAGGAGCAGAACGGTGACAACGCCCCCACGGCGGCGGCGATGGCAACGCCTGACCGCTCCCGGCCACTGAACGCATGGGCGATGAGCCCGTCGGCACCCGTGGCCTGCGCGTAGGCCGCGAGTAGGACAGCGAGGGCAAGAAAGACACCAATGCTGATGAAGGCCTCGCCGACGAATCGGATCGCACCGACGGCCAGCGTCGTGTCGATGAGCATCAACGCAAGTAGCAGGGCGATGGTCACCGGCCAGACGCGATCCAGGCCGCGCAGGCGTTCGCCGAGTCCGGGTTGGGCGGTAGTCGTGGTAATATTTTTATATTCCTAGAAAAATCGAAATATAAGGACAAAAAAATTCAGCTTGCCTTATCCCGCAGGGCAACCCCCTGGCAACACTCCGCGGTTAGGAAGTCCACCGTGTCGCGCATGCGCTTGAACTCTGCCGTACAGATGATTTCCCGGCCTTGCCGCGTCTGCTGGACCAGACCAGCCTGGGCCAGATTGGACAGGTGATGGCTCAGGGTGGATGCCGGTATCTCCATATGCCGCTGGATATCACCCACGTTCAAACCCGCTGTCCCGGCCTGCACCAGCAAGCGAAAGATCGATAGGCGCACCGGGTTACCGAGCGCGGCGAGACTTCTTGAGGCGTTTTCCAAGGTCATACGGGAAGCGTAGAACAGGATTTGTTTCGATACAACCAGTATTTTCGAAATAAATCGAAGGTGTGTCGCCCGTCTGGCCGCAAGCGACCGGGTGCATCAGGGTCTCTCGCCGTGCATGAGCCGCACCCTTATCGCTTCCAGGCATGCCGGCAGGTCGGCGACCGTGTCGATGACATAGTGGGCGCCGGCCTCCTGCAGTTCCTTGCGGGAGCGGGCGTTCAATACCTCGACCGCGGCCGCGTCCGTCTCGCCGATTTCCTCCAGGGACAGTCCCACACCATTGCCTGACAGACTGACACCCACCGTCCAGCAACCGGCCAGCAGGCCTTCGCTGATTCCTGGTCGCGTGTCGTCAACCTTCACACAGTGCCAGGCGGGATAGGCTGCCAGTTCCTCCAGGCAGCGGTAGATCATCAGCGGCCCTGGCCGGCCTTCGCGGGTCTCTTCGGCACAGACGGAACAGTCCGGTGTATAACCCTGCGCCGCGGCCACTGGAATGACGCGCTCCAGGATGTCCCGGGTATAGCCGGTGGTCGAACCAATGGCGATACCCCGGCGACGCAAGTCAGCCACGACGTCGGCGACCCCCGGGATCAGGTCGGCGTAGTTGGCCGCCACATCCCGATTTGCCGGCACGAAGGTCTCGTAGATCCGGTCGGCAGCGGCATCATCCGCCGGTGTGCCCCGGGCGTCCTCCCAGGCCGCAGCAATGCGCGGCTGCGCGAGCAAGGTACGGATATGGTTCCATTTCGGCATGCCCATGGGGCCGCGGGCTTCGTCGACGGAGATACTCACACCGTATCGTTGGAAAACGTCGACGAAGACGGCCATGGGTGCGCGGGAACCGAAGTCCACCATCGTACCGGCCCAGTCGAAGATGACCGCGTGAATGGCCTCTTCAGGGTCCTGCGTTGACTTGCCGTTCCGGCGGACATCGCTATTGTCTGCTGTCATTGTTAAAGCATCCTTATCTGTCGAGCCTGCGTCGCAGGAAAAGGCAGAAGCGGTCGATCACCACGATGATGAGCACCATCAGGATCAACGCCGCGGTGGCTTGTTCGAATCGGTAGGCATTGATGGACGTGAACAGGGTATAACCCAGGCCGCCGGCACCCACGAAACCCACGACCGTTGCCTGCCGGGTGTTGGAATCCCAGTAGTAGAGGCTGTAGCTGATGAAGGTCGGCAGAATCTGCGGCCAGGCGCCATACAGAAACACACGCCATTCGCCTGCGCCAGCTGCCCGCAGTACTTCCAGTGGCCCCGGATCGACGGCCTCCACCGCTTCCGAAAGCAACTTGCCGATCATGCCGATGGTGAAAAGCGCGAGTGCCAGCACGCCGGCAAAGGGTCCGAGCCCCACGGCCACCACGAAAATCAGCGCCCAGACGATTTCCGAGACGCCGCGGAATACCGCGAGAATGCTGCGCGTGACGCTGCAAACGATAGGGTGCGGCGAGAGATTTCGCGCGCCCAGGTAGGCTGTCGGAATAGCCAGCACGGCACCTAGCAGCGTTGCGGTCACGCCAATCTGGAAGGTTTCGATGGCCGGTCCGAGAAACCGTGTCATTGCCGCCCAGTCCGGTGGGAACATCAATGCAAGCAACTTGCCCATGGCGGGAAAGCCGTCGATGAAGTCCCTTGCGCTGATCTCGGTATCCGCGAAGACCCACCAATAGAGAATCACAGCGGCTACCGCCACGGTCACCCGGCCAGGCGTGATGCGCCGGCGCAGGCGATCAATGTCCACCGGTCTCTGTCCGGCCTGATCCAGGGTTTTCGTCTCGCGCATTCAGATCACCTTTGAGCGCAGGTAGCCGCTGATTCGATCCAGTATCATCAGCAGCAGGACGATAACGATGAGGCAGGTCAGCAGCTTCTCGTAGCGGAAGTCCTGCAGGGCGTGGAGCAGAACTACGCCGATCCCGCCGGCGCCGACGATGCCGAGGATCGTCGACGAACGGTTGTTGAACTCCCAGTAGAGCAACGTGGTGGACATCATCTGCGGCAGTGCGCTGGGCAGAATGCCGAACAGCAGGACCCGCAGTTTGCCCGCCCCGGATGCCTCCAGCGCCTCGACAGTCTCCGAGCGTACTGTCTCGATGGCCTCATAGTAGAACTTGCCCATGCCGCCGATGGCGTGCAGCGTCAACGCCAGTACGCCAGGGAACGGCCCGAGCCCGATGGCGGAGACCAGGAGCATGGCCCAGACAAGCTCTGGCACGGTTCTCAACGTGGCAAGCACGACCCGTATGGCCTGACCGAGGGCTGGCCACGGGGTGGTGTTCCAGGCCGCCAGCACAGCGAGTGGCAGGGCGATGAAGATGGGTAAGGTCGTGCCGAGCAGGGCCATCTGCACCGTTTCCAGCAATGGCCCGGCGAGACTGCGCAGTATGCTGAGATCCGGCGGTAACATGCGCCCGATCAGGTCTGCCATTTGGGGGATGCCGGCGATCAGGTTGTCCGGACGAAAGCCCGTGCCGGCGGCGGACCAGAGCCAGATCGCCAGCACCACGGCGCCGATTCCACAGGCCTTGAGACGGGCCTTGAGACGTCGGTCGGCAACGCTTCGCCCTACAATCTCCGCGTTGAGCGGACTAACGCGCGCCACTGATCAGCCCTTCATCGTCGATGTCGAAGATGTCCTGCACGATGCTGTCGGACAAATCGCCGGGCGGTCCGTCGAAGGCGACGCCGCCGGCGGACAGGGCGATGATGCGGGTCGCGTAGGCCCTTGCCACCTGCAGTTGGTGCAGGCTCATGACCACGGTAATGCCGTCGTCCCGGGCGATCCCGCGGATGAGATCCATGATCGTCGCCTGCATCTTGACGTCCAGACTCGCGATAGGCTCATCGGCCAACACCAGATCGGGCTGCTGAACAAGCATGCGGGCGATGCCCACCCGCTGTTTCTGGCCGCCACTCAGCCGATCAGCCCGCCGCAGGTAAAGTTCCTCGTCGTCGAGACCTGCCCGGCGCAGCGCCCTCACTGCGCGGTCGTAATCATCCCGCGGAAATGAGTAGGTCAGCGCGCGGAGGGCGCCCAGCGTGGCTAGGCGCCCGCAAAGCACATTGGTAATCACCGGTAGTCGCCCGATCAGGTTCGACTCTTGAAAGATCATCCCGATGCGTGTTCGGGCGGCAAGCAGTTGCCGTTTCGAGAGCTTGGCCAGATTCTCGCCACCGATGACGACGTCACCACTGGTTGGAGGGACGAGGTGATTCAGGCAACGCAGCAGAGTGGATTTGCCCACACCGCTTGGTCCGAGCAGGGCGACAAATTCGCCGTGGCGGATGCTGAGGGAGATATCCTTGAGGGCGGTCACCGCCCGGCCGTTTCTGCCATAGGTTTTGGTCAGCCCGCGGATTGATACCATCGGTTTCGCGAGTTCTTTTGGGGCAGCATCCGTGATCCCGGATTTCCGGGGCACGGCATCGGTACTCGTCAGCGGTTGCGTCTGCATGGGATTGCTCCTTCAACACACGGCGCATCCGCATGGTTGCGGATGCGCCGTGTCAGTGGACATTACTGCCCGTTCATTTCGGACATGGCCTTCAGCTCGTCGAAGTCCTCGGGTGTCGCCCGGGCAAAGCCGAGCAACGGGCCCCAGATCTCGTAGCGCTCGGCCACTTCTTCCGGAATGTTGGTGAAGGCATCGCGCAGCTCTTCCCGGTAGTCATGGCCCAGAGCGCCACGACCGATCATCACCACGCCCGGCACCCGCACCGCGCCGATGATTCGAATGTCTCCGTCGGCCAGGTAGTCTTCTTCTTCGATGTACTCGCTGTATTCGAGAATTCCCCGGTCGCGCCAGCGGGGGAAGTACAGGTCACCGGTCGCGCCCGCAGCAACTCGTCCGTTGGTTACGGCGAGGAACACCGAGTCATGCTGTTGCGCGTAGATGACGCGGCCGAGATCCTCGTCAGGGTCGATCCCGTTCTGTCGCAACAGGAAGCTGGGGGCGACGCCGCCGGAGGTGGATGTGGGCGTCACGAAGGCGAAGTCGTGGCCCTTGAGATCTTCGAAGCTGTGAATGTCACTATCCGCGCGGACGAAAATCGACGACTTGTAATACGGCCGGCCGGTGCCATCGATGGCAATGGCAAGCGGCTCCACATCGACACCGATCTCCAGGGCGCGCAGGTACTGGCTTCCACCAACGTAGGCGACATCCAGATGACCGCTGCGCATGGCCTCGATGAGGGCGTTATAGCTCTCCGATACCCACACCGTGGTCTCGGCCTGCAGGGTCTCGCTCAAGTGCGCCTCGATGCCCTCGAACTGTTCTACCATCACGCCGGCATCTTCGGCGGGTAGCAAACCGATGCGCAGGTTGTCAGGTCGCTCCGCGAGTGCGGAAGTGGTGAGGGCAGCAGTCATGCAGATGCCCGCGAGTAGGCGCATGCCGTTCTTGATCAACATGATTCAACGCTCCTGGTCTAGGGTCCAATGTTTGCCGTTCTCCACACTCTTCACGGTGTGGTCGCGGCATGGACGAAGAGGTTAGTGCGCCTCCATGACGCGGCCGTGAGACTTCGGTGAATCTTGCTTGAAGGCGGACTAGACGAATTCGTGGGGTGGGGCGTTGCGAGGCGTGAAATCGATGCGCTGCAGCAGGCTGAACATGCCGCCGGGCGTCGCTTCACGGAAAAGGCAGATGCTGTCCACGGGCGTTGTTTCCCCGCGGAGGGCCGGTTCGAAGTATGCCTCGGCAACGGCGTACAGCCGCTGGCGGGGCCCGTCCGGGAGTCTCTCGCTCAGGGTCATGTGAAAGCGGAATGCGTCCAGGACATGGGGATAACCCCATTGCTCGAAAAGCGCCCGCTGGCGCGGCGGTAACCGCGCCGCATCACGGCGACGGCGATCCGTATCGGTGAGTGGGGCACGGAAGGCATCCAGCTCTCGCACGCAACCCGCTGCCAGATGATCAAGCGCGTTTGTCGGCGACTTCGGCAGCAGCGCGATAAAGCCGTCAAGCTCGCCGACTTCCAGCGTGATGGAAAAGGCCTCGTGGCGGGTACACAATGCCTGTGCTGCGCGAATCAACGCGGCTTCAGTACAGTTACCGTGCAAATGAAATGGCGCCTTGAGGGTCGCATGAAAGCCGTAATGGCGGGGTCTGGCGGTGGCCACTGCCAGATCCACCGGGACATCGGCTGGCAGGGATGGCTGGGGGCAACTGCTGTTGGTAACTGCATCACGACCCAGCCAGGCAGACCCGCATTGTCCCAAGCGGGACTCAGGTCGCGGCGCGAAGTAAACCGCATAGCGCCGAGCCGTCATGCGATGCGCTGTCCGCCGCGCAGAACTTCGCGGATCACCGTCGCGCCATTGCGATGAACGCGCGCGATATCGGCCCGTTTTCCCGCTTCCAGTTCGCCACGGTCATGCAGACCAAGCATGGCGGCAGGCTGCCCGGCGACTACCCGGAATGCTTCCGGCAGGCTCATGATGCCTTCCTCGTTAAGCTGCCAGGCCCCTTGCATGAGACTGATGGGCACATAGTCGGAAGACAGGCAGTCCAGCAGGCCGAGCCGGGCGAGATCGCCAGCCGCGACGTTGCCGGAATGTGATCCACCACGCACCAGGTTGGGAGCGCCCATGACAGTTGCGAGCCCTTGGGCGTGGGCCGCTTCGGCGGCTGCCACGGTGGTGGGGAACTCGGCAATGCGGACGCCATCAGACACAGCTTCGTTCACATGTTCCACCGTGGCGTCATCGTGGCTCGCCAGGGTGATATCGCGACGACGGGTTTCGGCGACGACCTCCGCCCGGTTTCTCGGGCCGTGCTCATCCCGCATGGCCTGGCGCTCGGCAATCATGGTGTCGAGTTCCCGGTCGCTGAGACCGTGCTTGCCCTTGTAGTACTCCCTGAACTTGTCCATGTCCACGAACTGCCGGGCGCCGGGCGTATGGTCCATGATGGAGACCAGACGCACGTAGGGGTTGTCGATGGCCTTGGCGAAGGCCTCGGGCATGTCCGCAGCCACGATCTCGCAGCGCAGGTGCAGCAGGTGTTCGGCGCGCAGATGACCGCCGCGTCTCGCCTGGTCAATCCCCCACACCGTAGTGTCGCAGATGTCCCGCCGCCACTCCTTGCCGTGATCGCTGCCACAGGCAATGGCATCAAGCACTGTAGTGATGCCGGCGCTGGCAATGGTTGCATCATGGGCCAGGATCGCCGGCATGGTCGGCCACACCACCCCCGGCCTGGGGATGAGGTGACGCTCGACGTTGTCAGTATGAAGCTCCACCAGGCCGGGCGTCAGGTAATCACCCTCCAGATCCTCTGCGGCCGGGCTGCGGCTGCGGCCCTCCTCGATGGCGACAATGAGGTCACCGCGAATCACCAGATGGCCGTCGATGACGGCGTCGGGACAGATGATCCGGGCGTTGTCCAGTATGCGCTCTGCGATCATGCGGCTGCTCCAGCTCGAGTCAGTTCGTGGGTGCGGTGGGCGACTGCGCGACGGACTTCCGCGTCATGGAAAATGCCGATGACGGCAGCGCCCCGGGCGCAGGCATGTTGAATGAGTTCGATGACAATCTGTCGGTTCTCGGCATCCAGTGACGCTGTCGGCTCGTCCAGAAGCAGGATCGGGTACTCCGCGATCAGGCCCCGGGCGACGTTGACCCGCTGCTGTTCACCGCCAGAGAACGTGGCCGGTGCCAATTGCCACAGCGTGTCGGGAATGTTGAGCTGGGTGAGCAATGCCTCTGCCCGCCAGGCGGCCTCGTGCTCTTGAACGCCCCGGGTCAGCAACGGCTCCATGACCAGGTCCAGAGTCGACACCCGGGGGATCACCCGCAGAAACTGGCTGACGTAGCCGATGGTCTCGCGGCGGATCTCCAGCATGAGCCGATGTGCTGCGCCCACCAGGTCCATCAACTGGCCAGCGTGGCGAATCCTCACGTGTCCGGACTGTGCGAGATAGTTGCCGTACAGGCAGCGCAACAGCGTGGACTTGCCGGCACCAGACGGCCCGCCGAGGACCACGCACTCGCCAGCACGCACACGGAGGTTCACACCGCGCAGCACGGGTATGCGGACGCCTCCCTGCATATGCAGAACGAACTCCTTGCCGAGGTCCGAGACCTCCACCATGGTGGAGCGATCGATCATTGTCCGTCTCCTGAGTCGAGGTGTTGGTCAGACCCGCAGAATCGACGACACCAGCCGCTGGGTATAAGGGTGCTGGGGGTCATCCAGAACCTGGTCGGTCAGACCGTGTTCCACCACCTTTCCGCCCTGCATGACCATCAGGTGATGCGCCAGCAGGCGAACCACGCCCAGGTCATGGGTCACGATCACCGCTGCCAGATTGAGTTCCGAGACCAGGCGGCGCAGCAGATCCAGCAGTCTCGCCTGGACGGAGACATCCAGGCCGCCAGTGGGCTCATCCATGAGCAGCAGCCGCGGATTGGTCACCAGGTTGCGGGCGATCTGCACACGCTGCTGCATTCCGCCGGAGAAGGTGGTCGGCATGTCATCCATCCGGGACAGATCGATTTCTACCTGGGAAAGCCAGTGGGCGGCCTGATCCCGAATATGTCCGTAGTGCCGATCGCCCACCGCCATGAGCCGTTCGCCGACATTGCCGCCAGCGGAGACGTTCAGTCTGAGGCCATCGCGGGGGTTCTGGTGTACCAGCCCCCACTCGGTGCGCAACAGCATGCGCCGTTCCGGCTCCGACAGGGAGAAGACGTCCCGCAGTGGCCCATTGCCGGCCCGGTAGGCGATCTCGCCCGCGGTGGGCTCGAGTTCCGTGGAGAGGCAGCGCAGCAGTGTTGTCTTGCCGGCGCCGGATTCTCCCACCACGCCGAGGACCTCGCCGGGGTAGAGGTCGAAGCTCACGTTCTGGCAGCCGAAGAAGCTTCCGTAGTCGTAGGCGAGATCGCGCACCCGCAGCAGCAGTTGTTCACTCAAGACGCCGCCCTCCGCCTGGTGGTGGACGTCTGCCTGCGCGAGCAGTAATCGGTGTCGGAGCAGACCAGCATGCGACTTCCGGCATCATCGGTAATGATCTCGTCCAGATAGCTGTCGGTTGCCCCGCAGAGCGCACAGGGTGCGTCCCAGCTCTCCACGTGGAAGGGATGATCTTCGAAATCCAGGCTGCGAACGGTGGTGTACGGCGGCACCGCGTAGAGCCTGCGCTCCCGGCCGGCCCCGAAGAGCTGCAGTGCCGGGCAACGATCCATTTTCGGATTGTCGAACTTGGGAATCGGGCTCGGGCTCATGATGTAGCGGTCCGCTACCTGAACCGGGTAGTCGTAGGTCTTGGCAATCTGCCCGTGCCGCGCCACGTCCTCGTAGAGCGAAACATGCATCACGCCGTATTCTTCCAGTGCATGCATGGTCCGGGTCTCGCTCTCCCGGGGCTCCATCCAGCGCAGCGGTTCCGGTATGGGGACCTGGTAGACCAGCGTCTGCGATTCCGACAGCGGTGTTTCCGGGATGCGATGCCGCGTCTGGATGATGGTCGCCTCGTCCGTCGCGCCGGTGGTCGCCACCCCGGCGGTGCGGGCGAAGAACTTGCGGATGGATACGGCATTGGTGGTGTCGTCGGCCCCCTGGTCGATGACCTTCAGCGTGTCGTCTGCGCCCAGAATGGCTGCCGTCACCTGGATGCCCCCAGTACCCCAGCCGTAGGGCAGGGGCATTTCGCGGGAGCCGAAGGGCACCTGATGACCCGGGATCGCCACCGCCTTGAGCAGACTGCGACGAATCATCCGTTTGGTCTGTTCATCCAGGTAGGCGAAGTTGTAGCCGGTCTCCGTCATGGCTGTTGCTCCTTGTCGGTTTCCTGTCCATGGCGCTGGCGCAGGGCGCGGAGCATCGCGAGCTCCGACTGGAAGTCCACGTAATGCGGCAGTTTCAGATGCTCCACGAAGCCGGTGGCCTGGATGTTGTCGCAGTGGTACAGCATGAACTCGTCGTCCTGGGCCGGGGCAGATGCGGGTTCGCCCAAGTCCCGGGAGCGCAGGGCGCGATCGGTCAGCGCCATGCTGATGGCCTTGCGTTCACAGTGACCGAATCCGAGTCCGTAGCCCCGCGTGAACTGTGGTGGCGCCGCATCACTGCCCGTGAACTGGTTGACCATCTGGCATTCCGTCACCGTGATCTCTCCCAATTCCACCGGAAATCCGAGTTCCTCCGGTGTGAATTCGATGGCGATCTCGCCGAGGCGGATCTCGCCGGCGAAGGGGTGGTTCCGGCCGTATCCGCGCTGGCTGGAGTACGCCATGCCGAGCAGGAAACCCTCGTCCGCCCGTGCCAGCGCCTGCAGGCGCACATCGCGTTTGCTGGGGAAGTCCAGGGGCTCACGCGTGATGTCACCCACGGGCTGGGAGTCGTCGGCCAGTTCTTCCTCGATCAGCCCCTGCTGACCGAGCATGTCTGTGACACGAGGCATGCTCGTGGGCAGTGGCTCCCGGGCACTGGGTGCCGTTGGCGCCTTGCCGTCCACCGCGAGTTGGAAGTCCAGTAGCCGATGTGTGTAGTCGAAAGTCGGTCCGAGAACCTGTCCGCCGGGCAGATCCTTGAAAGTGGCAGAGATGCGCCGTCGGATCCGCATGGAGGCGGTATCCAGGGGCTCGCTGTAGCCAAACCGGGGCAGGGTGGTGCGATAGGCTCGCAGCAGAAAAATGGCCTCGATCAGGTCGCCCCGCGCCTGCTTGATTGCCAGAGCGGCGAGGTCCACGTCGTAGAGTGACGCTTCGGTCATCACGCGATCGACGCTGCCCGCCAGTTGCTCGCGAATCTGTGCAAGGCTGAGCTCGGGCACGGAGGTATCGCCGCGGCGGCTTTCCGCCAGCCATTGATGGGCATTGTCGATGGCCTGCTCGCCACCTTTCACCGAGACATACATGGCGTCTCCTTGATGATCGTGGTACGGGGTAGACCGCACAGGCGGTTCCCTGAAGTCAGGAAGATATCGACGCCCCTCGGGAACAGAGGCGCCAGCATGGCACGCTCGCGCAGCCACTCGGTTGGCAGGCCCTGGATGCCGATACGATGCACGCCGTCAATGCCCGGCCCGGAAAACTCGAATGATCCCTGGTCGTCCAGCGCGGCCACCTGGATGATCAGCGTTGCCGATGCCTCGGGTGCCTTGTCGCTTCCCAGCTCGAAATCCGCTAGTGGAAGGGCTTCCGCCGGGTTGGCAAGGCAGGCGATGACAGCGCCGCCGCGCTCCCGGGTGAGTGGACAGCCGCAGTGAAAGCGGAAGTATTCGCCACTCGCCGCTGCACCTGCGCCCAGCCAGACAGGTGTTTCGAAATCCGCCAGGCTCAACATCAATGTCGTCGACGCCGGGCCCAGGCCCGGTGCCGTGGGTCCATCGGCTGCAACATGTGTGATACGACCGGGGCGGGACAGGGCGTCCAGTGCAGCCCGAAAACCTTGCTGAGCATGTCGCACCGGTTCGGTGAAGCCGCTGGCCAGTTCTGCCGTCATCGATTGTCCTCCCGCGCCATGGTGAAGAATTCAACACGCGTGGCCGCGGCCTTCTGTGCGGTGGCCCGCTGCGCCGTTTCGGCTTCCCGAACCAGGGGCTGGATCAGGCAGCCCTGGAGTGCCTGGTGATGATCCGGTGTTTGCAGCAAGGCATCGAACAGTGCTGCGATCTCAGCCTTGCGTTGATCCCGGCCGGCAACGTAGGCATGACCGACGGTATTGTCGTCGAGTTTCACCGCACAGCGTGTGACGGTGACCTCGCCCAGATTGAACCGTTGGCCAGTGCCGCCGGCGCGTCCCCGTGCCATGACCAGCCCGGTCTCGGGCGTTCGGAGCAAGCTGTAATGCGGAATTTCCAGCTGCTCCAACGCCTTTTCCAGCCGATCTCTCGGCGCTTTCGCAAGGGTGCCCATCCAGGCGCGCCTCGCATCCTGATCGATCATGTCAGCTTGATTGCTCACTAGGTCCTCAGTCATCTAAACATCTAGACGAATTGTGATGAGATGATGCATGCTGTCAGCCAACGCAACAAGATGGATCATCACCCCTATTGGTCGAGGTCTCGGGCATGGAACGTGTAACAGGCATGGCGCTGTGGCGGCAGATAGAGACCGAACTGGCGGGGGAGATCCAGGCTGGGCTACTGCGACCGGGGGATCGCCTGCCCACCGAGTCCGAGTTGGCCGCTCGCTTTCAGGTCAATCGTCATACCGTTCGCCGCGCTGTGGCGGCCTTGCAGGAATCCGGGGTGGTGCGCGTCGAACAGGGGCGGGGCACCTTTGTGCAGGAAGACGTGGTGGATTACCAGGTCGGCAAGCGCACGCGTTTCTCGGAGAATATCGTTACACTCAACCGGCACCCCGGTGGCCGGCTGTTACGCGCTCTTGAAATTCCGGCGGACGGCGAGGCCGCCCGCAACCTGGGAGTCCGACGCGGTACACGGCTTATCCTCATCGAGCATCTGCGGGAGGTGGACGAGCGCCCGATCAGTGTGAGCACGCACTACTTTGTCAAACAGCGCTGCGACGGGTTGATTGAGGCCTATCGGGAATGTGGTTCCATTACCCAGGCCCTGTTTCGGGTTGGCATCAAGGATTACCTGCGGGACGTGACGCGGGTGACCGCGCGCCTGCCGGATGCCGACGATGCGCGATTGCTGCAGCAGCCACGGACGCAGCCGGTGCTGGTGAGCGAGGGAGTCAATGTTGACCTTCAGCAGCGCCCGATTGAGTACGCGCTGGGGCGTTTCTCCGGCCAGCGCGTCCAGTTCGTGTTTCGGCCCTGAGGGTGACGGGTTAGCTCCCCGCGTTTCTGGGCCGCGCGTTGGGCGGGTCCTCCGGCATGGTGATGAACTCGTCCCTGTCGTCCGGGGGCAATGTAAAGCGTCCGTTCTCCCAGTCGGCAGTGCGCCACTCGTCCTTGGCCTGCTCTATCCGCTCCGGGCTGGAGGCGACAAAGTTCCACCAGATGTACCGGGGCCCCGGCATGGTCTCTCCGCCGAGTATCATGAGGCGCGCGCCTTCCGGGCCGGCCTTGACGGTCATGCGGTCCCCAGGGCGGAAGACCAGCATTCGGCCCGCTTCGAAGGATTGTCCGGCGATCACCACCGAGCCTTCCGTGACGTAGAGTCCGCGGTCCTCGTGGTCATCGGGCATGGGCAGCAGGGCATCCGGCTGCATGGTGACGTCGGCGTAGAACATCTCCGAGAACATCTTCACCGGCGCTTTCTCGCCGTAGGCCGAGCCGAGTATGAGCCGCAGGTGAACGCCGTCGTGTTCCAGTTCCGGCAGCGTCTCCCGGGCATGGTGCTCGAACGAGGGCTCTACGTCTTCGGCGTGATCCGGCAGGGCAACCCAGGTCTGGATGCCGAACAGCGAGTGGGGTGCCTGCCGGGTGGCTTCACTGGTGCGCTCGGAGTGGGTGACGCCGCGTCCGGCCACCATCCAGTTCACGGCACCAGGCAGAATGATCTGATTCGACCCGAGGCTGTCCCGGTGCTGGAATTCCCCCCGATACAGGTAGGTCACCGTTCCCAGGCCGATGTGCGGATGCGGCCGCACGTCAATTCCCTGACCGGTCACGAATTCCGCCGGCCCCGCCTGATCGAAAAAGATGAACGGCCCGACCATCTGTCGCTTGGGTGCGGGCAGCGCTCGGCGCACTTCGAAGCCGCCGATGTCGCGGGCCCTGGGGATGATCAGTGTCTCTATGCTGTCGAGGCTACCTGCTTCCGGGCATTGCGGCTCGAGGGTCGGGTTCCAGCTCATGGGCATTCCCCGGGGGTCACAAGTGCGGGCCGATGGTCATGCTGATCCAGCCGAAAAGGCGCTTGCGCCAGGGCCGTTGTTGCCAGCGTTCGAGATCATAATGCGCCGCGTCGGCGATATCGCTCTCAACAAGCTCTCTGATCATAAGGGCAAAGGCATCATCGTAAATATTCAGATTAGCCTCGTCGTTGATGCGGAACGAGCGGTTGTCGAGATTGGTGGAGCCGATGGTCGCCCAACGATCATCAACGCTCATGAGCTTGGAGTGGTACATGCTGGGCTGGTATTCGTAGAGCGAGACACCCGCTTCGAGCATCGGGCCCCAGCGGTTGACCGACGCGTGGCGGACAAAACCCTGGTCGATGCTGTCGCCGGGCACGAGGATGCGGACGTCCACGCCCCGTTCGGCGGCAGCGGTGAGGGCATCGAGGAAATCGGCATCAGGGTAGAAATAGGCGGTGCCGATGGTGATACGCTCTTCCGCCGCAGCGATGGCATAGAGAAGCATCTTGCGCACCCGGTGGCGGCCTTCCCGGGGTGAACTGTTGACCACCTGTACTGCAAGGTCGCCCGCTGGTTCCAGTGCCGGATAGTACGCATCGCCCAGCAGAAGTTCGCCGCTGGCGTCGATCCATGTCTCCGCAAATGCCGCCTGCATGTTGCCCACCACCGGGCCGCGCACCCGGAAATGGTTGTCCCGGTAGGCGGTCCGGTCGTTCCCGGGTAGCCAGTTGTCCGCCACGTTGGCGCCGCCGATAAAGCCCGTGTGCCCGTCCTTGACCAGCAGCTTGCGATGGGTGCGGTGATTGAACCGCGCGAGGTCGTACCAGCTCGGTTCCCGCCAGCGGATCAACTCGACGCCGGCATCGGTCATGCGATCGAACTTGTCGGTGTCAGCTTGGGCCGAGCCAATGAAATCCAGCACTGCATGCACCGCCACACCGCGCTCGGCGGCGTCGGCAAGGGCACTGGCCAAGCGGCCGGCGGAATCCTCCCCCCAGAATTCATACGTTTCAAAGGTGATGGAGTGTTCGGCAGCGTTGATTGCACCGAGCATGGCGGCGTAGATTGCCTTGCCGTCGCGCAACAGTTCGATGTCGTTGCCCGTGGTGATGGGCTGCTGCAGGACCAGCCCCATGCTGCGTTCGAAGCGCGCGTCCGCCACGCCATAGTCGAGGGTAACCGGCGCTGTGAGCCGCATGGGCTTCGGTAGCGCATTGAACAGCAGTATGTTGCCGACAATAAACAGGGAGGCCAGTCCGGCCGTGGTCCAGAG
Source organism: Natronocella acetinitrilica (assembly GCF_024170285.1). Lineage (NCBI taxonomy): Bacteria > Pseudomonadati > Pseudomonadota > Gammaproteobacteria > Chromatiales > Ectothiorhodospiraceae > Natronocella > Natronocella acetinitrilica. Next base: position 149,356 of record NZ_JALJXV010000009.1, read on the forward strand.
TAGCCAACGGGTGCGCCGCTTCATCGGGGTCCTGCAGTCTGCCTGGCATTGTTCATGCCTCCAGTCTGACGCAGAACCTGCGTGTGGCAAGAAAATTTCGGGGCTTCTATCCAGTCATGGCGGCTGCGGGAGCCTGCTCCCGGTGCTCCTGCAGCGTGAAGGGGTCGCGACCCAGATGACGCACCGCTGCCACGGAGCGTTTCAGCCGCCTGGCGTCATCGCCGGCATGATGCAGCCGGGCACGGACATCATGGCCGCGGCGGGCGTGATGTAGCGCTGTGGCGATCTCGTAGTCACGAACGCCATTTGGATCGAATACCTGTGATTGGCGCGACAATCGCGCTGGCCATGCACTCCCCAGCAGGTTGCTCAGCAACTCTACGTCGAACCAGGGGTGGTCGTTGACCAGCGTGTGCCGGCCGGGGAAGCTCGCGATCCAGCGGGCGATCCTCCCGGCTGCTTGCCGACGAGGCATGCGCGCGGAGCCCTGCTCCAGGTGAGGTAGCACATAGGCGAGGACGAAATCAGAGCAATCAGCCAACTGATAGCCATCCACGAGCTCAACGTAGAGAGACGTCTCCGGGGTGCTCTCGGCGACCAGTCCGATGCTGATGAGCTTTGGAGCCTTGAGGCTGGTGAATTCCGTATCCAGGTAGAACAGCATGTTTCGAGTCCTTTACCGCGGTAAGGTGGGGCCGCAGCCCCACCTCGTTCCATTCATCCTGCCGTCTCGGTGTGCCTGGGTAAGTGCGGAAGGTCACATACTGTGAATCGGCTTTCAGTGGCCCTTGAACTGCAGCATCACGCCCTGGAGCTCTTCCACCATGGCCACCAGCTGATCACTGGTCTGCTTGGTACGCCCGGCAATGTCTGCCGTCTGGGCGACGCCGTCGTTGACGCTGCTGACGCGGCGGTTGATTTCGTCGGCTGTGGCCGACTGTTCTTCGGCGGCCGTGGCAATCTGAACTGTCATGTCGCGAATCTGTTCCACCGATCGTTCGATATCGATGATTACACGGCTCGATTCCTCGGCATCCGTTGCGACGACGTTGGCCGACTCCTGGCTTTGCCGCATGGTGCCGGCAGCGCCTTCGGCGCGGGTTTCAAGCTGCTCGATCATTCGCCCGATATCCCCGGTGGACTCACTCACCCGCGCCGCCAATTCCCGTACCTCGGTGGCCACGACGGCAAAGCCCCTGCCGGACTCGCCGGCCCGCGCCGCCTCGATGGCCGCGTTGAGGGCCAGCAGGTTGGTCTGCGCGGCAATCGCGTTGATGACCTCCAGCACCTTGCGGATGGAACGTGTCTCCTCCCGCAAGGCCTCCATGGCCGCAGTGGCTTCACCCACATCCGTCGCCAGCGAGCGCATTGCGTTGGCGGTGCGGACAATGGTGTCGCGACCCGTTTCCGCCTGTTGTGACACTTCCAGGGTCGTGGTGGACGCCTCGGATGTATTGCGGGAGACTTCCTGCACAGTAGCCGCCATTTCTTCCATGGCGGTGACCACCTGGAGGATCTCCTGTTCCTGGTCGGAGATCGCGCGGCGACCATCCTCCGCTGCCTGGCTGGAGTTGCGGGCCGCTCCAGCAAGTTCCGTCGTCAGGTCCTCGACGCGACCGCGCAGGGCCGTGAGTTGCGCGCTCTGCATGGCAAGGGCCAGCTCTGCTTCCGCCACCACATCGTGGCCGTCCCCGTAGGTGACACAGCCCACATCGTTATCGAACACTGAGCGTGCGTGGCTCGACAGTCTGGCCAGATTGCGGGTGGCATAGGCCGTACCGCCACAAGCAATCAGCACACCGAGGAGCGCAATCAGCCCGCCAATTGCCGCCTCGCCCTGGCCGGCAAGAAAGCCTCCCAGCACGCCAGTCACGAGGCCGACGAGGGCGAAAGCGCCGATACGTTGGCGTATGTCGCCGCGGTGCCAGAGGGGACGAACCGCGCCGCCCTTGCGGACGCGGGCGTAGAGCGCCTCGGCACGTTGTTTCTGGGCTTCCGTGGCGCAGGTACGCACGGACTGATAGCCGGTCTGCTCACCGTTGAGGAAAACGGGGGAGACGTAGGCACTGACCCAGTAGTGGTCGCCGTTCTTGCAGCGGTTCTTGACCACTCCCATCCACGGTTTGCCAGCTTTGAGTGTGTCCCAGAAGTTCTGGTAGACCGCTTCGGGCATGTCCGGGTGGCGCACAAGATTGTGGGGTTTTCCCGCCAGTTCGTCGATGCTGAAGCCGGAAACGCGGACGAAGGTGGCGTTGGCGCTTTCGATCACTCCCTTGAGATTCGTGGTGCTGATCAGCCGTTCATCGGCACCGAAGGTTTGCTCCTTATTCGTTACAGGGAGGTTGACACGCATGCTCATCGCCTCGCGATTTCTGTGGTCGTTATTGTCGGTTTAACGGCGCCGGCTCCGTGTACATGAACACCCGATCGGAGGCGGTCACGTCAGTCTCCGCTTCCCGGGCCGGAAAAGATTGATCTGCGTCAAAATCCATCAGCACGATAGTGCATTGCAGGGGCGTTTATCTCGAAACTGTGACGGTGTGCGCAATGCGTCAGGCGGGTATGTTTCCGGGGAAGATGCTTCCGCTGCGAAGCAGTCGCGTCGTTTCAGTTGCGTCCTGGGGCATGGCAACCCAGTAGCCCTGGATTTCGTCACAGCCGAGATCACGAAGAGCTGCGGCCTGCTCGCCGGTCTCCACGCCCTCGGCAATTGCGTGCAGGTTGAGCCCGTGGGCGAGCTGGATGATCGACCGAACAATGGTGGCGGCCTCATCGCTCTTTGCCACATTGCGCGTGAAGGAGCGGTCGATCTTCAGGCGGTCCACGGGAAAGCGCTGCAGCTGACTCAGCCCGGAGAAGCCTGTGCCGAAGTCGTCGATGGCGACGGCGACCCCCCGTTCCCGAAGCACGGCCAGCGTGCGGACCAGGTACTCATTTTCCTTCATGGCGAGGCTTTCCGTGACTTCCAGTTCCAGGTCGTGGGGGTTGAGGCCGCTGGACTCCAGCGCCTCGTCCACCACGTCCAGCAGATTGCCGTGTCGGAACTGTGCCAGGGAGACATTCACCGCAATGCGGAACGACGGCAGCCCCACCCGCTGCCACTCGCGCATCTGCTGGCAGGCCGCATGCAGCACCCAGGCGCCGATGGGCACGATGAGCCCGGATTCCTCCGCAACACCGATGAACTGGGCCGGATTGATCAGCCCGAATTCCGGGCACTCCCAGCGGATCAGCGCTTCGATGCCCACCAGCCGCATTCCCGCAATCTGCGCCTGGGGTTGAAAGTGCAGATGGAACTGCTGCTGCTCCAGCGCACGCCGCAGGCGCGATTCCAGGCTGACGCGACCGGACAGCGGGTCGAGCATCCGTGGCATAAAGCAGCGGAAAGTGCCACGGCCGTAACGTTTGGCCTCATACATGGCGATATCCGCATGCTTCAGCAGATCCGCTGCGTTGTTGCCATGTTCCGGGAACACCGCGATGCCTACGCTTGCCGCAGGCATGATGTCGTGCTCATCCACGCTCGCCGGTTGGCAAAGCGCCTGTAGAAGCTGGCTGACCCGTGATGTGGCATCGTTCTGGTCGGCCACGGCGGGCATCAACACCACGAATTCATCGCCGCCAAAACGCGAGATGACTTCGCCCGGGCGTGCCGCTTCCAGCAGCCGGGCGGCGGCCAGTTGCAGTATGCGATCACCGGTACCGTGGCCGATGGAGTCGTTGAACAGCTTGAAGTGGTCCAGATCGAGAAAGGCCACTGCCATGTGCCGCCGCTGGCGGCAGGCCTGCTTCAGGGCGTGGGCAAGCTCCAGTTCCAGCAATGTCCGGTTGGGCAACCCGGTCAGGTCATCATGGGTGGCCTGATGGGCCAGGGCCTCGGAGTACTGGCGCTGTTCGGTGATGTCGTTCTGAATGCCGATATAGTGGGTGACGGTTCCGTTCTCGTCCCGAACCGGCGAAATGCTCACTTCGTTCCAGAACGGCGTGCCGTCCTTCCGGTAGTTGCGCAGCACGACCCGGGCATCCCGGTGTTCGCCGAGCGCGGCGCGGAGTTCAGTCAGCGCCCGCTGGTCGCGATCATCGCCCTGCAGGAATCTGCAGTTCCGGCCGATCACCTCTTCGGCTAAGTAACCGGTGATGCGCTCGAACGCTGGATTGACAAAGGTCATGGGCATGTCCGGGTGGGTCGCGTCGACAATGACGATGCCGTCGGCAGACGCGGACATGGCCTTTTCGCTAATGCGGAGCATTTCCTCCGAGCGCTTGCGTGCAGTGATATCCACCTGAATGCCCGCGACACGCGCCGGGTGACCGGTGTCGTCATGGTAGAAGCAGCCCTTGGACCACAGCCAGTGTGTGGAGCCGTCTGGCCAGCGCACGCGGAATTCAACGTCGTAGTCGCCGCTTTCCTGCAGAGCCTTGCTGTATACCGCGTGAACCCGCGCGCGGTCCTCGTCCACGATATGAGAAAGAAATGTGTCGTAGCCCCAATGCTCCACCGGCTCGTCGTAGCCAAAGCAGGCGTCGTGGAGGAAGGAACGCCGGGCAATGTTTTGCTTGATGTCCATATCCCAGTCGCCGATGCCTGCGGAGGTGAGCGCAAATTGCAGGCGCGCCTCGCTGACCTCGCCTTCACGGCGCTCCTGTACCTCTCCGGAGATGTCCCGCAGAAAGCAGAGCAGGGTGTCGGCATCAGCGCGCCGAACGTTCACCCTGACGGGAAGCAGGCCGGTGGATTGCTTGAGGCTGGTGTCGAAGGTGCAGTCGGTCATGTCCCGCAGAGCACGGGACAGATCCGCGTTGCCCTCGAACAGATCCGTGAGCCGTGTTGTGGGTGTGATGTGCAGCAGCCTTTTGGCCGCTGGGTTGGCGCCTCTGAGGGCGCCGTTGCTGTCGATTCTGAGTATGGCATCCGGGTTCAGGTTGAAGACTGCGTCCTCTGGTCTGAATGCGGATGCTGGCATGGTAACGCCTCGGAGTGACGCCCACTGGGCTGAAACACGCCTCCATGCCGTTCGTATCGAGGCTATCACGATAACCTGAAACATGCGTAGCATGTGCGGCGCAGCATCACATTTCGGATATTCAGGGCAGGGGAGGCACATCAGTTGAAGGTTCTGGTTCTGGGTGCGGGGCTCACGGGAACGACAACGGCGTACTTTCTTGCCCGAGCCGGATGCGACGTCACCGTGGTGGATCGCGCGTCCGCGCCAGCTTCCGAGGGCAGTTATGCCAACGCCGGCTTGATTCACGCCAGCCTGGTGGAACCCTGGAACTCGCCCCAGGCCGTGCTGGAGTTGCTGAAGAGCCTGGCGACCAAGGATGGCACGCTGCTGCTTAATGCCCGTGAACTGCCCAATCTCATGCTCTGGGGGATACGCTTTCTCTACCATGGCCTGAGCGGCCCGAGAGAGGCCAATACCCGCCTCAATGCGGGACTGGCGGTCTACAGCCAGCAGATGCTGGCGCACATTCGTGATGAGACCGGCATCGAGTACGACAATACCCGCCACGGCATGCTCAAGCTTTTCCAGAGCCGGGCGCGGCTCGAGACGGTGCTCAAGACATCGCGCCTGCTTGAGCCCTACGGCATTCCCCATGAGCAGCTTGATGTGGATGAGATCATTCGTCGGGAACCGCTGCTGGAACCCACCCGGGATCAGCTCGCCGGGGCCGTGCTCTACCCCAACGACGAGCGTGGCTGTCCCCGGTATTTCACCCGGCGCCTGGCAGCCGTCGCGGAAGACCTGGGGGCGCAGTTCATCTACGACACGCGTATCGATGCTCTACATCGCAAGAGCGATCGTATTGAGCGGGTTGCCACCAGTCGGGGCGACATGACCGCGGACTTGATTCTGCTGGCCGCCGGGCCGGAGGCCGCCGGGCTGGCCCGCAAGGTGGGACTGCGCTTGCCCATACGCCCGGTGAAGGGCTATTCCACCACGCTGCCGGTGACCCCGGATCTGCCAGTGCCGACCCTGCCGCTCTCCGATGATGCCCGCAAGCTCACCATCAATCGCCTGGGAGACCGGTTGCGTATCTCGGGCACCGCCGAGTTCGCCGGCTACGACCGGACGGTGCGGCAGGATCGTATCCGGCAGGTGCTGGATCGTGCCTGCGAGACGCTGCCTGCACTGGCTGATCATGTCTACAAGGCCGATCAGGAGCCGTGGGCCTGCTTGCGGCCCATGACCGCGGATGGGCCGGCCCTGCTTGGCGCGACCCCCATCAGCAACCTGTACCTGAACGCCGGGCCCGGGCACCTGGGCTGGACCATGGCTGCCGGCTCCGCGAGGCTGGTGGCTGATGTGATGCTGGGCAACAAGCCCGCGCTACCCATGGAGGGGTTTTCCGTGCAACGCTATCGCTATTGAACGCCGAACGCGGAGTGTGAACATGCGGCTCGATCTCTGCACATGGCAGGAAGTGGAACGTTATCTCGAACACTCTCGGGGCATCATCATCCCCATTGGCTCCCATGAGCAGCATGGGCCCAACGGATTGATCGGCACGGACGCAATCTGCCCGGAGGTGATCGCTCGTGGCGTCGGTGAGCGGCACCAGGTGCTGGTTGGCCCGACCCTGGGTGTGGGCATGGCACAGCACCATCTTGGCTTCGCTGGTTCGATCTCCCTGCGACCAAGCACTCTCATGGCCGTGGTGGCTGACGTGGTGAGTTCGCTGGTACGCCACGGCTTCACTCATATCTATTTCCTCAACGGCCACGGCGGCAATATCGCCACCGTCACGGCGGCCTTTTCGGAGTTGTACGCCGAGCAGAGTCTTGCCGGTGGTGCCGCCGGGTTTCACCTGAAGCTCGCGAACTGGTTCCTCGGCCGACGGGTGATGGAGGTGACGGACTTCCTCTATGGCGGCTCGAACGGCAGCCACGCCACGGCGGCAGAAGTTTCGTTGACGTACTACGCCTATCCCGATGCCGCGAAACAGGTTGAAATGTCTCCCCGCGTGGCACCGGATGGCCCGTTCCGCGACAGCGCCGATTTCCGCAGCAAGTTTCCCGATGGGCGCATGGGGTCCGATCCGTCGTCCGCCTGCGCCGAACATGGCGAGCAGTTGTTCGAGGCGGCGGTGGAGGACACCTGGCGCACCTATAGCCAGTTCGTCGACGGTGCGTTACGCGCTGCGCGCTAACACACCCTACAAGAGGCCGTGCCACATCGAAGCCCGCCGTAGGGTGCTGTTAGGCCGAAGGCCGTAACGCACCGATACAGCGGTGACAATGCCCGCCCCACAAGGGCACAAACGGCTGGCGGGTGCGCCGCTCATGGACCGTCAGCGACAGGGATGTCGCTGTCGAGCCCCCAGGGATGGGTTTACGGCGTGTCCATGAGCGGCGTACCCGCCAGCCGTTCCCGGGCATGCCGCTGTAGGGTGTGTTAGCGCGCAGCGCGTAACGCACCGAAACCCACGTTTATCGACGCCCAATCACTGGTCGAAAATCGTCATCGCCAGAAAACGGATAGGCACCTGGATCAGCCGCTCCGGCCCATGGGGCACGCGGGCATCGAAGGTCAGCGAATCCCCCTGATCCAGACTGTAGACCTGCTTGCCGTGGCGATACTCCAGGCGGCCCTGCAGCATGTGAATGAACTGCATGCCCTCATGCTGAAAGGTGGGAAAGGCCTCGCTTTCGTCATCCATGGAGATCAGGAAAGGCTCGAAGTTGCGTTGATGGCCGCGGCTGTAGGCCAGCATGTGGTAGGTGTGACCCTGGCGCGTGCCACGCCGGACCACCTCCAGCCCCTCGCCGGCCCTGACAAGCTGGGCGCTGCCTTCCGGTGAGTCGTAGTCCCGGAACAACTGCGAGAGTGTGAGGCCGAGTACGCCAGTGAGGCGGGCCAGGGAATCCAGGCTGGTGGCCACCTGGCCGTTCTCGATCTTGCTGACCATGCCGCTGCTAAGCCCGGCCAGCTCGGCGACGTCGGCGATGGTCAGCGACTGAGCCGCCCTTGCCTGGCGCAGCATGGCGCCGATGTAACGCTCCAGGCCATGACTGCGCTCGGCATCGGTGCGGCGGGTTGCCAGGGTCTTGGGGACGAATGCGTCGCCCCTGTCCGGCCCCTGGTCAGAAGCCGCCATTGCCCCGGCCCGGAATCCATTCCGTCCCCGCCAGCGGCACCCGTGCCATGGCGGCCGCCTCGATGGTGATGGCCACCAGGTCCTCTGGTTCCAGATGATGCAGATGGGACTTGCCGCAGGCCCGGGCGATGGTCTGGGCCTCCATGGTGATCACCCGCAGGTAGTTGGCGAGCCGGCGTCCGGCGTCCACCGGGTCGAGTCGGCTGGCCAGCTCCGGATCCTGGGTCGAGATGCCTGCCGGGTCCTGGCCAGCCTGGTAGTCGTCGTAGAAGCCAGCGGCGGAGCCGATCTTGCGGTAATCCTCTTCCCAGCGGGGGTGATTGCAGCCAAGCGCAATCATTGCTGCGGTGCCGATCCCCACGGCATCCGCCCCGAGGGCGATTGCCTTGGCCACGTCGGCGCCGTTGCGGATGCCGCCGGAGACGATGAGCTGCACCTTGCGGTGCATGCCCATTTCCTGCAGCGCCTGCACGGCCTGGGGGATGGCTGCCAGAGTGGGTATGCCCACGTGTTCGATGAATACTTCCTGGGTCGCGGCGGTGCCCCCCTGCATGCCATCCAGCACCACCACGTCGGCGCCCGCCTTCACGGCGAGCTTCACGTCGTAATAGGTGCGGGTGGCACCGATCTTCACGTAGATCGGCTTCTCCCAGTCGGTGATCTCCCGCAGTTCCTCGATCTTGATGGCGAGGTCGTCGGGCCCGGTCCAGTCCGGGTGGCGACAGGCACTGCGCTGATCCACGCCCTTGGGCAAGGTGCGCATCTGGGCCACGCGGTCGCTGATTTTCTGACCCAGCAGCATGCCGCCGCCACCGGGCTTGGCGCCCTGACCCAGCACCACCTCGATGGCATCGGCCATGCGCAGGTGGTTGGGGTTCATGCCGTAGCGGGAGGGCAGGTACTGATAAACCAGATGGCGCGACTGGCCCCGCTCTTCGTCGGTCATCCCGCCATCACCCGTGGTGGTGCTGGTGCCGACGGCCGACGCCCCCCGGCCGAGCGCTTCCTTGGCCTGGGCGGAGAGGGCACCGAAACTCATGCCGGCGATGGTGACGGGGATATCCAGATGCAGCGGCTTGCTGGCATACCGGTTGCCCAGAATCACATCAGTGGAGCACTTTTCCCGGTAACCCTCCAGCGGGTAACGGGACATGCTGGCGCCGAGAAACAGCAAATCGTCGAAATGCGGGACCTTGCGCTTGGCGCCGAAACCGCGAATATCGTAGATACCGGTGGACGCCGCCCGCTGGATCTCGTGGATGGTGCTGCGGTCGAAGGTGGCGGATTCCCGCAGCCCCGGCCGATAGTCCTGGTCACTCATGGTGGTGCTCTCCCAATCGGGTTGCACGCCTAGTAGGCGTCGGTGTTGTCCACCTTGAAGTTGTAGAGCTGGCGGGCGGAGCCATAGCGCCGGAAGACCTTCGGGTCGGCGTCGATGCCTGCCTGTTCCAGCAGGGCGGCCAGCTCTTCCAGGTGTTCCGGGCGCATGTCCTTTTCGATGCAGTCCGCACCCAGGGAGGCCACCTTGCCGCGCACGTAGATCCGGGCCTCGTAGAGCGAGTCGCCCAGGGCGTCGCCGGCATCACCGCAGACCACCAGCCGTCCCGCCTGACCCATGAATGCGCTCATATGGCCCACGTTGCCGCCGACCACGATATCCACTCCCTTCATGGAGATGCCGCAGCGGGCCGAGGCATCCCCCTCAATCACCAGCAGACCGCCGTGGGCCGTTGCCCCGCCGGACTGGGAGGCATTGCCCTTCACCCGCACCATGCCGGACATCATGTTCTCGGCAACGCCGACCCCCACGGTGCCGTGCACCGTCACGGTGGCTTTCTGGTTCATGCCGGCGCAGTAGTAGCCGGCGTGCCCTTCGATATCCACCGACAGGTCCTGATCCAGTCCGGCGGCGATTGCATGACGGCCGTCCGGGTCGCTCACGCGCCAGGCCGGTTCGGTGAGTTCCCGGGCCTGGTCGTGGAGCAATTGATTGAGTTCACGCACGCTGTGTTCAGCGAGGCTGATGTGCTTCATGTACCGGTCTCCTCGACGTGCCGTGCACTGTGCTCCCAGACGTAGACCTTGCCGGGCTCCGGTTCCCAGACCTTCGCATTGGCGATTCCCGGCAGGCGTGCCAGTGCCCGGTATTCCGAGGCCATGGCCACGAATTGCTCGGTTTCGGCGAGTACCGCCGGTTTGCAGGCTATGGGGTCACGCAGTACGGCGAAGCCGTGGCGGGTGCCAACGGTGAAGGTATAGAAGCCGTCCAGGTCGTCGATGGCGCTTCGTAGTGCCTCGCTCAGGCTCGCGCCCTCGCGCATCCGCCAGGTGAGATAGCCGGCGGCCACTTCGGAGTCGTTCTCGGTCTCGAAGCGCAGGCCGTGGCGCACCAGTTCCCGGCGGAGCTGATTGTGGTTCGACAGTGAGCCGTTGTGGACCAGGCAGAGATCATGCCCGGTGGAGAACGGGTGACTGCCCGACATGGTGACCGCGCTCTCCGTCGCCATGCGGGTATGGCCAATGATGTGACTGCCCGCCATGCCGGAGAGGCTGAATCGTTCCGCCACCAGCCGTGGATGTCCCACACCCTTGAGGATCTCGATGCTGCGGCCGACGCTCATGACCCGGGTGTCGGGAGAGTGGGCGGCCAGGTAGTCCCGCACGGAGGTCTCGTCAGCGCTGGTCTTGACCACTGCCGCACTGGTGTTGCGGAACCAGTCCAGCTTGCCGTCCAGCGTGCTCCGCAGTCCCTGCATGAGGCCGTCCCAATCATGGGCCGGATCCTCGTTCTGCAGTGTGAACTTGATGTTGCCCGCCGCTACCTCGTCGCCATAGATGGCGAAACCGGCACTGTCCGGTCCGCGATCGCTCATGGATAGGAGCATGGGCTCGAACAACGCGCCGAGCCTGGATTCCAGTCCGGCGTCCTTGAGATACAGACCTACAATGCCGCACATGTTGTGTCTCCCGTTGCAGCCGTCTCAGAAGAACTCGGCATAGCGTTCCACCTCCCACTGGGAGACGTGGCGGTTGTACTCGATCCACTCATCCCGCTTGAGGCGAATGAATTCAGAGATGATTCCGCTGCCCAGCGCTTCGGAGAACAGGGAATCCGCCTCCAGATCATCCAGGGCCTCGTTCAGGGTCTGCGGCAGTACGTCGATACCGCGCTGCCGGCAGTCGTCGGCGCTGAGGCTGTAGAGGTTGATGTTCTGGGGCTTGCCCGGATCCAGCTTGCGTTCCACGCCGTCCAGTCCGGCGGCGATCAGCCCTGCCGTGACCAGGTAGGGGTTGCAGCCCGCATCCGGCAGCCGGTATTCCAGGCGGCCATAGGGGATGCGCACCATGGCCGAGCGGTTGTTGTCGCCGTAGGTGACATACACCGGTGCCCAGGTGGCTCCCGAGTTCGAACCACCAACCACCAGCCGCTTGTAGGAGTTCACCGTCGGCGCGGCCAGGGCGCAGAGGCCACGGGCGTGGTGCAGCAGGCCGCCCAGGAAGTGGTAACCCATCTGCGAAAGGCCCAGCCCCTGGCTGTCGCTGTCGTCGTGGAACAGGTTGGTGCCGGCCTCGTCGGTGATGGACATGTGATAGTGCATGCCGTTACCGGTGCGGCTGGACAGCGGCTTGGGCATGAACGAGCAGATCATGCCCAGGTCGTGGGCGATCTCCCCCGCACCCATGCGCAGAAACACGAAGCGATCGGCAGAGGTGAGTGCGTCGCTGTAGGTGTAATTGATCTCGAACTGGGCGTTGGCGTCCTCGTGGTCGATCTGGTAGATGTCGAACCCGACCTCTTGCAGATTGCACACCAGCCGCTCCAGGAATTCCCGGGACCTGGACAGGCCCTTGTAGTCGTAGCAGGGCTTGTCCAGCGTATCGCTCTCATCCACCGGGCGCAGGCCGCCATTGATGTCCCGCTGGAACAGGCACATTTCCGGCTCCAGGCCGGTGTTCAGTGTCCAGCCGTGTTTGCTCAGGCGCTCAATCTGCTGCTGCAGCACGTAACGCGTATCCAGTGGGTAAGGCTTGTCGTCCACGTAGCCGGTGCAGGCGATGCGGGCATAGCCCGGCTGCCAGGGGACCAGGCTGAGGGTGCTGAGATCCCCCCGTGCCATGAAGTCCGACTCATGGGGCTCCATGCCAAGGCCGGAGACGGCGAAGCCGGCAAAACCGGCACCTTCCTCCACCACCGCCTGCAGGCAGTTGGCAGGTACCGATTTGGTCTTGGCCACGCCGTGGATGTCCACGAACTGGGCCAGGATAAAGCGGACGTCGTTATCGGAGAGCAGGCTCTGGACGTGATCGGGCAGCATGTGGAGGGCTCCTTCTGGTTATCAGTGCCTGTTGTGAGGACACTGCTGAATTCACGTCGCCCCGGTGTGCGCCGGCACCGGACTTCGCACACTTCAACCGGGGCGATGTTTCCTGTCAAGAACAATTCTTTCCTATGGGGAATGCAAGCAACCTGCCAGACTGTGCGCTGATCGCCGACCATGTGCGCACGATTCCTGCATCAGAGGCCCGATTCGGATTTCGTGTCTATCCGGCGCTGAAACTTCCAGGCAGATGCCTCATGTTGGTGCATCTGCGTCATTCACGCACCAGGGATGTGCATGCCCAGGGGGTGAGACTTGAGTACACGGCTCCTGCGTGACGACACCGTCAACGCCTTTATTTCAACCGATGCGATGCCAGCCAAAGGGAAGGGGTCACTCTCCGGCTTACGCTTTGGCGTAAAGGATCTTTACGACGTGGCTGGCCAGGCCACGGCCTTTGGCAGTCCTGTCTGGCTGAGGACGCATCCCGTCGCAACCACGACTGCATCCTGTGTTCAGGCGTTGCTTGATGCCGGCGCCGAGATGGTGGGCAAGACCCACACCGATGAACTGGCCTACAGCCTGGCGGGCCGCAACCATCACTACGGTGCGCCGGTGAACACCCGTGCACCGGGGCGCAATACAGGGGGATCGTCCTCCGGGTCTGTTTCGGCAGTGGCCGCCGGGCTGGTTGACTTCGCCCTGGGCAGCGATACCGGCGGTTCAGTGCGTATTCCGGCGAGCCTCTGTGGGGTGTACGGCATTCGTACCACGCAGGACCGTATCGCCATGGATGGTGCCGCGCCGCTGGCGCCGAGCTTTGATACCTGTGGCTGGTTCGCGGACGATGCAGCGATCATGAGCCGGGTTGGTGCTGCGCTGCTGGGGGACGATGAGCGGAAACTCACGCCGACTCGTCTGTGGTTGCCGAGCGATGTGCTCGACCTGTTGCGCCCCGCTGTGCGGGAAGCGCTGATGGCTGCTGCCGGCACGATCGCGCAGCGCCTTGGTCTGCCATTGGTCCACGATGAGATCGGCACGGTGGAGGGTGGTCTGGCAGGTTGGGCAGAGCTTTTCCGCCGACAGCAGGGCTGGGAAGCCTGGCAGGCCCACGGCGACTGGATCACCGAGCATAAACCCGAGATGGGACCGGATGTGGGTGAGCGCTTCCGTATCGCGTCGACTATCACGGAAGAGGATTACGCCTTGGCCAGGGCTGGGCGGGATCGGGTGCGCGCCTATCTGGCCGAACAGTTGAAAGGCGGTGCAGTCCTGCTGCTGCCCGGCGCACCGGACGTGGCCCTGCGCTTCGAGGCGACGGCGGAGGAGGTGCAGGATTTCCGGGTTCGCGCCATGCGTATCACCTGCATCGCCGGCTGCGGTGGCCTGCCCCAGGTGGTCATGCCGTGGATGCAGATCGACGGTTGCCCCGTTGGTATCGGCTTCGCGGCGGCGGCAGGAACGGACTGCGCCTTGTTGGCCCTTGCCCAGCGGGTGGGGAACTCGGCGTGATGGTTTCTGCCGTCGGGTCGGGGGGTCACGGCCGGCGTTGAGTCGGTGCGTTACGCGCTGCGCGCTAACACACTCACGGGTTGGATCGGGGAACCGCGTTCCGGCACGCCGCTCATGGACACGCCGTAAACCCATCCCTGGGGACTCGACAGCGACATCCCTGTCGCTGACGGTCCATGAGCGGCGCACCGGACCGCGGTTTGTGCCTGTGTGGCCCTGGGGGCATCACCACCGCCGTTGTGGTGCGTTACGGCCTTCGGCCTAACACACCCTACGTTTGGCCTTGCCCGCCGTAGGGTGTGTTAGCGCGCAGCGCGTAACGCACCGCTGACAAGGGCTCCTAAAACCGTCGCGGTCCACGGCTGGCGATGCGGATGATGCCGCCGATCATCATCAGGGTGCCGGCGAAGGCCGCGCAGAAGCCCAGCAGCGACAACAGCAGCCCCGGCTCCAGGGCACGTGCCACCATCGCCAGCAGCAGGCCCAGCCCGGATGCGCTCACCAGCAGGCCCCCAAGCAGCATCGGCATGGGCTACTCCTGCTCCCGGTGCAGCCAGCAGGCCGACAGATGGCCGGGCCGTGGTTCGAAATCAGGGGGTAGCTCCACATCGCACAGGCCGCCCATGGCCTGTGGGCAGCGGGGATGAAAGCGACAGCCGGCAGGCGGGTTGAGCAGGCTTGGGGCCTCACCCACCGGCACGTCGCGCTGGTGGTCGGCATTGTCCGGGTCGGGGTCGGCGATGGCGGCGAGCAGGGCCTGGGTGTAGGGGTGCTGGGGATGATCCAGCAATTCCTCCACCGGCGCTGTCTCCACGATCCGCCCCGCATACATCACGAAGATGCGCTCGGCATAGTGCCGCACGGTGGAGAGGTCGTGGGTGATGAAGGCGAGGGAGAGCCCCCGGTTGATCTGGATATTGCGCAGCAGGTTGAGAATCTCGACCCGTACCGAGGCATCAAGCATGGAAACCGGCTCATCGGCGATGATCATCTCCGGCTCCAGGATCAAGGCCCGGGCGATCACCACCCGTTGCTGCTGGCCGCCGCTCAACTGGTGTGGGAATTTGGGAAGGAAGTCATCCGCCGGGCTGAGACGCACCTCTTCGAGCACCTCGCGGATGCGCCGGTCCCGCTCAGCGGCATCCTTCACCCCATGGACGATCAGCGGCTCGGTGAGGATGCGTCGAACATCCATGAACGGCGGCAGGGCGCCATATGGGTCCTGCTGCACGTAACCCACCTTGGCACGATAGGCGTGCAACTCCGCCTTGCTCAGATTGCGCATGTCCTGACCGTCGAAACTGACATCGCCGTCAGTGGGGAGATGCAGGCCCAGCAGGGTGCGGGCCAGCGAGCTCTTGCCGCAGCCGCTTTCACCGACGAAGGCCACGGCTTCGCCCTTGGCGAGGCTGAAGTCGACGCCGTCGACGGCGCGCACGAAGCCGACACGGAAGAATCCCCAGCGGCGGACTTCGAACCAGGTATGCAGCCCTCGGGCCACCAGCAGCGGTGTGCTCATGCTGGGGCCTCCCGGTCGAACAGCCAGCAACTCACCCGGCGCCGCTCGTTCAGCGCCATGGGCGGCGGATCCGCCAGGCAACGGTCGAAACGAGACGGGCAGCGCGCCGCAAAGCGGCAACCATCCGGCGGATTCAATAGGCTCGGTGGTTGCCCCGGGATGGCACCGGGGCGCTCTGTCTGGCGCAACCGGGGTACGCTGGCCATGAGCAGCTTGGAGTAGGGGTGTGCCGGTTCGTTGAAGAATTCACTGGCAGAGGCCGTCTCGACCAGTTGGCCGGCGTACATCAGCGCAACCCGATCGGCCAGTTCGCTGGAGGTGCCCACATCGTGGGTGATCATCAGGTAACTCGTTCCCGTCTCCTGCTTGATCCGTTTCAGCACGTTCATGATGCTGGCCTGGGTGAGTACGTCCAGCGCCGAGGTCGGCTCATCGAGAATGATCAGTTCAGGACGGGTGACCAGGGCCATGGCCAGCACTGCCCGCTGCCGCATGCCGCCGGACAGCTCGAAGGGGTAGCGCTGCAGGAAGTCGGTGGAGATCCCCACCAGCGCGAAGACTTCCGCGACCCGCGCCATGGCCTTGGGGCGACTCCACTGCTGCAGCACCCTGAGCGGCTCCGCCACCTGCTCGCCAACCCGCACCACGGGGTTGAGGGAATTCATGGCGGCCTGCATGACCATGGAGATGCGGCTCCAGCGGACGTCCCGGCGGAAGCGCTCTTCCGTCATCGGCATGGTGTCCTTGCCGTGGAGCAGTACCTGCCCGGAGTAGGTGGCCACGTTTCGTGGCAACAGGCGCAGCAGCGCCTTTGCCAATGAGCTCTTGCCGCAGCCTGACTCACCCAGCACCACCAGGGCTTCATTGCGGTGGATATCCAGATTGATGCCGTCTACGGCCCGGACAATGCCGCCACTGCTGTGGTAATGCAGATTGAGATCCCGGATCGACAACAGCGGTGTCTGCTCGCTCATCAGACGCTCCGTAGCCTGGGGTTGAAGACCCGGTCCATGGCGAAGCCGAGCATGGCAAAACCAAGCCCCGTGAGCATCAGCAGAATGGCCGGGGAGATCACCCAGTAGTACTGCTCGTTGTAGAGCGCGCTCTGGGCCTGGGCGTCATTGAGCACCTTGCCCCAGGTGGGTAGAACCGGGTCGCCCAGCCCCAGCACCGCCAGCGACGCCTCGAGAAAGACAAAGGTCGGGATCAGGGTGACGAAGGTGGGGATCAGCACCGGCAGAATGCGCGGGATCATGTAACGCAGGATGATTCGCGTATCGCTGGCGCCATAGGCACGTGCCGCTTCGATGTAGGCGGCCTCACGGATGGGCAGCAGCATGGCACGGTACATCTTGATCCCGGCGCTGAAGATGCCCAGCGCCACCACGATACCGAGCATCAGCCAGATACTGGTGGAATACAGGGTGCCCACCATGACCAGGATGGGCAGCAGCGGCAGGATCATGTTGATCTCGGTAAGGCGCTGGATCACCGCATCCACCAGGCCCCCGAACCAGACCCCCACGGCGGCGATAACCAGTGTGGTGATTGTGGTGCCCACGGCGGCGATCAGCCCGAAGGCAAGGGCCACCGGCGTGCCCCAGAGTAGCGCCAGCAGGAGATCCCGCCGCTGATGGTCGGTACCGGCGATCCCATGGACCTGGCCGTAGAGCACCAGGTCGCCGTCGATGGTGGCCTCGTCGTCGAAGATCACCGCTTCCAGAACCAGCTGATAACGGCCCTGGAGCACCTGCGGCTCCGGGCCGCTGTCCGGTTGCTTGAGCAAGCCGATATGCGGGACATGGCCGAGGCGTCGCTCCAGGGTCAGGTTCTGGGAGATCGAGACCCTGTCTTCACGGGCAATACGTCGCCCGCCAAGAGCAATCTCGCGGCCATCGGGGGTGACCCAGGTCATGCGAACGAAGGGCTCCCGGTCATGGCCCCTGGCGCGAAGGAACAGGTTCATCTCGCTGGGAAAGCCGCGGTATCCGTAATCGATCTCCAGCGGGATACGGACCTGCCGGCCGCCTTCGAACAGCTCCTGTTCCATCGACGTATCTGCAATGGACACCACGGTGGTGCGGGCCTGACCGCCGCGGGTGATGGTGTCTACCCAGGCTGGCGCGGCATTGCTTGGGTGCAGGCGCCAGTGATCCCCGCCGCGCCAGAGATCCAGCGCCTGGGTGTAGGGGATGGCGATCACCGTGTAAACCGACAGCGCTACCAGAAAGGCGATGATCAGCATGCCGGCCACGGCCGATGGATACTTGCGAAGCTCCAGCAGGCCCTTTCTCCAGCCAGTCATGCGCCGCCCCCCTGGGCGATGCGCACCCGCGGGTCCAACACACCGTAGAGCAGGTCCAACAGGAACACGGTCAGGGCCAGCAGGTAGGCGAAGATCACCACGGAGCCGATGATCACCGGGGTATCCCGATGGCCGATGGCCTGGAACAGCAGGCTGCCGAGGCCTGGCCAGTTGAATACCTGCTCAAGAATGATCGACCCGCTCCACAGACCGATCAGCATCAGCAGGAAGCTGGTGATGATGGGCGAGAGTGTCGGTCGCAGGATGTAGCGCCGCTCGATCATCCGCGGCGATAGCCCCTTGGCCCGGGCCATCTCCACGTAGTCCTCGCTGGAGTGAATCAGAAAGAATGTTCGCCACGAGTAGATGGAAATGAAGATCTGCGACAGGAACATGGCAACGACGGGCATGATCATGTGACGCAGCACGCTCAGCCCGTAATCCAGCCGGCTTTCGGGCGGCGGTGCCTGCACCATGCCGCCGGGGGGGAGCACCGGCGCCAGAAAGGCGAAAAAGAGGATCAGGAAAATCCCGTAGAACCAGGCCGGCGCCGCCGAGCTGGGGGCAAGGGCGATCACCGAGCGGTCCGCCACGCTGCCATAGCGCCTGGACAGCACCAGGGCGGCGAATACCGATACGAAAAAGATCAGCAGATTGGCCGTGCCGAACAGCAGCAGTGTCGCGGGAAGGCGCTCGACGATGATGGAATAGACATCCCTCGCGCCGCTGTCGCTGTGCATCTGCTCGGCCCTGCCGAGATCCAGGATCATCGCCTGGTAGAGGTAGTTGAAGCTGCGCAGGATGAAGGGCTGATCCAGTCGCAGGCGCTCCACCTCCAGCTGCACCTGACGTTCGATGAGGCTGTTGCGCTCCTGACTTGGCAAATCGAAGAATGCCGGGTCGGCCCGTACCATCTCCGCCGCTTCGCTGCGAATCTGCACCAGGCGCAAGTCGTCCACCCGACCGCCCATGTTGGCGATGAGTATGGTCAGGTAGACCCCGACGAGTACGGTCAGGAACAGAGCAATCAGCCGACGCGCAGTGAAACCACCGAGCCGGCGCAGGTCGCGCACCAGGGCGCCTTTGGTGGTGGCTTCCACGTTCTGGCCCAGAGTGCTCATGGCTCCAGCCCCGCTTGTTCCGCGGGCCCCGGTATGGTGGCAAAGACGTGTGAGACGAAGGCGGGCAGGGCGACGCGGTGGGAGGTCACGGCGACCTCCAGGCTGTTGGCGCCGCTGCCGAGCCCGGATACCTGGTCGCTGCTAAGGCGGATCGTCCAGGTGCCGGGGCCGGTGGCCTCCGCCTCACCACGGGCGGCAGGAATGTTCTCCCCGTCAAACAGCAGGTACTGGACCCCGGCTACATCTTCCTCCGGGTAGGGTTCGCCGAGGAACGTGATGCCCAGAGTGAATTCCGCCTCCTGGCCTGCGCGGAGCAGCAGAGGGCCCGCCAACTCGAGTTCCGGGATTTCGGGTTGGGTCAGGTCGAGCCACTTGGTGGACGGATCGGGGAAGTCCTCGAAACGGCGCAGCACGACGGTGCGCTCTACCGGATACACCGCATGCAGGTAGAGCGGGCCATCGCCCACGTAGAAGTGACCCCGCTGCTCCCGCCAGTCGGCGAGGGCAGCGTAGCGAACCTCGGGCTCGTTATCGCGCAGGAATGGCTGCAGCGCGTCCGCGTAAGGAATGTAGGCATCGTTGCGGGCGGTTTGCAGGCGTCGGTCGAGAATGGGAATGCTTGGGCCGGCGGCAAAGCTCATCCAGTCGACCCGCAAGCGGTCCGCCTTGTTCGAGGAAAACGCCAGCTCCTCTCCGCGCTCCGCCAGGATGCCCAGCGCCAGTGTGTGCCAGGGCAGGGCGGCGGGTACCCGGGCGGCAATGATCGTTTCGGCATCGGGATAGATCTGATCACTGTAGATATCGATTATCAGGGGGTCCCGGGAGACGATTTCCCAGCCCTTGAAGTGACGTTGAAACACTTCGAAGGTGGGCACGTGGGCCACGTCGAAAAGGCGGCTTTCCTCCTTGGCGCGATCGAAGTTCAGTATCCAGGGCAGCACGATATCCGCCAGGGAAACCCGGCTGCCATCATGCCAGCGCCGCTCCAGGTAATCGTCCTCGTATTCCAGCCGGATCCGGGTGCGGGCGGTGAGCCCGTCCGGGTGACGTTCGCCCACGGTGATGAAGCGCTGTTCCTCGGCATCCCAGTCGATCCAGGCGCTGTCGCTGACTTCGATCTCCCGCAACATCTCCAGGTCCAGCCAGGAACGGCTGCGACTCACGGGAATGTCCTCCTGCACCGAGACCAGGGCACCGCTCAGGCGTTGCGGCAGGTGGAGGCCGGTGAACGGGTCCGGCATGACAGTGCGATCCTGCAGCGCGTTGGTGATCATGTTGTCGAAGATCCAGTTGCTGCCGGCAACCGGGTTCCAGGGCTCGGTCAATACGCTGGGTGCGCCGAACAGCATGCTGCCGCCCACCCGGTCGCGGTAGCGGATGGTGTAAGGCCACAGCGCCGAGCCGGACATGCCCCCGGCCAGGTCCACGGCGAGTTGCACGTCTGTGGAGCGAGGCCAGATGTTGAGCTGATCCACCAGCCAGATGCGCACCGAGTCTTCCATGGACAGGCGCAGGGCGTCGGCCATCATCTGTTGGCGCTCGTCCCAGGACTGGTAGTCCCGCCGCTGTAGCCGGTCGGCGATGTCGTCGAATTCCTCGGTGGGGGTATAGGCCTGCCAGAGTGGCTCTGGCCGGCCGCGGGGCGTGTAGAAGGCGCTGAAGTTGGCAGCGAGATCCCGCTCGATACGGGTGGACACCCAGCCGCCGGTGTAGATGTGCCATTGTCCGGCGGCGGGATCGCTGGCAATCCAGATGCGGGAGGCTTCTTCCGCGGTGCGGTAGCGCCGCTCCACCTGAAAGCCGATATCCTCCAGAAGATTCCCGACGTAGTCGCCCACCTGTCGGCGTTCATCTTCGGTGCGAATCAGCAGAACCACCCGCAGTACTCTGCCGTCGTGGGTCCAGCGACCGCGTTCGCGGCGTGCGCCAAGGCGTTCCATCTCGCGGCTGATGATCCGCTCCGCGCCTTCCGGGTCATGCTGATAGCGCAGCTCAAGCTCCCGAGCCACGTCCGCGAGGCGGGCGTAATCCGGAAATGCCGTGTTCAGCGCCAGAAAGCGTGGCACCGCCAGGCCGCCATAGATCTCTTCGGCGATGTGTCGCCGATCCACCAGCTTGTTGAAGGCTTCGCGGATTGCGGGCACATGAAAGGGGTTGATCTCACCATTGCTGAAGCGGGGTCCTGCCGGGTTGAAGGACAACTCCACCGACGAGCCGTAGGACAAGTCGTGCGCCGCGCGGGGCGCTGCACGCAGTTGCCGGAACACCGTGCTGCTGGTAATGCCCTGGGCAAAGACTTGATGTGAGCCTGTCTGGATCAGGCCGGTGATCTTGCCGGCATCTGTCTCCTGGGTGACGACGATCTGGTCCACCAGCGCGCCGCGGCGTTCGGCAAGCATGGTTTCGTCGGCTGGCACGCCGGTGTCACCGGCTCTGCCGGCGGCGTCATCAGGGCTCGGGCGCATCGCTGCAACCAGCAAGACCGCGACCACCGCAAGTCCGATCAGTCCCACCCAAATGCCTCGGCGCATCAGCAGGCTCTCCGCCGGGCAATGATCGGTGCCGCCCGGGCGGGGCGGGCAGCAGCGGTTATCGGGCAGCCCTCGGCAGTGCGATCCATGAATCTACTCTATCGTTATTTGCGAAATTTCCAATCGCATTGACGTCGCCGGCCCGGCAACGTTCCCCGGGATGCGCGATCCGCGCAGCGGCCTGGTCGAGCAGCGACGTGCTACTGTCTGCGCCAAAACAACCATGGGAGGGCATGCGTGAACGCTGCGGATCCACGTCCTGAGTGGGTAAGCCAGATTCCCGTCTTCGTGTTGCTGTGGGTGGCCGGCTTGTACCTGCGCATGCCCATCATGATGGGGCCACCGCTGGCGCCACGGATCGCCGAGGATCTGGGGCTGGGCGGTATTGGCACCGGCGCTCTTACAACGATTCCGGTGCTTTTGCTGTCCGTGGCTGCATTGGCCGGGGCTTTCATGATTACCGTGACCGGCGCACGTCGCGCGGTGGCCATCGGTCTGCTCATCGTGGCGATCACCTCCACGGCCCGGGGTCTGGCCATGGAGCCCTGGCAGCTCTACCTCATTACCGCCGCCATGGGGCTTGGCATTGCAGTTGTGCAGCCGGCACTGCCGGCGCTGCTGACCGTTTGGTGTCCGGGGCGAGTCGCCCTGGGCACAGCGGTCTACATGAACGGCATGCTGGTCGGGGAAGTCATTGGCGCCGGGCTGACCATTCCGCTGTTTCTGCCCATGGCCGGACAGGACTGGCGCCTGGCACTGGCTATCGTCTCGTTGCCGGCGCTGCTCTGTGTCGCCGGCTTCGCGCTCTATCGGCGGCCTGGGGAGGAACGGGCCGCCCAGGCGGTGCCGATCTGGATGCCCGCCTGGCGGCACAGTCTGGTATGGCGCATGGGTCTACTGCTCGGAACCAGCGGTTCGCTGTTCTTCGGCGCCAACGCCTACATGGCGACTGTGCTGGCGGGTCGCGGCGAGGTGCATCTGCTGGCGGTGGGCCTGTTGCTGTTCAATTCCGCCCAAGTGGCGGCGTCTATGCTGGCTTTCCGCTATGCCGGGCGATGGGTACGGTCCAGTGGGCCGACTCTGTTGGCCATGACCAGCACGGCTCTGCTATGCATGGTTCTGTTCTTGCTGCTACCCGGTGCTCCCGCCTTGCTGGCGGCCTTCGTGGTGAGCTTCACCACCGGCATCATGCTGATTCTGCTGGTGACTCTGCCACCCTCCCTGGCCTTTGACGAGGGTCCGGCTCCCCTGGCGGCGGGGATGTACACGGTGGGCTACGCCTTGTCCTTCGCCGTGCCGCTGCTCGGTGGCGTGCTCCTCGATCTCACCGGCTATCCGGCGGCCGCCATGGCACCGGCCATGGTGCTGGCCATGGTGGCTCTGCCCTTGTGCATGGGTTTGCCGCGAGGGGGGGATGATGCGCGTTGAGGGGCGGAGGTCGGGTGCGCAACTCAGGGACACGCCGTGAATACCTCCATGTAGGCTCGACAGCGACATCCCTGTCGCTGACGGTCCCTGAGTGGCGCACCCGACCTCCGCCTCCGGTTTTGACGGCATGATCATCCGTCGGAGAGGCGCATTATCCCTCCGTTACCGCCCCTACCTTGTCGTCGTCATGGGCCATCTGCCACGACTGGGCGATCAGTTCCTGGATGAAGTTGCGCACGATCAATGACGGCCGTCGGCCAGAGCGGGTGACCACGCAAAAAGGCGACTGAATGCTGATCCGGTCCGGAATGAGAGGGCGCAGATCACCGTTCTGGACCCATTGGGCTGCGTAGTGGTTGGGCAGGTTGCCGATGTAGTGGCCGCTCAAGATCAGCAAGGCCTGGGCCTCCATGTTCGAGGCGTGGGCACCCACGATGGCGCCGGGAAAGCTGTGCAATTCCTGCAGGTTGGCGTAGGGGCGCACCACGAACGGGTGCTCGATCAGCGCGTCGATGGTCATGGTCTCGTCCGGCGAGCCATACAACGGGTGCGTCCGGGCGCAGTAGACGCTGTGAACCTCGGTGTAGATCTGGCGATACTGCAGCCCTTCCATCTGGCTGGTCTCGGGCAGGATCCCGAGCTGCAGCTCGCCGTTGGCGATGTCGCCCATCAACTGATCTGGGCTGCCCACGGAGATATCCAGCCGGGCCTGACGGTTCTTGCGCAGGAATTCCCGCACCACGGCGTCCATGCGCAGGTTTGTATCCATGATGGTGTTATCGACGATGCCCAAGCGCAGCGTGCCGATGACCGTGCTTCGCAGCTCGCCCATTTCGCTGTCGAAGTCGTCCACCGCAGCGAGAAGAACCTTGCCCCGCTCGTAGGCGATGGCTCCCCGGTCCGTGAGTTCGAAACCCTGCCGGCCGCGTCGGCAGACAGTGAAACCCAGGCGTTCCTCCAGCGCGCGTACATGAAAGCTGATGGCGGACTGGCTCATGTTGAGTGCCGTCTGGGCACCGGCGAAGCCGCGGTGCTCGGCCACGGCACGAAACACGGCGAGGCTTTTCAGGTCGGCTGCGGACAGTTTCATGAACGCCCCTTTTTGGTGCGAATTTACATCAATATTTGTGGAGTGAGTTGCAAAAAATACCAATTTTGTTGTTGCAAAGAAACTGTTTCACTGGGCCTGCGAAATCACTGAACAGCTCCTGCTCCTGCATGATTCGGAGGTTGCAACAATGAAAAGCTTCTTCGGCACACGTCACCTTAAACGAGTTGCCACGGCGCTGGCGGCACCTGCAGTCATCGCCCTGGCGGCGATGCCCACGGCGTCGGCGGACCTGCTTGAACAGATTCTGGAAGAGGGCGTCTTCACGGTGGGCACCGAGGCCCGCTATGCCCCGCACGAGTTCATCGAGGACGGTGAAATCGTTGGTTATTCCGCTGACCTCATGGCGGAGATCATGCCGCATATGGAGGGTGTCGAACTGATCCGCATGGATCTGCCCTGGCAGGGCATCCTGCCCGGCCTGGAGCGGAGCCGCTTCGACTACGTGGTGACTTCCGTCACTGCGACGCCCGAGCGAATCGCACGCTACCATCTCAGCGCTCCCATCGCCGACGCGACCATGGCCGTCCTCAAGCGGGCCGGTGACGACAGCATCAGCACGCCGGAAGACATCGCTGGAAAGGTTGCCGCGGCCCAGGCGGGTTCGGCCCAGTTGCAGGCTCTGGAGGCGCTTGCCGAAGAGCTTGAGGCGGCCGGTACTCCGGTCTCCCGTATCCGTACCTACACCGCTGTCGATGAAGCCTACGCCGACCTGGCCGCCGGCCGCGTTGACGCGGTCGTGAACAGCCTCCCCAACGTCCTGGAAGCCGAACGCACCCGCCCGGACGTTTTCGAGGTGGTGGATACCTTCGGTGAGCCCCGTTACTTCACCTGGGCCGGTCGTCCGGACGAAGAGAGCGCGAGCCTCAATGCCTTCATGGATGAGCAGATCCGCCGGCTCAACGAAGAGGGCATTCTCAACGAACTGCAGGAGAAGTGGTTCGGCGCCCCCATGAATGTGCCCCTGGAATTGCCTGGCGCAGAGTGAGTGCCGCCCCGGCCGGTGCCCATAGGCGGCACCGGCCGGACCAGTCCCCGCCGCCCGGCCGGAGCTTCCCATGATCGACATACTGATCGGACACTACGGCGTTTTCGCCCAGGGGCTGATGACGACACTGATCGTGTCCTTGTCTGCGATCGGGGTTGGCCTGGTGCTCGGGGTCACCCTGACTTTCGGTCTCACCAGCCAGTATCGGATCATCCGCTGGCCCTGCGGGTTGTATCGCAGTTTCTGGCGTGGGACCCCCATCCTGCTGCAGCTCTTGCTGGTTTATTACCTGTTGCCGGATATCGGCATCGAGGTGGCACCGATTACAGCGGCGATTCTCGCCCTGTCATTGAATACGGCTGCCTTCCAGGCGGAGATCTTCCGCAGTGGCCTGGCCCATGTGCCGGCCGGTCAGGTGGAGGCCGCCCGCATGGTGGGCATGGGCATGTGGACGATCCGTCGACGCATACTCATGCCGCAGGTCTTTCGCCTGACGCTGCCGCCGTTGACCAACGAGGTCATCACCATCCTCAAGAATTCCTCTCTGGTGTCGGTGATCGCCGTCACCGAATTGATGCGGGTGAGCGATCAGATCGTCTCCCGCACCTTCCAGCCGCTGGAGACCTACCTCGCGGCTGCGGTGATCTATCTGTCGGTAAACCTGGTTCTGGCCCGTATCAGCGCGCTGCTCGAGCGGCGGATGCGCGGCGGCCTGGCCGCGGACTAGGAGGCGACGGTCATGATCGACTTTCAATTGCTCATCGACATGCGCGGCCTGATCCTGCTGGGGCTGTGGAATACCGTCTGGATCTGCTTTGTCGGCTGCATCATCGCCATCGTGCTCGGTCTGGCGCTGGCGTCCCTGCGCCTGGCGCAGCCCAAGGTCTTTGGTTGGCCGATCGCCGCTTATGTGGAGATCTGTCGCGGTACGCCCTTGCTGGTGATTCTCTTCCTGCTCTATTTCGGAGGCCCCAGCATCGGTCTGCGCCTGGAAGCGGAAGTGGCCGGGCTGGTGGGCATCGGGCTCTATGGCGCCGGCTACTTCGCGGAGATTTTCCGGGCCGGGTTCAAGTCCATACCGCCGGGTCACGTCGAGGCCGCGCGGATGCTTGGTATCTCTCGCTGGCATGTGCTGACCCGCATCCAGATTCCGCAGATGATGCGGCTGATCGTGCCGCCCAGCACCAACCAGTTGATCATCCTGGTGAAGGAGTCCGCGCTGTTGTCCGTCATTTCGGTGGATGATCTAACCAAGAACGCCACCACCATCGTCAATCAGACCTTTGTGGTGGTTGAACCCTACGTCGCGGTGGCACTGCTTTACTGGCTGATCATCGAGATCGTGGCCCGCGGCGGCTACTACCTGGAGCATCGACTCAAGGCCCGGCAAACGCCGCGGGTGCGGGCCGTGCAGAGAGGAGGAGAAGGACATGCGAGCAGCTGAACGGGTCCAGCCGGTCGAGGATAGTTCGGTGGAAGGCGCCGTTGTTTCGGCGAAGGGGCTCGGCAAGACCTTCGGTGATACGGAGGTTCTGAAGGACATCGATTTCTCGGTGGCTGCATCAGAGGTCGTGTGTGTCATCGGGCCGTCGGGGTCGGGTAAATCCACCCTGTTGCGCTGCCTCGCTTTTCTCGAGGCATACGATGCAGGCAGCGTGCATATCGGTGGCCAGCTGCTCGGCTACAAGGATCAGGGTGGCATGCGGGTGCGCGCCAGTGAGCGAGCCATCGACCGGGTCCGCGCGCCCATCGGCATGGTGTTCCAGCATTTCCACCTCTGGCCTCACCGCACGGCGCTGGAGAATGTCACCGAGGCGCTGCGCCTGGTTGCAGGATTGTCGCGCCGTGAGGCCGAGAAACAGGGCATGGACATGCTCGAGCGGGTCGGTCTTGTCGATCGTGCCGATCATTATCCGGAACAGCTTTCCGGCGGGCAGAAGCAGCGTGTTGCAATCGCCCGCGCCCTGGCAATGAAGCCCCAGGTCATGTATTTCGACGAGCCCACCTCGGCCCTCGACCCGGAATTGGTCGGTGAGGTTCTTGAGGTGATGAAACAGCTCGCCCGAGAGGGGATGACCATGGTCATCGTCACCCATGAGATGGGCTTCGCCGCCCACGTGGCCGACCGCGTCGTCTTCATGGATGCCGGGAAAATTGTCGAATCCGGCAAGCCCGAAGAAGTCTTTCGTAACCCAAGTAGCCCACGCCTTCAGCAGTTTCTGAATACCTGGCGCGAGCGCAGTATCTAATCAGAGGAGAATGTCATGAGTTTCGATCACGCCCGAATTGCCACGATGCCGCAGCTCAACAGCAAACCCTGCGGTAGCAACCACACCCTGGAAGACCCGATCTCCGCCGACGGCACGCCGGTGATCGGCGAGCGCTACCATGTGGCCGCCCGCGGTGGACGTGCGGTGCGTGTGAAGGCCGGTCAGACCATTCGCATCATCAATACCCACGGCACCCAGGTCTGTGATACCTGGGCATTCAACCAGGACAACCTCAACGAGTTCATGTCCTGGGAGCATGGCCGGGCCTGGATCGACGGCTTGATCCCCAAGGTCGGTGATCCGCTGATGAGCAATCGTCGGCGCCCCATCATGACCTTGACCGCTGATACCTCACCGGGCATCCATGACACCCTGATGGCGGCCTGCGATCTCTACCGCTACATGACCCTGGGCGTCGAAGGCTACCACGACAACTGCGCCGACAACCTCCGTCTGGCCATGCAGGCCATTGGTCTGGAGGCACCTGAAGTACCGCAGCCGCTCAATCTGTGGATGAATATCCCGGTGGATGACCAGATGAAGATCCAGTGGTGTGCGCCGGTTTCCCGGCCTGGGGATTATGTGGATCTGCGCGCAGAAATGGACTGCATCGTTGCCATGTCGGCCTGTCCGCAGGATATTATTCCGATCAATGGAGATGACTGCAAACCCGTAGAACTGCATTTCGAGGTACATGACTGATGCCTGATCAATCCGCCCGAGCCGCCGCTGCGGTTGATTCCCGACGGTTGTGGGAAGACCTGCGCAACCTTGCGCAATTGGGTGCCAGGGCGGACGGCGGGGTGGGTCGTCTCGCCCTGGATGAAAATGACGTGAAGGCCCGTCTCTGGCTGGTTGAGCAAGGGCGTGCGCTGGGTTGCTCGGTGCGCATGGACGCGGCGGCAAATGTGTTTCTGCGTTTGCCGGGCGGCGATGAAAACCTGCCACCGGTCGTCACTGGCAGCCACATGGACAGCCAGCCGGCCGGTGGCGCCTACGACGGCGCCTATGGAGTGCTCGCCGGGCTTGCGGCGCTGCGGGCCGTGCATGAAGCCAGAATCGCCACCCGGCGTCCGCTGGAAGTCGTGGCCTGGACTAACGAGGAGGGCGTTCGGTTCTCGCCGGGTACCTCCGGTTCGGCCTGTTTTGTCGGCGTCCGCAGCCTTGAGGAGACCCGCGCGCTCACCGACGGTGAGGGCATCAGTTTCGGCGAAGCCGCCGACGCTTGCCTTGCCCGTCTTGAAGCGCAGGGCGTGCCGACTGCGGATTTCGCGACGCCCATGTCGGCGTTCGTGGAGCTGCATATCGAACAGGGGCCCGTACTGGAGCGGGCTGGCGCCCGTGCTGGTGTGGTCACGGGTATTCAGGGGGTGAGCTGGTTCGAGTTCACCGTGCGGGGTACGGCAAACCACGCTGGCACCACGCCCCGCGCGGCGCGCCGCGATGCCCTGGAGGGTGCCTGTGCGCTTGCAGTCGCGCTACGCGAACAGGCCCGGGATGATGCCGACGAAACGCGGTTCACCATCGGCCGCTTCCGGGTGTCGCCGGACTCGGTCAATACCATTCCCGATGAGGCGGTGTTTACCGTGGATCTTCGCGATCCCGACCAGGCCAGGCTGGATGCGCTGGAAGCAACCTTCCGCGACCTTGCGGCGGGCGAATGGGCTGGCTGTTCGGTGGAGGTCACCCGGCTGTCGCGGATCGACCCGGTTGTATTTCCGGATGCGGTGACCGGGGCGGTCGCCGAGGCCGCCGAGCGGGATCTGTGCATGGAAGCGCCACGGCTCATGTCCGGTGCGTTCCATGACGCCATTCACTTGGCGCGGCACTGTCCCACCGGGATGATCTTTATCCCGTGCAAGGACGGTGTCAGCCATCATCCGGCGGAAAGCATCACCCCCGATCAGGCGGAGGATGGCGCCCGTCTGCTGGCTGCCACGCTGGTCCGACTGGCTGAGGTGGCGTAGGGTCCCTGTCGCGTCGGGACCTCGATGCCCCGGCGTGGCATTTCGGTCTATGCTCGGTCCATTGGCCCCGGATGCGCAACTCGGCGCTGGATAACAATCACTCAACGGTGTGGATCGGTCCCGTAGCCGCGTCCCTGCCCCTCCACTACCAGCAAGCGGATTCTGCCGACGTAGAGCAGGTGGTGACTTGCGATCTCCAGGCGACGCATAAGCGTGTCAACATCGCCGCCTCCCGGTGACTGCCGGACCAGGATATCGATATCCACCCCGGACGGTTTGTAATGCAGGGTCAGTGTGCGCTGCTCCGGTAGTTCCTCGATCTCATTCCAGGCGCGGGAAAGATCCTCGGTGATGACCTCCCGGGGAGGCAAGGCGTCTGCCGGTGAATCTGCCAACTCGTTATCCGGCTTGATACCCACCAGCACGTCGGACACGGCGTCAATCCGCCCGAGCAGGGCATGCTGGACCTGGGTGGCGATACGGTTGGCCTCCGACAGGCGAATATCCGGATCCAGCATCAGATGGACGTCCATCACCACCTGGCCACCCATGCGCCGAGTGCGCAAGTGCTGATGCCTGCGCACTCCCGGCACCGCGTCGATCACCTGCTCCAGTTCCCGCAGTTCGTCATCGGCGAGGCCGGTATCCACCAGCTCGACGATGGATTGGCGAATGAACCGCCAGCCCATACGGCCCAGAAACAAGGCAACGACAATCGCCGCGACGGCGTCCAGCCAGGGTGCACCGAGCATGGCTCCCGTCACGCCGACCACCACCACGATGGATGAGAGCGCATCGGAGCGGTGATGCCAGGCATTGGCCTCGATCAGCGGTGAGCGCGTGTCGTGGGCAACCTTCAGGGTGTAGTGGTAGAGCGCCTCCTTGGTGCCCACGGAGGCCACCGCGGCAATCAGCGCCAGCCATCCCGGATGCAGCAGGAGATCCGGATTCAGCAGACGCATCACCGAGTCATAGACGAAACCGCCGCCAATCATGAGCAGCAGCGCGCCGATCAGGGCGGTTGCCGCGGTTTCGATACGGGCGTGGCCGTAGGGATGGTCCTCGTCCGCTTCCTTGCTGCCCCAGCGGGCAGCAAACAGCACCAGGCCGTCACTGAGCAGATCGGAGAGGGAATGAACGCCATCGGCGACCAGTGCCTGGGACTGGCCGAAGATGCCGGCGGCAATCTTCCCCACCGAGAGGAAGCAGTTGACGACGCCCCCTACCAGGGTGACCCGCCGCTTCGCCGGCCAGTCCGAGGCCGTGTTGTTCTGTCCGTTCTGGGTTGCTGTCTGCATCGCTTTCGCGCATCAGGGTTCCGGGATCGGCTCCTATTGTGCCCTTGGTGGCCTGCGTTGTCTGTTGTCGAATGCTCTATGATGAGGCGCGATAACACACAACAGGATTGCGGGAGGAGAGCATGCGTCTGAACGGAAAGGTAGCCGTCGTGACCGGTGGTGGGTCCGGATTCGGTGAGGCCATCGCGCGGCGGTTTGCCGGGCAGGGTGCCCGAGTCGTCGTCGCCGACATCAATCTCGAGGGTGCCGAACGGGTCGCCGAGGCGATTGCGGAATCGGGTGGCGAGGCTTTGGCCGTGCGTACTGATGTCAGTCAGAACGACGATATGGCGTCACTGGTGGAATCCACAGTCAGCCGGTTCGGTACGCTCCACGTCATGGTCAATAACGCCGGGACCACGCATCGAAACGGTCCCATGCTGGATGTGGACGAGGACACATTCGACAGGGTCTATGCAGTCAACGTGAAGAGCATCTACCTGTCGGCGCGGCATGTGGTGCCGGTATTTCGTCGTCAGGGCAGTGGCTGTTTCATCAATGTGGCGTCCACTGCCGGCGTTCGGCCCCGCCCGGGGCTCACCTGGTACAACGGCAGCAAGGGAGCGGCGGTCATTCTCACCAAGTCCATGGCCGTGGAGCTTGGGCCGGAACAGATCCGGGTCAACGCCATCAATCCGGTCATGGGAGAGACGGGGCTGATCGACCAGTTTCTCGGCGACAACAGTCGCGAGGCAGTGATCTCGGGAATCCCGATGGGCCGTCTCAGCCAGCCGTCGGACATAGCCTCGGCCGCCCTGTTTCTTGCCTCGGATGACGCCGCTTTCATCACCGGGGTCTGTCTGGAGGTGGACGGCGGGCGTTGCGTGTAGCATGCGGAATCGATTTGCGTTGCAACAGGGTGTTTCATGAAAAAGGGACTTTTGATCGGCATGGTCGGCGCGCCGTTGGCACTGTTCACCTTGTATCTCGGTGCCATGCACTGGAGTGGTCAGCGTGTCGAGGCCGAGTTGCGCGAGACGCTTGCCGCTCTGGACGGGGTGGCGGGCGTTGAACTGCGGGATATTGCCATCGACCGCAGCCTGCGGCAGACACGGGTGTGGTTGCGCGTCCTGCCCGGGGGGCCGCTGGATGTCATCCATCGCCAGGAGCTGGAGGATGCCGGATTGCCCCCGTCGCCCCTGGAGTACGAGGCGACGCTGTCCATCGACCATGGGCCAGTGATGCTGCAGGGCAGTGGCCCCGGCTTCGGGCTTGCTGCTGGCCTGGTCGAGGTGACACAGCCTGCCCATCATCTGCTGAGAAAATATGGCGACCATCATCCGGAGCCGGGTCGCGGCATATTCCGGGTGGACTTCTCCGGCGATGTGATCGGGGATTACACCCAGCCCGCGTTCGAGGGCACGGCCTGGACCCGCCTTGACCACGATGATCGTGCCGATGATCTGCCCTACGATCTGTGGACAGATACAGACCATGTCCGCTACCGCTACGCCTTGTCAGACGGCCAACTGGAGGTCGCAGGAACACTCGGTGAGACCTGGCTCGAATGGGAGCACGGCGTGCGGGCAGGGATTGGCAGCGGCGATTTTGAAGCAGGTGGCGTACTCCGGCCGGAGCGGCATCGGCTGGATTATTCCATCAACCTTGCCGAATTCCATTATCGCGATAACGCCATGGACTCGGAGCAGGTTCTCCGCGGCATCGCCCTGAACGGCAGCACCGCGGGCAATGGCGGGTATCTGGATGAATTCGTGCTGTATGGCAGCATCGACGAATGGGATAACGCACTCGCCGCAGATCGCCTCACCGGGCGTTCAATGCGCATACGGGCCGAGGTGGACCGCGAAGCTGATGGCGCCTGGTTTGCCGACCTGGATCTCGCCATGGGGCCAACGCTCATGGTTCTGGGCGATGCGGGTGATGAACCGCTGGGGGTCGATGGCGCGACACTGGGCTTGCGGCTCCTGGAGGGCCATGACGGCGTCACTGTGGCGATGGAGATGACGGCCGCGGGAGAGCTGGGTGGTGAGCCTTTCTCCCACGCCGCCGCTCTATCGCTGGAGGGCCTGGAGCGCGACGCCTATGGCGCGGCATGGCTGGAACTCGAACCGGCACTGCGCGCGGACGCGGATTCAGCGATTCTGGTCGACATCCTGTCACGCCATTTCGACGCGCTTTTCGCGGGTCAACCGGCTCTGCTGATCGGCCCGGTTCGGATTGATGTCCTGGGGAACGTACTGGATATCGTGGCGAGGTTTCCGGTGCAACCCGACTGGATCGCCGAGTTCGGAAGCCCGGGGCTGTTCTGGCCGCAGGCGGGCCTGCGTGGCCGGTTGGACATGGATCCGGGGTTTACCGTAATCCTGGCCCGGCTGGCGGCGACGCAGATGGAAGGGTCTCCGCTGTTCGTGCAGAACGCCTTGCAGCAGCAACTGGATGGGTTCCTGCGCAGCATGGCCGACATTGGTCTGATCGCCGAAGTTGATGGGCGCTACAGGCTGGACTGGCGGGTGGAGGATGACCGCCTTCTGGTCAACCAGGGCCTGGACGTGACCGAGGAATATCAGATGTTGCTCTATCAGCTGCCTGGCCGCTTCTGATCAGGGGCGGCAAACGGCTTGATAAATCGCACAAAGTTGGTGCAATCTGGCCGCGATCTTGTCGAAGCCAGCGGCTTTTTACGAGCTTTCGTGACCTGCGTCGAACATTCTGATTTTCTATTAAGTCCCCGTAAGAAAAAGAATTAGTCCTAATTCCACCTAGCTATTTCAGGTCTCTTGTCCGATACTTATGTTGCGGTGCAATAATTCGCACCATTATTGGGCATTCTGGATCGGTGAGGTGGATCGTGCGACATGATCAGCAGTTTTATCGGGTTACGTACCACGAGGCGGAGCGCATTCGTCGCGAGGCTATCGAGTTGCGCAACAGGGCCATCGGGGATGCCGTGCGGGCGGCCGTTCGTAGCGTCCATGCAGCCCTGGATCGCGTCAGTTTCCTGTCCCCGAACGCACAGCTTCGGCGGGTAATACCGGACAGCGACGTCCGGACATGAGTGTCTATCCAGAGCCCCGGTGCAATCGACCGGGGCTTTTCGTTTCAAACCCGCATACGTCTCGCCCATCCTTCCTGCCTCATGTAATCTTGCAGATCGAATCCCCGTGGTATTCAGGAGTCGCCCCCAGCGCATGGATGAGTTTCGTCATTGGTGCAATCGATGAGCTTTGCCAGTGTAGACTCGGGCAGCCTGCCGAGCGGCAGGCCGGACCGAGACCGTTTCGATGAGCGGCCCAAGTCCGTGGAGCAATGGCTTGCACAGTTGCCTGTCGCGGACCCGAACGTCACCGGTCGGCGTATTCTGGATGTCCTGGAGGCGGCTTCCGCTACCAAGCTCAAACCAGAGGCCCGACTTGGCCACCTGACCCAGCTGGAGCGCATCGTCGCCTACGTGGTGGACAGTCTGCGCAAGCGCTATCACCTGCAGCCATTGCCCCTGCCCAGTCGCAGTGCCCAGGCTGCGCGTTTGCTGTTTCAGTTGTCCGAGGCCATGGTACGTGGCTATCGGCTCGTCCTGCTCACCGACCCGCGTGGCCTGTTCGGGTTGCGGCGGGGTCAGCGCGCCAGGGCGCAGCTTGGTGTCTGTCGTCACACAGGCGTGGTGCTGATGGAATGCTGGCAACTCTACCGTCGCCCGCCTCCGGGAGTCTGGATCACCCTGCACGGCAGTTGGCGGGTCGCCTCGGCCCAGCGCATTCATCGTCGTCCGATACCGGCTCTGGATGGACGACGCAGCGTCGACGACGTATACAAGCAACTGCTTTTGACAGCGGCCTGTGACCCGTGGCGCATGCCCCGTGGCCGGGTCCAGGTCGTGCATCGGATGCTTGGCGAGCTTGCGCGATATGCGGTGTTCGGCGAGGTTGATGGCAAGGGTGGACCGGCGTTCCTGGTGAATGCCGAAGGTGATGAAGAGCCGTGTCCCGTTGATGCTGCCCAGGGGCAGCCAACGGAGAATGCGCTTTACCTGCAGACGGATGGGCTCTGTCGCGTGCTCAGTGAACGCCGCGACAAGCAATTGCGGACTGATCGGGGGGGCGATGACAGGGGTGATGACGATGCCACCACCATGCAGGACATGATTGATGCGCTTGCCCGGACCACCAGCCGTGCCTTCGACAGATCACCTCAACGCGGTTCCGTTTCATTGGTCTTCGGGCTTAGCCGCATTCGCCGTGTCCTGGAGGTTGCCTCGGAGAAAGCTGCGACTGAGCCGGTGGGCAATGGCAGCGACTTCGGTGCTACTGAACTCACCTGGGAAGGCGCGGAAGACCTGGACGACGACATCTGGGAAATTTCATCGCAGCTACGTGCCGACGCCGAACACCTGGTCGCAGCCCCGGTGGAGGGTTTCTCAGGTCGCGAATACGGTGATGCAGAGACTGAACAGGAGCGAGGCTGGCATCTCGTGAATCGCAGCCCCGGAGGCTACTGCCTGCATTGCCCGGAGAATTCCGGCAGCCGGGCCCGTGTCGGTGAGATCGTGCTGCTCAGTCATATCGAGGGCGGGCACGGTGGCCGCGGCGAGACGGCGGTGGTTCGTTGGCTCAAACGCGAAGGTGGCGCGGGCATGCGTATAGGCGTGGAGCTGCTTGGCACAGAGCCCCTGCCGGTCATGGCGGCAGTTCTGAATCCGGACATGGCCACCACCGATCCCCGCGAAAGCCTGCTGTTACAGGCAGATCCCGATGGCAAGCCTGATGAGACCCTGGTCGTGCCACCCATGCAGGTCGCCACCGAATACCGGGTCGAAGTGCGTGGGTCGACCTTGGTTCGCGAACTCGAACTGCTGGAAGAGCGGCAATCCAGTCCGGTTTTCAGGCAGTTCGCATTCCGGGGGATGGGACACTAACGTCGTTATTGCTGCTGGTGTCGCATGGCCTGCTCGATGCGCTGCAGCGCGAGTTCGATCCGGTTGAGTTCCTCTGCGGTGACGCGGGCTATTTCCTGAAGGACCTCGGCGTTCTCAAGCTCCTGGGCCTGTTCATCCAGATCCCGGTCCAGCCCACGGCGAAAATCCAGATTGATCTTGCGCAATCTCTCGGCGAGAGCGTCGCGTTGTTTTTCCAGCGTCTCCCGGCGCTGCTTGAGATCCTGTTGCATTGGCGCACTCCGCGTTACGCGTTGCCCGCTGGCCGATGGTATCTTTGCGGCTGCCGGGGATGAACCCCATTGTCAGCGCGAAGGAATGTAATGTCGATAGCCCGTCGTCTGTTTCGGGGCCTCCTGCCCCTGCTGATCCTCGGATCGGCGATCCTCGTTGTTGCTGCCCTGATGGCTACCCGACCGGAGACGGTGCCGGTCCCGGCGGAGGAGCGGGCATGGCCCGTTGAAGCGGTGCAAGCTGTCCGGGGTGCACATGCGCCCATTCTGCGCTTGCACGGGTTCATCGAGTCACCCCGCGCTGCCACCCTTCGCTCGGCCGTGGAGGCGGATGTGGCCGAGGTACTCATTCGTGAGGGTGACAGTGTGGCCGCCGGTGATCCGCTGATTCGGCTTGATCCCGAGGAGCTGGAGCTCGCCCTGCGGGAGCGCCGTGCGGAGGTGGCGGACCTTGAGGCGCAGCTTGCAGTGGAGCGTCAGCGCATCGTCGGCGACCGCCGCGATCTGGAGAGCGAAGAGCGGCTGCTGGCCATTGTTCGGCGGGAGATGGAGCGTATCAGCAATCTGGCGTCTGAGGCCTTCACCTCCCAGGCCGAAGTCGACCAGGTCAGTCGTAATCTGGAGCAGCAGATACTCGCGGTGAGCGCGCGCAGGCTGGCGGTAGCCAGTGCCGATGCCCGTCTGGCACAGCTCGAGGCGCGGCTTCAACGTGCCCAGGCACTTGCTGCCCGGGCCGAGCTGAATCTGGCTCGTAGTAACGTTGCGGCGCCCTTCGACGGGCGTATCGCCGATCTCCACGTTGCACCGGGAGACCGCGTCGGCCCCGGCGAGGTGCTTGTGGCGCTGTACGACAGCGACGCACTGGAAATCCGTGCCATGGTGACCAGCACCCATGTGGCTCGACTGCGCCAGGCATTGCAGACCGGAGAGCTTGAGGCCCACGCCGTGGTGGACGGGGCCTCAGTCCCCGTCCGCCTATCGCGCCTGGCGGGTCGCGCCGACCCCGGGCAGGGCGGACTGGATGCACTGTTCGCCATTCCCCCGGGTGCTGACCTGCTGCTGGGTCGATTCGCCACCCTCGAGCTCACACTGCCCGCGGAGCCCGACAGCGTGCTGCTGCCATTCGAAGCCTTGTATGAGACCACCCGTATCTATCGTGTCCGCGACGGGCGGATGGAAGCGGTAAGCATCGAGCGCATCGGCGAAGCCCGCATGCCTGACGGACGGCGTGGGGTGCTGGTGCGAAGCGATGTGCTCCAGGACAACGATCTTGTTGTGGTCACCCAGTTGCCCCAGGCCATGGAGGGCCTGTCGGTCCGGGCCGTAGAGCGTGGTGACGGCACATGAACCCGACGGCGGCACCGGAGGAACGGTCGTGGATCGCCTTCATTGCCCGGCATCCGGTTGGCGCCAACCTCATCATGCTGCTCATGATCATCTCCGGTCTCTGGGCCCTGCAGCAGCTCAACACCCAATTTTTCCCCAGCTTCGAGTTGGATTTCGTGCAGGTGCAGGTGGAATGGCGGGGTGCCACGGCGGAAGACGTGGCAGACGCCATCACCGCTCCGCTGGAAGACGAGCTGCGCGATCTCGATGGCCTGCGGACCATGACCTCCGTTTCCGGCGAAAACATGGCAACCATCATCCTCGAGCTGGAGGAGGGCATCGACATCAGCGAGGCCACGGAGTCCATCAAGGACCGGGTGGCCCGTGTCAGGAATCTGCCGGCGGATGCTCGCGAACCGACAGTCACCCGGGTGGTGCGCTATGACCCCATCGCCCGTGTACTGGTCACGGGCGACGTGGATCCCCTGGAGCTGCGGGAGCTGGTTCGAACCCTGGAGGACGAACTGCTGGAACGGGGGGTCGCGAACATCGAGATCACTGGTCTGGCCGACCAGGAGATCCGCATCGAATTGCCCCAGAGTCGTCTGCTGGACCTGAACCTGAGCTTCCGTGATTTCGCTGGTCTCATTGCCCGCCAGAGTCTCGATCTGCCCGCCGGCGAGGTGGGCGAGGGCGATGTTGCCCGGCGCTTGCGGGGGCTCGATCAGGCGCGCACCGCTGCGGCTTTCGAAGACCTTCCGGTGACGCTACCCGGCGGTAACACCGTCAACCTCGGGGACATAGCCACTGTCAGCCGAGCGGATCGGGACAACACCGTGCGGTTGCGCTATGAGGGACGACCAGCCATCGAGTTGCTGCTGCAACGTGCCGAGCGTGAGGATGCCCTTGCCGCGGCGCGTATTCTCGATGAATTCATGGCCGAGCGGCCCGGTACTCTGCCGAGCAGCGTGCAACTCTCCGTCTTCGACGAGTTCTGGCAGTTCCTGCTCGAACGCATCCAGCTTCTGCTGAAGAACGGCGCAGGCGGTCTGTTGCTGGTGGTAGCAGTGATGCTGCTGTTCCTGTCCTCCCGCTTGGCCTTCTGGGTGGGGCTTGGTATCCCCGTTTCGTTTCTCGCCGCCATGGTGGCCCTGTTGCTTGCCGGTGGCAGCATCAACATGATCAGCCTGTTCGGTCTGATCATGGCCCTTGGCATCATTGTCGATAACGCCATCGTGGTAGGGGAAAACGCCCTTGCCCGCTACCAGGGGGGGGAGGCACCGGCGGAGGCCGCGATCAACGGCGCCCGGCGGATGCTGGTGCCGGTGATGGCTGCATCCCTGACCACCATTGCTGCTTTTCTGCCCCTGATGATCATTGGTGGGCCTATCGGCAACATCCTCTTTTCCATTCCCCTGGTGGTGGTCTGTGCGATTGCGGCCTCCATCATCCAGGCCTTTTTCATTCTGCCTGGCCACTTGCGACGCACCTTCGAGCGGGGTGAGGGCATGGCGCCCAGCAAGACCCGCGAGCGTATCGATGGCGTCTTCAACCGCTTCCGCGATGGGCCGTTCCGCCGTGCTGTCTCTGCGGCACTGGATTACCGCTGGGCGACCCTGGCCGCAGCGGTGGGCATACTCGCAGTCTCCATGGCCCTGGTTCCCGCCGGACGACTACCGTTTACGTTCTTTCCGTCCGTCGAGGGCAACATTGTTCATGCGAACGTCTCTTTTGTGGCCGGCACCCCGCAGTCCCGGGTAGAGACCTATCTGGCTGATCTTGAGCGCAGCCTGATCGAGACCGATGAAGAATATGGCGGCGGTGTGCTGCGCACGCATGTCGTCCATATCGGCCAGACCGTTGCGTCCGATCCGGCCAGTATCCGCATGGGGGATCAGTTCGGCGCGATCATGGTGGAACTGACTTCGCCGGAGTCCCGGACCGTGCGCAACCGGGAGTTCCTGCGGGCCTGGGAGGCGCGCACCCCGCCGGCGCCGGGTCTGGAAAATCTGACAATTCGTGAACGGGAGGGAGGACCACCGGGTTCGGCCATCGATATCCGGCTGACAGGTACGACGCCGGACCAGCTCAAGCGGGCGGCCATGGACTTGCAGGACCGGCTACGGCTGTTCCAGGGTGTCAGCGGTATTGCCGACGATCTTCCCTACGGCGCCGAGCAATGGGTCTATCGGCTGCGCTCCGAGGGGCGTCGGCTGGGCCTGACCACCGAGGATGTGGGCCAGCAACTGCGCGCCGCATTCGGTGGCGAGCTGGTGCAGATCTTCCACCAGCGACGGGAGGAAATCGAGGTTCGTGTGCGGCTCGCGGCGAG
Source organism: Natronocella acetinitrilica (assembly GCF_024170285.1). Lineage (NCBI taxonomy): Bacteria > Pseudomonadati > Pseudomonadota > Gammaproteobacteria > Chromatiales > Ectothiorhodospiraceae > Natronocella > Natronocella acetinitrilica. The sequence continues at coordinate 188,640 of NZ_JALJXV010000009.1, forward strand.
CGAGCGCGATGAGCTTGCCAGCCTGTTCGATTTTCAGCTGCAGCTGCCCGATGGCCAGCGGGTGCCTTTGGCCAACATGGTGGAACTCGAGGCACGCCGGGGCTTTGACTCTATCCGCAATTTCGATGGCCGTCTCGCGGTGCGTGTCAGTGCCGATGTGGATGCGGATGTGGCCAACGCAAACCAGATTCTCGGTGATCTGGAATCCGGCTTTCTACCCGAGCTGTCCGAGCGTTATGGGCTGCGTTTCGGTTTCGAGGGGCGGGCGGCGGACGAGGAGGAGACCCTTGCCGACATGCGTATGGGGCTGATCCTGGCCCTGGCCCTGATCTATCTGATACTGGCGGCGGTGTTTGGATCCTACGGCTGGCCGCTATTGGTGATGGCGGTGATTCCCTTCGGCCTGGTGGGTGCCTTTGCCGGGCACTACCTGATGGGGCTGGATCTCACCATACTCTCACTCTTCGGCTTGTTCGGCCTGACCGGCATCGTGGTCAACAATTCCATCATCCTGACCGTGTTCTATCGGGATATCCGGGATGAGAATCCCGAGGGTGATGTGCTGGATGCCCTGGTGGAGGCTTCGCGCCAGCGCCTGCGACCGGTTATCGTGACCACGCTCACGACCATTGGCGGACTGCTGCCGTTGATTTTCGAAACCTCACTGCAAGCCCAGTTCCTCATTCCCATGGCGGTGGCAATCGCCTTCGGCCTCGGGGTGGCAACGGGCATCGTGCTGTTCCTGGTGCCCGCCATGCTGGCGGTCTACGAGACGACCGCCCAGCGCTTGCGTCAAGGCCGTAAGCCCCTGGTGAACAGGACCGGTTGAGTGGCAACCGGTCCTGCAATGCCATCTGTCGCCGGCTCAGGACTTGAAGAAAGCCACTTTCTCTGTCAACTGATCGGCGAGGCTTGAGAGGTCGCGACTGGCGTCCGCCACCCGGTCGGAGACGTCGCCTGTGATCTCGGTCGCCTCGGTGATCCGGTTGATGTTCTGATTGAGTTCGTCGGCGACACGGCTTTGCTGCTCGGCTGCCGTTGCGATCTCGGTATTCATCTGGTTGATGGACGAGATGTCCTCGCGTATGCCGGCAATTGACGCCTCTGTGCGGGCGGTCTGCGCCACCGTGGTCTGAGCCAGTTCGCGGCTGTTCTCCATGACCTTCACCGCCTTGCCGGTGCCTTCCTGGAGCTTGTCGATCATGTTGCTGATCTCGCGGGTGGAATCCTGGGTCCGTGAGGCGAGGGCGCGCACTTCGTCAGCGACGATGGCAAAGCCTCGACCGTGTGTGCCGGCGCGGGCCGCCTCGATGGCAGCGTTCAGGGCCAGCAGGTTGGTCTGCTCGGCGATAGCCTGGATCACCTCCACGATGGTTTCGATTTCGGTGCTTTCCTTGTAGACCTGCTGAACGCTGCCGGCGGCATCCTCCAGCGTGTCTGCCAGCTTCTCGATGGCTTCCGCAGTCTGTCGAACCTCGGCATTGACCCGCATACCACCTTCATCGGCGTTCTGGGTCGCTTCTGCCGCCCTGTTGGCATTACCAGCCACCTGGGCCACCGACGCCGCCATTTCGTTCGTGGCCACGGCCATCTGGGTCGTTCCCTCGGACTGCTGGCGAATCTGGTTGCGATTGCTCTCCGATGCCTCGAGCAGGCCCGCCGCGGCGCCGGTCAGGTTGTCCGCCGCCGAGCGGACCTCCGTCATGGTCTCCCGCAGGCGCTCGCTCATACCCTTGAGCTCGCCCATTACACTGCGTGGGTAATCAGTATGTATCGCCGTGGCCAGGTGTCCCTGACTGATCTTGCGGATCACGGCTGCGACTTCCTCCGGTTCGCCCCCGAGGACGGATTTCAACCGCCGTATGATCAGCAGCGACACGATGATGCTGAGCAGCACGGCAATACCGGCAACAACCAGCATCAGCATGCTGAAATCGCTGGCAGTGCGTTGCACCCGGGCGATGTCGGTGGCGATGCTGGCTTCCTGATAATCGATGAAGGCATTGATGCGGTTCAGCCACTCCGTATAGGCAGGGGAGACCTCATTCAGCAGAAATGTCCGGGCAGCGCCGATGTCGTTCGTCTGCCTCAGCGCGATCAGGCGATCGCTGAGGGCAAGCGTGGTCTGCTCGATGGCCTGGATGTCCCCGAGCAGGCGTTGTTCCTGGGCACTTGCTCCCTGGGCATCGAACAACTGGTTCATGGGCTCCGCCGACTCGGCGTAGAAGGATTTCAGTACCTCGATGTCGTTCAGGTGTCGTTGCAGGCCGGCATTGCTCTCTTCCAGCACCGCATCGCGAATCGCAATGGCACGGTCATGGACGCTGCCGCGAAAGTTGATGGCGTAACGCTGCTTCAAGGTTGCACCCTCGTCCACCTCGGTGAGGGTGCTGTCGATGACGCCGACGCGCTGGACGCCCACCAGCGTCACCATGATCAATAGAGAGAGGACCAGAGCGAAGCCGAGTCCAAGGCGTTGACCCACGCTGAGATGCCTGTTGAACATTTGTTGTTTTCCTTGAAGCAGGTGACGGGTAGCCGAATGGCCATCCGCAAAAAGAAAAGCTATACAGCAACTGTACAAATCAGGATATAGACATGTACACGTGCGTTATGTGTGGTCTGTCGCAGAAACGATGGACCGCACCGGGATATGCAAACGATCCCGAAAGGACCAGGACCCCGGTGGGGTTTTCAGCGGAGAGGGGGATCGTTCGATGGGACTGCGGATTCGAGCCAATTGATGAGTTCGGCGGCGTCACCTGCCTGCTCGGCGGATAGTGAGGCCGTCACTGCCCTGTGGCGACCATCCCGATCGTAGCGGGGCGTGGGGTCCAGGTATCCCTCATCTAACAACCATTCCTGGAACTGGGTCAGGCGTTTCTTGCCGAGACCGTGGATGGATTCCTGCTGCAGGGATTGCATCAGCCGATCGGCGTCGCCATCGACGGCCTTGGCCCGCTCGGCGAGGGGGCCGATGAGCGTGGACCAGCCACTGGCCGCGGACTGTTCAAGTGTTGTCCGGTCAACTGGTCTGCCGCGTCCGCGACGCCAGGCCGCGCACCATTCCCGCGCCAGCCCGCAGCGATGATGAAGCGATTCGGCCTTTTCGGTGGGTACGGCGCCCATGCCTTTCTGCTGCGTCAGCAGGCTTTCCAGTTGCCCCAGTGTTTCTACCCGATAGTCCTGGAGCAAGCGGTGCAGCAGGGGCAGGTCATCCCGAAGCAAATGAAAAATGTGGATCAACCCGGGATCGTCTGCGGGAACCATGGGCGGTACTGCCAGATGCTCCGAGTAGGCCGCCGCGTCGGCGTCGGCAGGTGGCGGGATCCTTGGTGCCGCAATGGGCCGTAGCTGCTCGGCGGTCATCCGGGTGCCGCCGTCAGTGCCGCCCAAAACCACCCGATGCGGCGGCTCTCCCGTTGCCATGCGCCAACGTTCGGCATCTTCCGGTTGCGCCGTGAGATAGATGATCTGTCTCTGGTCTTTTGCGGCGAGGCTCCCCAGGGCCTGGGCGATGCTGTTGAATCGCTCGGGGTCGGTGGTCGTCAGTGCCTCGTCCAGAAACAAGGGCATGCGCGGGCCGTTACCCTCGCGGGTTCTGGCCCAGGCAACCCGCAGTGCAATCAGCAATTGCATGCGCGTGCCAACGGACAATTCCGGAAGTGACCGTCGCTCGCCCGTTGCAAGATGACGGGCGCAAGGCTGTCCCGCCTCGTCAAGCTCAAGGGCAAACCGATGATGGGTGAAGGTTCGCAGGTAATCATCGGCGAGACGAACCGCTTCGGGTTGATGCAGGCGTCGGTTTTCCGACTCCACCGTGGTGACCAGCCATCGGCCAAGTTCAGCCCGCATGCGCTCATTCCGGCGGCGTGAGAGATCATCCCGGAGTTGATCCCGTTCCGCACGAGCCCTCTCCAGAGGGTGGGCGGCCTCCACACCGCGCAGTTCCGCCTGGAGGCTGGCCCGTCGATCCATCAAGGCGTGAAGATCCTCGGCGTCTTGCGCGGCCCTGTCTCGTTCTGCTCGAATGGTGGCCTCGTCGTCAGCCTCGACGGCCTCCCGCAGGGCATCATCCTGTGCGAGTTGCCGCGCAAGGGACTGCTCGCCGGCCATCGCCTGGCGGTAGGCCTCTGACGCTTGCTGCCATGCGTCGCGCATGCGAATCCTTTCGTCCATGGCGACTCGATCGTTCACATCAAGACCACAGGCCTGGTAGAGCGCAGCAAGGCGTTCCTGCGCCTGGTGCAGGTCGTCCTGATGTTGCTGGATTGCACGCGCGGTGCGCTGTAGCTCCGCTCTCGCCTCCCGTGCAATACGGGTGCGGCTCTCGAGGGCATCACAGGCGCTGGTGAGACGGTCGGTATCGGACTCTGCTCCCGGAGACAGGTCGAAATCCGCCAGGTAGCCGTGCAGCTGCTCGCGCAGCTTCCCGTGTTGGCTTTCCAGCTCGCGAACCCGAGCCATGGCGCTTGCTCTTGTTCGTGACAGCTGATCAAGATCATGTAGTTGATGGGCAAGACGGAGGCTGGTGCCGGGGAGGATTTCACCTTCCAGCGGCAGACCGGCCTCGACGGCGAGCGCCGACAATGCATCGTGGGCCCTGGCGGCATCCTGTTCGGCCTGATCCCTTAAGGCTCTGGCCGCGCCTGCCCGGGACTGAGGCTGCGGGGTGAAATGGGGCCGACCGATGACTGCGAGGCCCGCCAGCAGCAGTAGCACACCGATCACCGCGAGCATGCGGAGCAGTCCGTCACCGCCGAACATGACGAGCCCCAGCGCAGGCGCACAACCGGCAACGATGAGGGTGGATCCCAGCAGATACTGTCGGCGTTGGCCGCGCCGCTGGTCTGCCATGTCCCGGGCGTCGGCCTCGCCGGCATTACGTGAGGCGTCTTCGGCGTCCAGCAGGCGCAGTCGCTCCCGGGCCTGGTTCAGGCTGTCGGCCGCCTGCTCCACGGCCCGGAGCCACTCTGGCCCCGGGGCCAGCAGATCCTGCTCCGGCGCCGTCGCAGCCGGCCGTCGGTCGGAACATGTGGCGTCCGCGGCGGCCTGATCCTCCCGGGCGCGGGCAAGCTGATCGTCCAGTCGCTTGAGGCGATCCAGCCAGCTTCTGGCGAGGGAGCTGTCCGGCAGGTCGCCGGTTTGCGTGAATCCGCTGGATCGCAAACGCTCGCGCGCATCGGCTTCATCCTGCTGCGCCTCATTGAGCCGTTTCCGGGCCGTGGACTGGGCTGCCTCCGTGTCCTCGAGCGTGGTGGGGGCCGGACAGTGCTCCATTCCCGGGGGGTAAGTGTTGAGCCGTTCCTCCATCTGCAGACGCTGTCGTCGCGCCTCAAGCCACGCCAGGGCGCTATCGCAGCGGGTGACGATGCGCCCGGCCTGCTCTGCCTGCCCGATCCGGGTTTCCAGTTCTGGCAACCGCCTGCGCTCGTCAAGAAGACGACGGTTCTCCCGGATGGCGGTGCTCAGCTGTGACTCTGCATCGCGCAGTTGCTGGGCAAGCTGGCGGTCGCGCCCCGGTTGGACGTGAAATGGGCCCTTTTCCGAGGCGAGTGCCGACAGGTCGAAGCCACCTGCCAGGGTCTGCAGAAAACGGCGGGTCAGTTTTTCATCATCACGGCTTGCTCGCAGGAGGTTATCCACCTGCAGCAGGTAGGCGTCCAAGGCGTCCGGATCGGGGAGCGGTGGTGGGAGTTGGGGTTTGCCGTCGCGGAACCACTCGATCGAGCTGCCGGTCCGCTCGACGCGCCATAGCGCGCCGTCGAGCCAGATATCGGCTGCCAGCACCAGCCCTGCGGGGTCGTTTCCTGCTGGCGCGAGGAGATGACGTAGTGCCCGAATCAGGCTGCTCTTGCCGGAGGCATTCGGTCCACTGACGACGGTGAGTCCATCTGGAAGATCAGAAATTGACAGTGGCTGATCAATGCCGGCAAGGCGCTGGATATGAAGGCTTTGCAGCCTCATGCGCTATCATCCTCACGTTGACGCAGCAAGGCATCCAGTCCGCCGATGATGGTCTCACGCAACAGATCCGAGAGCGCTTCGTCAGTCCAGTCTGGAGACGGCAAGACATCCCAGGCCCTGTCGGTAGACGCATCATCAAGACGCCGACGCGCGTCATCAAGCAGTGCCTGTCGTTGCGGGTTATCCGGCGCTTGGTCGATTAGCAGCAGGCGTTGAGCCATGAGACCGACGGGATCATGGCGACGGGCCAGTTCATCGAGGTCGGCCTCGGGTCGCAGATCGTATTCGATGCGCGAGACGAAGCAGCGCAAACCATCCACGACGGAGACATCATCCAGGTTCTCGCCGGACAGCAGTTCCTCGATTGATGAACGCAGTCGACTGCGCCCGGTAAAGCGAATGCGGACGCCCAGCACTTCGGGTTGAAACTCTGCCGCCATGACCTGCTGCGCATGACGCTTCAGTGCATCCAGCATCCTGCTTCTCGCCGCGATGGCATCGGACATGTTGTCGATGGGTACAGTGATGGAGTCCCAACGCAAGGGGGCCAGCGGCCACTGGACGAGGTCATCGAGTCCAGTTGGGCCTACCGTCACCAACCACGGCCCATGGGCACCGGTTTCCGTGGCGCGCAGGGGCGTGACAGAGCCCAGATAACCCATCGGATTGCTCACGCTCAGGGCGTCCGGCTTGTGGATGTGCCCCAGCAGCCAGGCGTCGACGCCGGCGTCGCTTAGCTCGTTGCTGCGCACCGGCGCATGCGGGCTGGAAGACTGATCCCGATCGCAATGCAGCAGGCCCAGTGTCGGACCGGTGTCTCGTGGGAGTGATTGCCCGGACAAGGGGCTGGTTCTGACAACCGGGCTCGGGAAGGACCAGCCGCAAAGATTCACCCCGGTGCCATCTGCACCCTCAAGAGGCAGATTCTCCCAACGGCCGTCCCGACCCAGCAGCCGGAAATCGGCTAACTCGTCGGCCAGCGCCGGCAGCACCTGCACGTCGTGATTGCCTGCCACGGCGGCCACCTTGATGCCGGCGGCGTGCAGCCTTTGCACCGCCCGCCGCAGCTCGCCATAGGCTTCGAAGAAGTCGTCTTCCTGTTCCACCACATCGCCGGCGAAGGCCACCACATCAACGCTGCGCGCGATGGCAGTATCCACCAGATGATTCAGGGCGGCCGCGGGTGAGAGCGGACGACTCGCCTCGGGGCTCCGCAGGAACTCCGGTAATCCTCCGGGGCGGCGACCCAGGTGCAGGTCGCCGACGGCGAGCAGTTTCAAGGGCATGCAAACAATCCAGATCCATCAGTGCCCGCCTAGTGTACCCCGTCGTTAATCCTGTAACATTCAGCGGGTCGGAAAGCGCTTAGCTGCAAGGCAGAGCTCGCCGGGAATGCTTATTGCCTTTCCAAGAGGCCTAACGCCGCAGATGAGCGCTTTCCGGCTCGCCCTTCGGGAGTGCGTCTGAGTCGACATTGCGGTGTTGCGCCCCTTGTAAAGGGCTGGCCATTCACTGCGGGTCGCGCCTTGCCCTGTCGGCTCAGTCACACTCTGAATGCTACAGGATTAACAACGGGGCACACTAGCTTACCTGAACATCGACCGGGCCCGGGAGACACTAGATTCGAAACCGCTGGAGTTCCTGGGTGACCCCGGTGACTGCTTTGGCGATTTCGTTGGCTGAGCGGGTGGAGGCCTTGGCCCGTTCCCTGTTGCTGGCCGCCGTCACGTCGATATCCGCGAGGCGGCGGTCGATCTCGTCGGCCACCTGGCTCTGCTGTTCCGCTGCGGCGGCGATTTCGATACTGGTCCGGGAAATCCTGGAAACCCGTTCGATGGCCTCGTCGAGTGCGCCGGATGCGGTCTGCATTTCATCGGCGCTGCGGGAGGAATCTCTCACCCCATCCAGCATGGTCGCCGTGCTCTGGGCGGTTTCTTCCTGCAGTTGCCTGATCAGCGTTTCTATCTCGCCGGCGGAGGTCTGGGTCTGGCGGGCCAGGTTGCGCACCTCGTCCGCCACCACGGCAAAACCACGACCATGTTCGCCCGCCCGGGCCGCCTCGATAGCCGCGTTAAGGGCGAGCAGATTGGTCCGTTCGGTGACCTCACGGATCACCCCCACCACCACACCGATGTTCTGGCTGCGATCCTCGAGGCGCTGAATCTGCTCGCTGCTGTCCCGGAGCCGCTGTGCGAGTTCGGCGATCACCTTGTTTGCTCGTTGGACGGTGCTTCGAACATCGCCGAGTAGCTGATCCGTCTCCTCGGTGGCGCCGGCCATGTCGGCAGTATTGCGGGCCACTTCCTGAATGGATGTGCTCATCTCCGTGACTGCGGCGGCCAGTTCCGTGGTGCGAGTGGATTGCTCTGCCGCGCTCTCCGACGTTTCTTCCGATCCGCGCTGTACGTGCCGACCGAGTTCCCCAAGGCGCGTCATCACCCCTGACACGCTGCGTAAAGTGGTCTGTATATGCTCCAGGGACGTGTGCATACCCACGGTCGCGGAGCCTGTGGGGTTCGGAAAGCGATACTGCAGATCGACGGTGCCACCATCCCGCAGGTTGGTCGCAATCTGGTTGAGTTCGGCTCCCTGCAGGGCGTCACGTCGAAAAGTCAGGGACAGATACACGAGCACCAGCGTCTCGAAAACCACGTAGGCGGCGTGGATCAGCACGATGCCAAGACCCATCTCGGCTCCCGGCGGGAAAGCGTAGACCGGCGCTCCGGCAAGCTGCAGGTGATGAAAAACCAGGTGGTGAACCGCGATCACCCCGGCAGCAACGACAATGGGCAGCCAATCGCGATAGACCAGCAGGAATGCCAGCAGCACGAAAATACCGAAGTGCAGCTCCAGCATGCCCTGTGTCTGGTGGATGGTCAGCCCCGCCAGCACCATGTAGGCGACACCCACACTGATGCGGGTGATGCGGGCGCCCGGTGCCAGTCGAGCCAGTGCCGTGGGAATGGCGGCAGCCGGGAATCCGGCCACAAACCAGGCGAACCAGGTCCCGTGCTCGGTCGCCAGCAACAGCGACCCGAAAGCGATCATCCACAAGACGACCACGGACAGGCGGTCTCCCCGCCGGTACAGTTCGGACAGATCGTGATGGCCTGAGTCGACGAGCGCGGCGCGCATGGGACAGGTTCTCCAAGGAAGAGATTAGAGTCTAAATGGCCCCGGTCGGGACGACCGTGAGCTACTCCACGTTATCGGCGAGCGTCGGTCATTCATTAGCCGCATCATCGATTGCGGGAACGACTTATCGCCGGCACCGCCGAACGTGTGTTCAAGCCGGCGGATATCATCGAGTGGGACAACCACGCGTTCAAGGGCGAGACACGCTACTCGCTGGTGGAGATCGACGACCGTGAGGCGGTCCATGCCCAGTGCACGGACGATACTGCTTCCGGGCTTTTCCTCCGGGAGGAGATCGATCTCGAGGCCACCCCGATCATTTTTTTGTTTCCACGAGGCGTGGAAATAAAAAAAGCGCTGCAATGAGCAGCGCTAATAGGGACATCGATCAGTGTCTCCTTAAGGAAGTGGGGAAGACTGCAGCGCTTCCTTATCGCTCCCGGAATTTTTCCTGCTCTACTTTCATGTATTCAACCAGCGCTGCGAGATCTTCTGAATCCCAGGCCAATGGTTCGGCAGCCATTGGGGCAACCATGCAGATCTGGATCATTTCGTCCAGATGAACTTCAGTCATGCCGAAGTCCGTAAGTGCCATTCCCACTCGGTGAGGAAACGGCTGGGCGAAGGTATCTGCATAACCGGAACTCGCCATATGGCAGGTGGCACAAGCCATACCGTTGGTCGACAGGCTGTTGTCGTAGAAAAGCTCTTCGCCTCTTGCCAGCAGTGCCGCCTGTTCACCTTCATAGGGTTGATAGTCGGCGGGACGCGCAACGGCGTCACGCAATTCGGCGGATGCTTCGCCTTCAGCTTCCCCTTCAGCCTCACCCTCGGCCTCTCCCTCAGCCTCTCCCTCAGCCTCGCCTTCGGCCTCTCCCTCAGCCACCGGCTGAATCAGTGCTGATAGCCTTGATGATTGTTGCTCGATCAGCTCCGCCGCACCTAAGCTCGCACTTGAGCCGTAAACGGCCACCAACAGCAATGGAGCGGAGGCAACGACGCCGCAGGACAAGGCACTTAACAGGTGTTGTCGTTTTTCTGCTCTCTCGGTCATGCGATGCCCTCCCAGGCTTTTGGTTGTACTCAACTTAAAAAGTCTAGGTGCCGGCTCTCATACCGGTAGTTGGGGAATCTACGTAGGCAGGTCCATGCAATCACGAATCGTACAAGCGCGACTTCAAGGACGTCGTCTTGCGCAGGATCTTTTCGTTTTTTATCAAGGTGACTAAGTCGATGCTCGTTTTCTGCCGGTGAAAACGTCGCCGGCAGCCAGCGGTCGCGGTTGAGCGGCTCCATCGCCCTGATCAAGACTCTGCCGATAATCCTGAGTTGATTTTGCGATACCCACCCCACTGGGAACCCTTGATCCTGCAACGGTTGCGAGTATCCGTATCAGCGCCAGGTGGTGGGTGGTGTGGCTGGCCAGAAAGGACAGTTCCCGCTCCATGGTCGAATCAAGATGGACGCGGCGCTTCTGGCCGGAAATGGTCACAGTCTCAGGCATGCGCACACGGGAAGGACCGCTACCCTGCGCCAGTTGCTGTAGTTCCTGACTTATTTCGTCGATTCGAAACAGCGCGAATGAGGGAGCGGTCTCGACACTGGAACCCCGCGTGCGGTTCTCATAGTCGACCGTCGTGCAGTCTCTCAAGAGGGACTCATAGTGGTTGAGCACGTGTCGGACCTGCTCACCGATGCTGCCGCTACCAAGATCGGGATGCTGGCGCTGAAAGGTGCTGCTCGACGTCTGAGTGATCAGCGTGCGTAGCTGTGACAGGAGGTTGATGTTTTCCGCAATCAGTGCCCGACGGGACTCATCCATTGTCTGCTCCATGCTAGTTTCGGGACACAAGGCAATAGGCTCTTTCAAAGCCTACGTGAACAGCCATGGAGCGGTATGCGCGATTCTACGTATCCTAGGGACGCGCTGAAATATTCACGCCGCCGCGCGCCGCGCCTGGCATCACGAAAAATCTGTGTGTAACGCGACGGTGTGAATACTTCAGCGCGTCCCTAGGGGTTTTTCCGAATGTTGCTGTGCCCTCTGTGGCCGTTACGCTTTCGTCCATGAATCGGCGAAGCGAAAAGCCCCAGGGGAGGGCAAACATGCAAGACGCAACGGTCAATGTCACCGTCTACCGCTGGGCAGGCGCCTGGGGGCCTTTTCGGGTCAGGATTCCCTGCGGCGAATGTTCGCTGACGAAAGACGTTATCGAGGACACGCTTGCATCCGAACTGGCGGATGTGCCAGTACGCCTATCCATGCGGGACTGGTTAAGCGAGTGGTGGCGACCGCTGAGAGCCGGCGGCTGGCATGCGCCGATCGTGATGGTGGATGGCCGTGTTGTCAGTCAGGGTAATGCGCTGAACCGCGGCGTGTTGACCCAGGCTGTTGTCCAGGCGCACGCCCGCAAATCCCGGCTTGCCGGCAATCACGTCTATGGAAAGGCGTCCTGCCCGCATTGCCATCGGGCGTGCGGCTATCTGAAAGATGCTGGCCTGGATTACACCTACCATGACGTTGTCCGTGAGCCGCGGGCGCTCTATGCCATGCTCGCCAGGGTCAAGCCGATCGTCGGTGCCAAGACCCCGATTACCGTTCCGCAGATCTGGATCGATGGACATTACATCGGCGGCGCGGACGCCTTGTCTCATCTGCTCGATCGGGAAGTGACGCCCAATTTCGATCGGGGCCAGTGCTCGTTGTCGCCGGGCGATGGACTGAACGACGGACAGTACGTTTAAGGAAGCGCTTCCTTAAGTCAAGCTGGGCACCGGCCCATTCGTCATTCCTATGGCAATGCTGCCCTGCGGCAAGTACATATAGTCAAGGTGGCCTCGTGCGCGGACACTGTGTCCACGTCGTCTGGAGTAGTATCCGCGCACCAACGACTGCGCAATCACGAAGGGAGAGTTCGATGAACAGGCGTTTGGCTTCAAGATTGGGATTGCTCCTTGTAGTGGGTGCGCTCATTGCGTTTGGTATCGCCTTTCGGGAGAGCCTGAGCATCGGCATGCTGGAGCGTGGCCTTGATGATCTGGGCGCCTGGGCACCGCTGGCCTTCATCGCTGCGTATGCGATTGCCACGGTGGCGTTCATGCCCGGCCTGATCTTCACCATCGCGGGCGGCGTGCTCTTCGGGCCGGTCTTTGGCACGCTCTTCAGCCTCACCGGCGCCACCATCGGGGCCATGCTCGCATTTCTGGTCGCGCGCTACGTGGCTTCAGACTGGGTGGCGGCACGCGCTGGGGGACGACTCGAGCGTCTGATCAAGGGTGTGGAGCGGGAGGGATGGCGCTTCGTTGCGTTCACTCGTCTGGTGCCGGTATTCCCCTTCAATATTCTTAATTACGCCCTCGGCCTTACCCGGATCGGTTTCATGCCCTACGCCCTGGCCACGTTCATCTGCATGGCTCCGGGGGCGTTCGCCTACACCTGGGTTGGCCATGCGGGGGCGGAAACCGTCGCCGGGGGGCGCAGCGGTATTCAGGCCATCCTGATCGCCATCGGGCTGCTCGCCGCCGTCATCTTCCTGCCAAGGCTCATTCGTCGCGTCAAAACCGACCCCTCGGTGGAGCAGCGCGACGAGACCAAGCCCGCCACGTCGGAGGGCGGTCGGTGAAGCGCCATGACCTGATCATTATCGGCGGCGGCGTCGGTGGCCTGGTGACGTCCAGCGTGGCCGGGCAACTGGGGCTGGACGTTGTGCTCATCGAGCGTGAGAACAAGCTTGGCGGTGACTGCCTGCACTATGGCTGTGTTCCCAGCAAGACCCTCATCCGATCGGCCGAAGTGGCGCACCTGACGCGTCGGGCAGGGGATTTCGGTATTCAGGCAGGTGAGCCGGTCACAGACCTCGGTGCGGTGACGGATCGCGTGCGTGAGGTGATCGAGTCCATCCAGAAGCACGATGATCCCGAGCGTTTTCGCGGTTACGGCGTGGATGTGCGCTTTGGCGAGGCCCGCTTCACCGGCCCGCATTCGGTATTGGTGAATGGCACCGAACTGCACGGGCGGCGATTTGTGATCGCCACGGGCTCCCGGCCGGCGATTCCACCGGTTCCCGGGCTGGAGGAAGCGGGCTACCTCACCAACGAGACCATCTTCGGCCAGCGCGAGCTGCCGCGACGTCTGGGCGTACTCGGCGGCGGGCCGATCGGTCTGGAGTTGGCGCAGTCCTTCGCCCGCTTCGGTTCCCAGGTCACGGTGATCGAAATGGCGGATCGGATTCTGCCCCGGGAAGACCCCGAAGTGACCGGTGAGTTGCAGGAACTCCTACGGGAAGAGGGCCTGACCATCCACACCGGCACTGCGGTGGAGCGCGTCAGCGTGGAGAACGGCGAAAGGCTGTTGCACTGTCGGCAGGGTGACTCGACGATGACGGTACCCGTTGACGAGATCCTGGTGGCCGCCGGCCGCAAGCCGAACGTCGAGAGCCTTGATCTGGACAAGGCCGGTGTCGCCGTGGAGCGTGCCGGGATTACCGTTGACCCGCGCATGCGCACCTCGGCAAAGCACATCTTTGCCTGCGGTGACGTGGCCGGCCCCTATCCGTTCACGCACATGGCGGAGTATCAGGCCGGGGTGATCATTGCCAACGCCGTGTTCCGGTTCCCGAAAAAGGTGGATTATCGGGTGGTCCCCTGGGTGACATACACCAGCCCCGAACTCGCTCATGTTGGTCTGACGGAACGCGCGGCCCGGGATCAGGGTCTGGATATCCAGATTGCGCGGTTTCACTTCCGGGATGTGGATCGTGCACTGGCCGAAGGGACGGGCCAGGGCATGATGAAGCTGGTTGTGCACAAGGGTCGCGTGGCGGGCGCCACCATCCTTGGTCCCCACGCCGGAGAACTCATCCACGAGATGGTGCTGGCCATGCAGGCCCGGGTGCGGATCTCGACCATTGCGGCGGCAATTCATGCCTACCCGACTTTGGCCCAGGTGCACCGCCGGACAGTGAATTCCGTGTTGTCTGCGCAACTTTTCGCGCCGCGGACTCGTACCCTGGTTCGCTGGATCAACAAATTGCTTCCCTGAACAGCCGGCCCGCCGGGCACTGCTCAGATTGATCGAAGGAGAGACAATGGCCGTTACCGAACTCGTACCGAACTACGGAGACTTTCCCGCCATATCGCGGGGCCGGCTGAACACGCTGCAGGTGAATCTGGGCTACGTCTGCAACCAGACCTGCTTTCACTGTCACGTGAATGCCGGGCCGAACCGCAAGGAAGTCATGGAACGGGAGACTGTGGACGAGTTGCTGGCGTTCATGCGCGATAGCTCCATCGGCGCACTGGATCTCACCGGTGGCGCACCCGAGATGAACCCCCATTTTCGTTATTTCGTCGAGGCGGCAACCGCCATGGGCGTCTCGGTGACCGATCGCTGTAACCTGACCATACTGGAGCAGCCCGGATACGAGGATCTGGCGGAGTTTCTCGCCCGCCACAAGGTACAGGTGGTGGCCTCATTGCCGTGCTACATGGAAGACAACGTTAATTCCCAGCGTGGCGACGGCGTCTTCGAGGACAGCATCGCAGGGCTCAAGCGCCTCAATGCACTGGGTTACGGTGCCGAAGGCAGCGATCTGGAACTGACCCTGGTGTACAACCCCCTGGGCGCGAGTCTCCCGCCTTCTCAGGTTGAACTGGAATCGGCATACCGCGAGCATCTGGGCTCGGAGTTCGGCATCCGCTTCACACGCCTGTTCACCATCGCCAACATGCCCATCAACCGCTTTGCCAAGACCCTGGCGAAGGAGGGCAAGTATGGCAGCTACATGCAGCTGCTCCGGGATGCACACCGCGACGAGAATCTGGACGCGGTGATGTGCCGGTCGCTGATCTCCGTGGACTGGAGAGGCTATGTCTACGATTGCGACTTCAACCAGATGCTGCACATGCCGCTGGGTGGTGGCTCGGTGACCGGGACGCATATCCGGGATCTGTCTGCCGCCAGGGTTGATGGCATGCCCATTGCCGTTGCCGATCACTGTTTCGGTTGCACAGCGGGGCAGGGCTCCAGTTGCGGCGGCGCGCTGGACTAGTCCGCGAGAAGCCGGAGGCAAAGCCATGGCCACCGTAACCCGACAGCCTGTGAGTCTGGAGCTACCGCCGGTGTTGCGGGTCTCGCTTCCGCATGTGGCGACGCTGGTTCTCTATCTGTTGCTCACCACCTGGGCCAGCCAGTTCATGCTGGATGAACCGCCGGTGCCGTTGCTCTGGCCGGCCACCGGTATCGGCCTGGCGATGGTGTACCGCTTTGGTTACTCAATCGGGTTCACGCTGATGGTCGCGGGCACGATTGCCCACACCGGATTTGGCGCCGACTTCTGGATGGCGGTAATCCTCAGTGCGGGCGCCGCGGCCGGTGCGATGGCTGGTGCCTGGATTCTGCATCGGCTGGATTTCGATTTCCGGCTGGAGCGGGTCAAGGATGTGCTCCTGCTGTTGCTGGTCGGCGCCCTGGTCAGTGCGTTCGTCAGCGGGCTGACCGGTACCCTGGCCATGGTGGGCGTGACATCCGCCTTTGCCGAGACCCTGGGATTGTGCTGGCTGGCGGATACCATGGGCGTGGTGCTGTTCGCGCCGGTGCTGATCAGCTTGTATCCGCGCCAGCCGCTGCGGCTCATGCGGACTGTTCGGGCTGCCGGCTTGATCAGTGTCGTGCCTGCAGTGACCTATCTGGTTTACGCCGGCGGTTTGCCGGATCATGTTGCTCTGCCCATGTCCTACGCAGCCTTCCCGATCGCGCTGTTTCTGGCGTTTCGGCTCATGCCCGCTGGTGTTGCCCTGGCCACGGTGCTGGGGGCAATGGTAGCGGTTGGCTGCACCGTGCTTGGCAAGGGGCCCTTCGCCCAGGCCGCCGACATGCGCCCGGACCTGGTCTCGCTATTCGTGCAACTTGCCATTCTGCAACTGACAGCGCTGTTGCTGGTGGCCATTCGTCACGAGCGGGTGGAAGCCGAGCGACGGGCTCGGGATCACCTGCGGACACTGGCCCGGGTGGGCCGAATGAATGCCATGAGCACCATGGCCGCGGGCATTGCTCATGAAATGAACCAGCCGCTATGCGCGGTCAACAGCTATGCCCAAGCCGCCATTCGCATGCTGGATCGTCGAGCCGAGCCCGAAGCCCTGGCGGAGCCGCTCCGACGAATCGTCGATGGCACACAGCGAGCCTCGGATATCGTCAAGCGGACACGCCATTTCCTTGAGACCGGAGAAGAGGACCGGACGCTCTGTGACATCAATGCGCTGGTACGCGACGCGGCCGCATTCATGAAGCCGGAATTCCAGCGTCATCAGATTCGCCTGCAGGTGCAGACCACGGATGCCCGGGCGCTGGTGGATGCCGATGGGCTGGAACTGCAACAAGTGCTGGTGAATCTCATGCAGAACGCCCTGGAGGCGATCACCGGCCTGGGTACCGGGTCGAATCATTGGGTCCGCGTCACCACGGCGCTGGTGCCTGGCAAACATCAGGTGCAGGTGACAGTCACCGATAGCGGGCCGGGACTACCCGATACAGATGTCAGCACGCTGTTCGACCCCCTGGTGAGTCATCGTGACGGCGGCACGGGGCTCGGCCTGGCCATTGCCCGTTCCATTGTCGAGGCCCACGGGGGCGGCATTTCGGTAACGAATAGTGGCGATTCTGGCGCGGAATTCCGGATTGTGCTGCCGGTCCGCACAAACAGGGAGTAGGGCGATGCGCGACAGTGTTTTTCTCGTCGATGACGATCAGGATGTGCGCGAGGCGGTGACCTTCCTGCTCACGGCGGAGGGTTTGCATGTTCAGGCCTTCGAGTCCCCATCCGGGATTCTCGATTACATCACACCGGATCACGTGGGCTGTCTGCTTCTGGACGTGCGCCTGCCCGGAATGAACGGCCTCGAACTCCAGGAGGCGCTGCGGGAGCGAAACATCCGCCTGCCGGTCGTGTTCATCTCCGGGCATGGCGATATTCCCATGGCTGTGCGGGCCATCAATGCCGGTGCACTGGATTTCATCGAGAAGCCCTTCAATGATGAGTTGCTGCTTGAGAAGGTGAACAACGCACTGGAAATCAGCCGCACGGCCCGGGAACAGCAAGAGGACAGACTGGACGTGGAGAAACGCCTGTCCACGCTGACACCCCGCGAGCGCGAGGTCATGGAAGGCATCCTCTCAGGCAAGCTGAACAAGGTCATCGCCTACGATATGGGCGTTAGTGTGAGAACGGTAGAAGTCCACAGGGCTCATCTGCTGGAGAAACTCGGTGCACGGAACAGCTCCGACATGGTTCGCCTGGTGTTGTCCACCGATGCCTACCGGGACTGGCTGCTTTGAGTGCGATCGCCGCCGGCCGACCGTCCGTGTTCCCTGTGCCAACGGCGGACGTCCGGCCACCGATCCACATCCCAGCTCGTGTCGATTTCTGCCAGCGCAATGCCGAGACGTCGCGCGTTGCGTCGCGTCTGCGCGAGTACGCGTCCGGTGCCCCAGTCGATACCCGAGAAGATCGCCGGATTGATTCTTTGCCGCGCCCCGACGAGCACATAGCCGCCGTCCTCCGCCGGTGTGACCACCATGTCCTCGCCCGAGTCGAGAACCTCGAACGCCCGGCGAATCGTGTCGGCCCGCAAACCGCCGCAATCCGCGCCGATGATCACTGCCATGGGCGCGCCCTCAAGCGCCTGCCCGAGCGCCTTGGCCATTTTCCGGCCCAGATCACCGGGGCGTTGAACGCGCAGGCTTGCACTCAGGTCTCGTGCCCGTGCCCTTAGCCACGGGTGGCCGCGGGAGGGCGCAGCGTGCAGTTCCAGTGGTGCGGCGCCGCTGTCGGCCGCGACAGCGAGCACCGACAGGCAAAGGCGTTTGTAAAGTCTTGCTGCTCCAGCACCCAGCACCGGCCGCAGGCGTGTCTTCACGCGTCCCGGAACGGGCGCCTTGGCGAAGACGATAAGTCGGGCGGCAGGGAACAGATGGGGCATCGAAGCGCCTCGTGTAGCGAAGGGATCAACGTCAACCTTACCTGAGGAGAGAGCATGGAAGGTATGCCTGTAACTGCCCTGATCGGCATTCTGGTGGTGCTGGCCGTTGTCAGCGTCGTGATCGCGCCCCGGGTGCGAACCGCCGACGGATTTTTCCGCGGCTGGTCGGACACAGGGGCCGCTCCCGGCGTGCTGACACTGACGTTCTCCCAGGTCACCACCTGGATTTTTGCGCGATCACTGCTCAACGCAGGCATCCTGGGTTACTTCTTCGGCATCGCCGGCGCCATCGCCTACACCGCCTATTACGGATCCTTTCTCACCGGCTGGCTGATTGTCGACCGTCTGCGTTTTCGCTACGGGGTCGACAATATCCAGGCATTCCTGCAGAGCCGCTTTGGTCGCGCCGGCACAGCCTGTTTCAACCTGCTGATCTCCCTGCGCCTGTTGACCGAGGTGTTTGCCAACCTGCTGGTGGTGGGGATTGTTTTCGGGGTTGCCGGCTCTTCCGCCTACGTGCTTTCGATACTCGCTGTTGCCGGTGTGACCCTGGCCTACTCCATGAGCGGCGGGTTGCGGGCGTCCCTGCGGACCGATCTCTGGCAGATGTCCCTGCTCACCATTCTGCTGGTGGTGCTCACGGCGATGATGGTGGTCCACCCCCTGTTCGAGGTGTCGGCAATCGCCGCCAGCAGCCCGGAGCTGGTCAGCCCGGGATGGATACTCCTGCTGGTAGCCCTGCTGCAGGTCCTGAGTTATCCCATGCATGATCCGGTCATGATGGACCGCGGGTTCCTCGCCGATCGGTCAACCACGCGCCGCAGCTTCCTGCATGCCTTCTGGATATCGGCCCTGTGCATACTGGCGTTCGGCATGCTCGGCGTGTTTGCCGGCCTGCACCGGATCGGTGACGAAGAACTCATCGCCACCTTGAATCGCCTGCTCGGCACGCCGGCGATGCTGGCGCTGGGCGTCGCGCTGGTGCTGTCCGCGGCCTCCACAATGGATTCAACGTTCTCCAGTGCCTCGAAACTCGCCATCATGGATATGCGACTGGGGAATCCATCGGCGCGGAATGGTCGCATTGCCATGCTGCTGTTCTGTGTGGGCGGCCTGATCCTGGTGTTCGTGGGGACTGATGATCTGTTCGCCGCCGTCGCCGTGAGCGGAACCGCGTCCCTGTTCCTCACCCCGGTGATCGCCTACTGCATTCTCGGCGGCCGTGATGTGAAGCCCTGGAGTTTCTTCGTCACGTTCCTTGCCGCGGTCGGCGGCTCGGCGTTGTACTTCGTCGAGACGTCCGGCTATGTGAACCTGATTGGCGCATTGACCGGCGTTGAACAAAGTTACAGCAAGCTGCTGGTGGTGACCCTGTGCATTCTCGCGATTGGCTTCCTGTCCTTCGGCCTCGCGCTCAAGCCCCGCAAGGAGGAGGCCCGGAACCATGGCTGATGCACCTGGCCGAACCTGTCCCTTGATCTATCGCACCAATGCGCGGGGGCTGCTGACGGCACCGTTGGTCCAGGCGGAAACCCTGTACGTGGTTGGCGGTTTGTACGGCAATCACCTGTCACTGGCCTCCATACTCGCGCTGGCGGATGCCGAGGTCCGCGCCGGATTGGCTGTTCCCACGCTGGTGTTCAACGGCGACTTCAACTGGTTCAACGCCGAGTTGCGGCACTTCCGCAGCATCAACGAAACCGTGCTGGAGCATGTCGCCATGCAGGGCAATGTGGAACTGGAGATTGCCCAGCCGTCGCCCGGAGCAGGGTGCGGCTGCGCCTATCCGGACTGGGTCGATGGGGGCGTCGTGGAGCGATCGAATCGCATCATGGAACGCTTGCAGGGCGTCGCCGCCAGTGCGCCGGACATTCGGGAGAGACTCCGCAGACTTCCCTGCCAGTTACGGGCCCGGGTGGGCGATCTCCGGCTGGGCATCCTGCATGGCGACCCCGACTCGGTGGCGGGCTGGGGCCTGGCCCTGGAGGCCATGCCGCCGGCAGGGGAGTGCAACGACACCATCGGCACCTGGTTCACGGACGCGGAAGTCGATGCCTTCGCCTGTACCCATACCTGTGTGGCCTACATGCAGGATTTTCGCATTCATGACCGCCACTGCCTGGTGGTCAATAACGGTTCCGCCGGCATGGCCAATTTTCGCGGTGATCGCCGCGGCCTCATAACCCGGGTCAGTGTATCGCCGCCGCTGGTTCAGCCCATGTATGGAACCACCCTGTGCGGAGTGCACTGCGACGCCGTCCCGGTGGATTGGGACATGACCGCGTGGGACGGCTGGTTCGGGACGCGGTGGCCGTCCGGCTCACCAGCGGCCCGGTCTTATGGAAAACGCATCAAGGAAGGGCCCGGCCACCGGCTCGAACGCGCGAATAGATCAGTGTCTCCCTAGGCGTCCCCGAAGCGGTTCAGCAGATAACGGGCAATATCCCTGGATTCGTACATCCATTCCACCTCACCGTCTGCCGACTCGATTCTGAGGCAGGGAACCATCTGTTGTCCTCCGCCCGCAACCAGCTCGGCCCGGTGGGCGGGGTCATGCAGAATGTTTTTCACCGGGATGTAGACGTCCAGTGCCGCCATGCGATTCTGTACCAGCACGCAGAACGGGCAGAACGTCTTCACAAACAGTTGCAGGTCATCCGGGCGATGTCTGCGATTTTCTTCGTTCATCGGCTGCTGCCCCAGAATACGCATCATGAATCTCGTCAGCACTGAAAACGCCTCGTCTCGAGTGGTCGCGCAGTTTCATCCTTTGGAAGGACACCGTCAATACGGGAACTACGCATTGGGATTCCCGGCAAATAGCATCACAGTGCTCCTAGCGTGACGTCCGGGCTGCCTGTATGACGCCGTGGCAGGCGTTGCGTTCCGTTCCGTTTTAAATCCTGATTGACAGAGGGATCACCATGTCCGCTGAATACAAGATCAAGGCTTCTCCCAAAACCATTGATACGGCCGATGCCCAGGCCCGGCCGCTGCTTGAGGGGGCCAAGGCAAAGCTTGGCTTCGTGCCCAATATGTATGCGCACATGGCAAAAGTGCCGGGTGTTCTGAGTACCTATATCCACGGTTACGAGTTCTTTCGTGGCCAATCCGGCTTTACCCCGGCGGAGCAGGAAGTGGTTCTGCTGACGATCAGCCGCGAGAACGGCTGCGAATACTGCGTGTCGGCGCATAGCATGATTGCCGAGAATGTCTCCAAGGTGCCGGCTGATGCGCTGCAGGCCCTGCGGGATGGCAAGCCTCTGTCAGATGCCCGCCTGGCCGCTCTCAGCAACTTCACCGCAGTGATGTTGCAGTCCCGCGGCAAGCCGTCCACGGACGAGGTTCAGGCCTTCCTGAAAGCCGGTTTCGAAGAAGAGCACATCCTGCAGATCGTGCTTGCCATGGCTGTGAAGACCCTGAGCAACTACGCCAATCACGTGAACCATCCGGAACTCGACGAGGCCTTTTCCGGGCACGCCTGGAAGGCGTGAGACAGCTCCGCTCCCGGACTGCTTCCGGGAGCGATCCAATCAGGCCGTGACAGCCCGCCTGTCCTGCAGCCATTGGAACAATCGGGTCGCGGTATCCCCCAGTTCCTGTACCGGCAGATCGAACATCGGGCGCTCCTCGAGCCAGTCCGCCAGCGCCGTCATGTCGGATGTGTCCGGAGATCGCCCTTGTCGACCCAGACTGGACTGCAGGCAGGCCGCGACCACGTGTTGGACTGCCGTTGGTCGAAGCTCCGCTGCCGAACCGTCGCTGTCCTGCGCCATCACCGGACGGACGACTGCGACAACGTCGAATTGCTGCGTTTTCAGGCTGTCATTTGGCAGGGCCAGACGAAACGGGTTCGACGCTCCCCAGGTATGCAGAAACGGGGACACGATATCCCTGTCCAGGGGTAGCGCCCGCCGTAAATCATCCCGTGCTGATTCCGGAATGCGCGCGGCCAGCCCGGCGGGACTAATCGGTGATGCGTCATCCGGCAGCCAGAAGCCGCCGGAATGACCGTAGCCGATCAATCGGCCCATCGTCACCGCCAGGGTGTCCTGGATGGATTCCGGTCCGTCCGCCACGAGCAGTGCCGAGGACGGCCCGGCTGCGCGAGCCTGCAAGGGAACAAGCGTACCGCCTATACAGGTCCGGTCAGCCGTGGCCACCATGTCCCGCAGCAGCAGCCGATAGAGCACGGGAACGAGCTCCCCCAATGTCAGTCCGGAAGTGAGAACGCTCTGGTCCGTGGTCACCGCGTAGCCCACCCTGGATTCAACAACGCGGAGAGCCGCGTGATCGCCGGTGACTGTCTCCGCCAACTGCAGGAAACTGCCCTCGATTCGAGACGCAAGCAACTGCGGCACAGTGATGATGGACGTGAATGCGCCAATGCGTACGCCGATGTCCACGCTCTTGCGGGCTGATGTGCGAGTCGATTTCTCGGAATCGTGGTGTGACGACGATACGGTAGTGTGTGCCGTAGCAACCTGGCGCAATAGCCCGGACGCAGCCCAGTCGGCCAGCAGATTCCATGTGTCGCGTCGTTGTTCCCAGGCTGCCTCCGGGGCCAGTGGAGCACCCGCGTTGCCTCTCGCAGCCAGCAATTCATCGGTAATGTTATCCGGGTCCGAACCGTCGGTCGCCTTGAGCCAGATCCAGCCGGCGGCCGGATTGGGGGTATAGAGCGTGCCGCTATCCTCGGCGTAGAGCGCGAGGGAATCGCTACCGATGATCTCCGCCGTCCGATGGGCCCGCAGTATCGGGCGGTCCAGTCGTCGGCCTGCCGCCCAGTCCGCAAGAATCATGTCCTCAGCCCGCGGCAGTGGAAAGTAGGGCAAGTAGCGCTCAACGTCGGCAGGCGGATAGATACGCTGATAGTCCCCGGC
Source organism: Natronocella acetinitrilica (assembly GCF_024170285.1). Taxonomy (NCBI): domain Bacteria; kingdom Pseudomonadati; phylum Pseudomonadota; class Gammaproteobacteria; order Chromatiales; family Ectothiorhodospiraceae; genus Natronocella; species Natronocella acetinitrilica. The sequence goes on from NZ_JALJXV010000009.1 coordinate 211,604, forward strand.
TCGGGCAGCTTCCTGCTCGGATGCGCTGATCAGGCGCTGTTCCGGTGTCTTGCCTGACGGTGTTCGGGATGGCTGGTTGATTCCAACCAGATTGACCATGTCCGCCACAAGTCGGCGCTTCATGTTCTCTTCCACGTCACCGCCATCCTTGGGCGCAGCGCATACCTCCAGCGACGGACTCAGGTTGCACTCCAGTATCCATGGGTTGAGGTTGGCATCCACCAGACAGTCGAGGCCAAGCAGTTCATAGCATCCGCTGGTGTCGGCCTTCACGGACCGGGTGCGCTCAAGCATGGCTTCCCGCGCCGAGATCACCGTGAGGGTCACCAGGTCACGGAGGCGCTCGAACAGGGCATCGTCGTCATGACCCTGCTCCTTGAGCCACTTGCGGTAGGTGGCAAGGCTCAGGAACACCACCGGCGTTGTCGAATTCTGGTTGGTCGCGTTGATGTCCGGGTTGGTGAGATGGGCATAAGGATTGGCGAGGTCATTGAGATCGAAAACGTCCGAGGCCAGCTTGGTGGACCCTTCTCGAAACAGATAGACCCTTAATGGCACCACCGACGTGATGAGGACATAGAGACGTAAAACATACTTGTGGCCGTCGATGGTGTGCGGGTTATCCAGATAACGCTGCACCAGCCAGCGATCACCAACAGGGACCGTAGCGATGTCCTGCACCACGGCGATGTCCTTGCCACGCGCCGCGTTCTTCGGTTTTCGGATATAGCGTCGTTCCGGGTGAGCGTGTGCGTCCCGAATCAGGGCGTGATAGTCCCCAGGCATGATGTAGGTCTCGGGGAAGAACCGCATGCGCCGCGCGTTGGGGCTGTCCGCTCCCTCCTGCTCGGCGATACGTTGACGTGTTGCTGACAGCGTCTGGTACAGGCGGCTCTTGATGGTCAGGGCGTTGTTGCCCGGAATGTGGTTGATGGTCTTGCCGTCGGTGAGCTTTTCGAATGCGCTGGGTTTGGGCATTCCCGTATACCAGCAGGTATCCCAGTTCTGTTCGTCTCCAGAGGTCCAGCGATTCGCCGTCAGGGCCTCCTTGAAGAAGCGATCCTGCTCCGGCTCACGTTTGCCGCCCAACCACATGCGCCGCGCCGACTGCTTGCCAACCATGGCGACCTCCCGAGTGAATTTCCTGTTATGGCAGAAGCTTATCACCCGCAGGTCGCGCTGCCGCTACGTTGAATTACTAATACTGTCGTCGCTCTCGATCACCGAAACTCGGACGAGGCAGATCACGATTCCGTGTCTGCCGTTGTATGACGGGAGGTAACATGTCCAGGAAAGAGAAAGGTCGACAGGCGTTGCTCAAGACACTGTCGAAAGGTCTGGTCTTCTCCGCTCCGTTGCTCATTGTGGCAGCGTATGCGTCGGGTACAGCGACTGCGGCGGAACTGGTTATCGATGAGCAGGAAGAAACTTCCTACGTGCAGGCGGTAGCCGAAGGAGAGGGAGAGGGAGAAGGAGAAGGAGAGGGCGAAGGAGAGGGCGAAGGAGAGGGCGAAGGTGAAGGTGAAGGTGAAGGCGAAGGTGAAGGCGAAGCCGAGGGTGAGGGCGAAGGCTCCTGACTCGCCACGTGTTTCACCATGACCGTCGTGCCCGTCGCCTGGCGGCGGGCACGACGCTTTACCTGTATGGGGGCAGCGCTGAATCGATCAACGTGCCTCGTCATTCTGTGATGAATCGGAGCGACAGGGCGCGCCACAGGGCGCACAGGCACTGGTCTGGCTCTGACGTTGCGTCAGGGTGGTCTCGAATCCCCCCTCTCCCATGTTCATCCTGAACGTCAGGCTGGAGACGTGATCGGCAGTAATCAGGCCACCGATCACCAGAAGCGCCGCCACAACCCGCCAACGCTTGTAATGGACCACACGTGTTGTCTCTTTCATACGCGCACCATCACTGGTTGGACAGGGAGAACCAGGGGCGTGCCCGGATACCTATTAACGACCCGATCCATGCGGCGGCGAACCAGACCCAGCCGTGCAGGCTGGCTGACGCGATGCCGCTGAACAACGCACCGATATTGCATCCGAACCCCAATCGCGCCCCGTAGCCCATCAAAAGTCCGCCGACGACCGCCGCCAGCAGGCTGCGGGAAGGAATGCCCCCGGCACTGGCCTTGTTGAAACGACCGGCCAGGCCCGCCGCCAGCATCGCGCCAACCAACAGTCCGAAATTGGTTACCGAGGTGACGTTTACCAACACGCTGTCGGCAAGCGCCAGGGCAGGGTAGTCCCAGGTCCAGAACTCGAACTGGCTCATGTCCACGCCGACACCCTGGAGCACCTTGGCACCCCACAACCCGAATGCGAAGGTGATCCCCCAGGGGTGTCCCGAGAGCAGAAGCACTGCCAGGTTGCCCAGGGCCAGCACGACAACAGCCCAGACCATCGGCCACTGCCCCTTCACCAGATTGCTGGCAAGGCCCCTGTCCGGTCCGGCGAATACACGCCGTTCAACAGTGCCGTGATGCCTGCGCTCGATGCGCGCAAACCACCAGGCCAGGCCAGCGCAGACCAGCAGTTGCAGGGCAAGAGCGTTGGCTACGCCAAGATGGGTGATGAGGCTGATGGGATCGACGCCCGGGAGTTCCAGCCACCACGGCAGGTGAATCGTGCCAATGACACTGCCGACGATGAAGAAGATCAGGGTTAGCACCATGCGGATGTTGCCGGCGCCAACGGTGAAGAGTGTTCCGGAGCCGCATCCGCCTCCCAGCTGCATACCGATGCCAAACAGAAACGACCCCACCACCAGGGAGACACCCACGGGGGCAATCGCCCCGCCCATGGCACTGTCTGGGGAGACATTTCCGAGCAAGGGGATGAACAGGATCGACGCCAGTGCCAGCAGGGCGATCTGAGCCCGCATGCCGGCGCTGCGTTTTTCCACGACGAAGCGCCGCCAGCCGCCGGTAAAGCCGAACGCGCCGTGGTACAGCGCGATGCCGAGAATGATGCCAACACCGAACAGGGCCACCAGGTAGGGCGCGGTTTCCAGCGCAATCAGCGCAGCCAGCAGGCCGCCACCGATCACGGCAGCTGAAACGACGAACCCGTCAATGCGACGCTCGGCATCCGGGGGCGCTGCCCCGGTGCCGAGGGATTCCGCTGTACTCGACATCAATAACCCCGGATCAATTCAGGAAACGGTCGATGAGCCCACCGAGGCCACGGCGTTCGGTCTGCAGCGGACGATTCTCGTCCTGTGACCACTCCACCATGGAGCCGTCATACATGGCGACATCAGTCTGTCCGGCAATCTCGCTCATGGCGAACCAGCCCATGGCTGCCCAGTGGCCGGTGTTGCAGAAGGTGATGGAGCGCTGATCGGAATTGACCTGGGCCTGCTCCATCAGCTGTCGCACGGTTTCCTCGTCGACCATGAACGAGGTCCCTTCATGGGTGAGCTTCTGCTGCTCCAGGTTCAGGGAGCCGGGAATCGTGCCGGCAGCTCTGGAGGCCGGATGCTTGTCCCGGCCCAGAAACTGGTCGGCGGGCCTGTTGTCCACCAGCTGTATGCCAGCGTTCGGAGCATTGCTCACGTCGTCGGATGAGGCAATCAGCTCAGGCCTGAAGTTCACGGCGAAGCTGCGGGGCTCTGGCTCATTCCAGCCACTTTCCACGGACTTGCCGGCCTCGACCCAGGCCTTGTGTCCGCCATTCAGAATACTGACCCGGTCGTGACCGAGCACCTTGAAAGTCCAGTACACCCGGGCGGCGCTGCCGAAATCGGTGGAGCCGACGCCGGCGGGTACGATGACGACGTCGGTGTCATTGTCGATACCAAGGCCGCCGATCAGCTCGGCGAGATCGTCCTCGGCGGGCAATTTGCCGGGCACGCCATCGCTGTCCTGTCGCCAGCCGGCCTCGGTATAGCTTGCGTAGACGGCCCCGGGGATATGGGCCTCCTCGAAGTCGCTCTGGCTGCTGCCATCAATGGCGCTGCGCACGTCCACCACGACCAGATTGTCTTCGCCAAGGTGCTGGTCGAGCCAGTCCACCGATACCAGGGGTTGCATGTCTCTCGCTCCGACCAGCCCCGGGAGCGCGATCAGCAGAGCGCCAACCACAAACAGGACGCGTGTTTTCATGACTTTCACCTCGTGGGAGAAACACTTCAGCAATTCGGGCCGCATAGCTTAGTCAATAAAAAGGAATAGGGAAGGGGGTTCTAAGGCCGAATCGGCATAACGATAGTTGTCGTGTTGCGGCGCTTACAGCCTGGTCTCGTCGACACTCTCAGCCATCCCGCTGCAAGCGCCTGAACGCCGTTCGCAGTTCATCCTCGGACCGCACGCCCTCCAGGACCTCGTACATATCTCCGTCCCCGTCGAACAGCAGCAGCGTCATGTGGGACACCCCGTGCTGGCGGGCAAAGCCGCGCCCGTCACCGGTGTTGATATCCATGATCCGCCACTCCATGGCTTCCTGAAATTCCGGATAAACCGACTCCACGTTCCTGCGCAGTCGGCGGCAATGCGGACAGCCCGGATCGTGGATCTGAACAATGACAGGTCGGCCGCTGCCGAGCATGCTGACGTCAGCCTGGGCCTGGCGGGCATTCCATTCCATGCCGATCCACATTCCCGGCACGGCCAGTGCCAGCATGGTCAGAAAGCCGCGGCGGGTATAGCGATTCACCTTTTCTCTGGACAATCCACCCGACGATGGCGGGGTTTTCGCGCTGTTGGAGGATGACTTCGTCTTGCTCTTTTTCGCCATGATTGCCGCTTCTGCCTCTTGGTTCGGACAACCGGTCAACAGTAAGAGGGACAGGTCGGAGGTGTCAGTTGGTAGAACTACTTATTGTAAGCCAAGGTGGCGCACCGAGCCGGCGTTGTAGCCAGCGATTGCCAATGAGTAGCAGCGCCGACACAGGAATCAGCCAGATGAACAGCCCCGCGAAGGCACCCAGGCCGGGGATGCCCAGCAACAGGATAATACTGGGTGCGCAGCACGCGCCGCCGGCAAAAAGGGCTGGCAAGCCACCGGCCATGGTACCGATCCTGCCGCTGCCTCGGTGGCTGCATTGCGCGGGAGCGGCTCGCAGCGCCATGGCGCCGTGCACGTTGGCGGCCAGCAGGCTACCCAGGACGGCAGCAATGAGCAGGTTCACCGGACTCGCCAGCCAGACAATGGGGCCAAGCTGCACGATGCCGAGCCCTTCGAACAGGAACCAGGAACGCATCCGAAGCGCCTGCTCCAGAGGGATCGCCCCGAACTGGGCGTACCAGTCACGGTGGTGGGCCAGGCTGATATCGTCGATGGCGTAAAGGTAAAAGAGCACGTAGAGCAGACCTGCCGTTGCCGGCACGATACCTGCGATCCGATTTCCCGCGCGGCGCATCATTCAATCACGACGGTGTCCGGGTAGAAAGCGGTCCAGGCGAACCACATGGCCTCGAAGCCGTTCACCGGTTCGAGATCGGCCAGGGCCGGATGTTGCGGGCCGTCAGCGTTGAATTCGACGTTCTCCAATGCCGCCAGGCTGTCAGTTTCGCCCCGATAGACCCAGGCCGTGTCCAGTCCGGGATCATGGAGAATCAAGTAATCTTCGTCGGCACCCTGATGAACCAGCGCGCCGTCCGCGCGCAGGCGGTCCAGGTTGATGGCGACGGCCTCGGTGGCCGTTCTGAAACCGAAGACTTCCTGTTTCGGCGGGTAGCGCTCATCTTCGTGCATCACCGGAAACATCCGTCCCGCGTTGGGTGCGTAGTAGCCTGAAATCGGTGTGTAGGAGCCGTAGGGGTCGCGGTTGTAGTTGCGTGCGAATCGTGTCCGGTCGGATAGAACCCGGGTATCCGGGTGGCGTTCGACCCAGCGTTGCCAGGTGGTCCAGAATACCCGGAACTCCTGCAGCTTCTCTCCCTTGTGCGGGCCATGGATGCCGGCGGCAAGAATCTGTGGCCAGTAGGTGTCGGTGCCGCGGTCGTACATGATCAGGTTGCTGTTCACCAGCCGGCCCGAGACACCAAGCTCGTTATCGCCGCGCAGGAATCCCAGCGCCGTGCCGGTAAGTGGACAGTAGGTGATGCTGACGTTGTCGCCGTCGATGGTGTCATTGACGATCTCGTGCCACACCAGGATGCGTTGCGGATAGGCGCGGGCCTCACCGTTGCGGTAGACGCCGATGATACGGTCGTCCGGTCGCAGGAATGCGTCTCCTTCCTCGGCGTCCCACCAGCGTGGTTGGTCGATGGAGGGAATCCCATCCTTCCCGGGGCCGCCGGACAGACTCTCGGCCCAATAGCGCGGGGCGTCCTCCGGCAGTAGCGGATTATTGCCCAGGGGCAGGGGCGACGTGGCTACTGCAGCCGTCGCGAAGAGTCCGATGGAGAGACAGATGGATGTGTACAGGCAAGCACGCATGGCAGCCTCCAGGGAATCCGGTAATCCATGGCCATAGCTTGTCTGACACCTTCCCGCATGCCCACGGCGCGGACCATTGGAGGAACTACCTAGACGAGATCTGCAAACGCAGGGCCAGGCCGGAACCGCGCAGTGTCTGCCGACCCACCGCCTCGCGCACGGCGTCCTCGCCTGCTGTCAGGCAGAGGGATTGCCTCGCACGGGTAATGCCGGTGTACAGCAGTTCCCGGGTGGGAGACGTGCTGCCGCCCTCCGGTAGCAGCAGGGTGACGTGGTCGAACTCCGAGCCCTGGGACTTGTGCACCGTCATGGCGTACACCGTCTCATGGTGCGGAATCGCCGAGGGCAGTAGCCTGCGCAGGCCCTGCTCGGCCCGGAACCAGACGCGAAGGTTGCCCTCGGCGTCTCGCAGCATGATGCCGGTGTCACCGTTGAACAGCCCGGCCCGATAATCGTTGCGGGTTATGATCACGGGGCGGCCGTGGTAGTCGCGCTGGCCTGGTTCGAAGGCCCCGGAATGGTGCGCCAGCCTTGCGCTGATGCGCTGGTTGAGCTGGTCGCTGCCGCTTGGGCCCACTCGGGTGGCAGTGAGCAGGCGGCGCTGTTCGATCAGGGTCAGTGCTTGCGCCGGGTCCGTGACCTGCTGTAGCTGGAGATAGTGTTGTGCCTGCTCGTCGCACAGGGCATCCAGGGCCCGCTCCGAACTATCCGACGAATACGCCAGGTCCGGGTGGGTTGCCTGGAGCAGTCTGATGGTGCCGTCCACGTCGCCGGCATTCACCAGGCTGGCCAGGCGGCCGATACCGCTGTCCCGGGCGAAGCGATGGCTGGTCTGCAGGGTCACCACGTGGTCGCGCAGGGGCAGTGGCTCGGAAGGGGTGTCGGCGGGCAGTGTCGCCAGCAATTCACCGCCCGCCTGGCGCTGCGCCGGGGAGTAGACATTGACGCCGCCGGCATCACAGAGCTCGGCGAGGATCGAGCCGCTTTCCACGGATGCAAGCTGATAACGATCACCCAGCAGGACCAGGCGGCAATGGTCCGGGAGTGCCTCTGCCAGTTTCGCCATCATGGGCAGATCCACCATGGATGCCTCGTCGACGATGACCACATCCGCCGGTAGTGGATTGTCCGCATCATGCCGCGGCCGCACGCTGCCCTGCCTGAAGCCGAGCAGGCGATGCAGGGTGCTGGCCTGCTGTGGACAGGCCGCCTGTGACTCGGCGTCCAGGTTCATGGCCGTGAGACCATCGCGGATGCTTTCCATCATTCTTGCGGCAGCCTTGCCGGTAGGCGCAGCCAGACGAATCACCGGTGGTGCGTCGCCCCGCTGCAGGGCAGCCCGGATCAGTCGCCACATGAGGCGCACCACCGTATAGGTCTTGCCGGTGCCGGGCCCACCGGAGATGACGCACAGCTGATGGCGCTCCGCCGTAAAGGCGGCGACCGCCTGCCAGTGGGGTTCGCCATCGGCAACCCGGCTGTAATCGAAGTCAGCGCCGCCGGGCAGCAGCCCTGTCACATCCACAGGGGCCGGCGGCGTGGCAGCCAGGGTGTTGAGTCGCGCCGCAAGACGTGTCTCGTAGCGCCAGTAGCGCTCGATGTAGAGCCTGTCCTGATCAAGGATCAGCGGGCAGGCCGCCTCGGGCCCACCCACCAGCGGGCTGCCGGTGAGTGCTTCGATGAACGCATCGGCAGCCATGAACGGCCGTTCCCCGGGCAGGGCGGGGCCGGGCTCTGGTATCTGCAGGCAGGTGTGGCCATCCTCCAGGGCGCGGTTGGCGAGCACCATCGCCAGGGCCACTGCCGGTGTTCCGCCATGGCGCAGGCACCAGTCGGCAAGGGCCCGGTCCAGGGGCCGCAGGCGGCCCTCGTCCACGCCGACGGCGATACGTTCCAGCAGCCCGCTCACCGTGCTGCTCCTCCATCGAACAGGGCGTCAAGTTCCAGGATCAGTGCGTCGGATGGCCGGTCCACGAACACCCCCTCATCCGCGTTGATGCCGTTCATGCCCCGGACAAAAAGATACTGCGCGCCGCCCAGGTGCTGTTCCGGTGTGTAGCCGGGCAGCCCGCGCTGCAGGTAGCGATGCAGTGCGACCAGGTAGATCAGATACTGCAGATCGTAGTGCCCGGCCCGCACGGCGATACCGAGTTGGGGGGCGGCATAGTCCTGCCGACGGGCGCCCAGCAGATTGGTCTTGTAGTCGATGATCCAGTAACGCCCATCGGCCTCGACGGTCAGATCGATGAAGCCGTGCATCAGGCCGTTCAGCAACTGCTCCCGGCGTTCCGCTGCCAGGTTGATGGCGTAGCCATGGGCGGCAAGGCAATCGGTGACGGCGCGGGCGTTGGTGCCTCCGAGCCGCAGGAAGAATTCCATTTCACTGCGTCGGTGCGGCGGCTCCACCGCCTGCAAAGGGCCGATCCCGGGCAGGGCGGTGGTCAGCGTGGCGTCGAGCAGTCGCCGGATATTGTCCACCAGGCGCTTGCCATCGGCGCCATCGGGTACCACCAGGCCGTGCCGGCGGAGCCTTTCCACGATCCAGGGCTGCATCGCCGGTTCCGGCAGCGGCCAGGACTGGAAGTCCAGCTCTTCCAGCATGTCATGAACGGCGGTGCCGAAGGCCGGTCCAGCTGGCGACACCATGACTTCTGCCTCTACGCCCCAGGGGTCGGTTTCGCCGCTCTGGTGGCTCTCGTCCTCGGCGCCCTGATCCGGTTCCGGTCGGGCACTGGCGTGACTGACCAGCCCTGAAAAGCTGAACACGCGCCAGGGTTGCCGGGGGGCGGGGAAGTCGTCCCGTGCCCCTCGATCAAGTTCGGCCTGTGCCGGCTGCATGCTCTGCATTCCCGCAGGCTCGGGTGACAGGTGGTCCACCTGAATGGCGTGGGGTGCGCGTTGCTGTAATTCCTCCAGCCGCTGACCCAGGGTTTCCGCGCTGACCCAGCCGGGTGCCTTGCGCTTGCCGCCCCAGGCCCCGGCATCGGCGCCGTCCATGCCGTGCAGCAGCAGGGCGAGGGCGCTGTCCGGGGCGCCGCCAACAGGTGCCCAGGACAGATACAGTGCCTGCTCCGCCCGGGTCAGGGCCACGTAGAGCAGGCGCATGGCCTCGGCACGGTGTTCCTCGATGGCGCTTCGTTGTGCGGCGCTGTCGTCCTGCTCGCTCAGCGCCGCCATGGGTGTGCCCAGGTGGTCGTGGTAGAAGTAGGGGGCCACATCGGGCTTGCCGCTACTGCCCAGCAGGGCTGCGTAGGGGAGAAACACCACGGGATATTGCAGCCCCTTGGCCTTGTGGACGGTGCTGATCCGCACCAGATCCTCGTCGCTTTCCAGACGCAGCTGCCTGGCATCGGCGGACTCCGCGTCCGCCGGTGTGGTCATGGTTTCCTCCAGCCAACGGATCAGGCCGGCCATGCCGAAGCTCTCCGCCGCCGCACTTTCCAGGCTGTCGGCCAGGTGTAGCCAGTTGGTCATGCGTCGCTCACCGTCGGACCAGCCAAGCAGCCGGGCTGCGGCCCCCTGCAGCCAGGGTTGCAGCATGTCCAGCGGGCCGTTTCGATGCCAGCGCTCATGGGCCGACTGGAACTCCTCGATGACGGCACGCCAGGCGTCTTCGTCCTCACGCAGCGCAATGAGATCGGCCATGCTGTGGGCGAAGAGTTCGCAGGTCAGGGCGGCACGAACCAGTCCCTCGTCCAGCGGATTGGCCACGGCCTGCAGCAGTTGCAGGAGTTCGCCGGCCTGGCGGCTGTCGAAAACGCTGTCCTGATGCAGGCAGACCGCCGGAATGCCATGGACGGCCAGTGCCGCCTGGGCTTCCGTTGCTTCCCGGTTGCTGTTCACCAGGATGCCGATGTCGGCGGGGGCGATGGGTCGGCATTCGCCGTCGGCACAGCGCACCTCGCCGACCCCGGAGCCATGGAGCAGATCGGCAATGGTCTTGATACAGGCGTGGAGGAGCCTTGGCTTGGCTGCGTTGCCGGGCCACGGCTTGCCGTCCTCACGGTCGGGCAGGGTCCAGACGGTCATGGCAGGCAGTGGTTCGGTACCGATGCTGTACACGCGGTCGCCGGACGCTCGGCCCGGCTCCACCGTATGAAAGCGGATGCCGTCTATCACAAAAGCCTGCTCACCGCCTTGCCGGAACAGCGCCTCGATGGCGTCCAGCACGGCGGGGGTGGAGCGGAAGTTGCGGGGCAGGGTGAAGCAGTCGTCGGCGTCGTGGCCGGCCCGCAGATAGGCGTGCACATCGCCGCCGCGAAAGCGGTAGATGGCCTGCTTCGGATCGCCGATCATGATCAGACCGCCCGGGCGTTCCCGTTCCCGGGCGTAGATACAGCGCAGAATGTCGTACTGGCTCGGGTCCGTGTCCTGGAATTCGTCCACCAGCGCCCAGGGCCAGGTCCGGTGCAGGGCGTCGCTGAGTGCCGGCCCGATGCGGGGGTCATGCACCGCTTCATGCAGGGCCATGATCATGTCATTGAAGCTGAACTGCCGCCGCGCCCGCTTTCTTGCCAGCGTCTCGACTTCAACCCAGCGCAGGGCATCCACCAGGGCACTCCCCCGGGCCATCCGCTGGAGTGGAGCAAGAGCCTGGCACAGGGGCAGCAGGTGCGGGTCGAACCAGCTTTGGTCCGGCCGCTTGCGTACCTGTGCGGCAACGCTGTCGGCATCGCCCAGGTATTGCACCCACTCCGGCAGCAGGGGCGGTTTGTCGGGCTGGCTGAACAGCCCCTGCCTCAGAGCGTCCAGCATGTCGGCCACACTGTTGCCGGGCAGGTTGATTTCCTTCAGCAGGCCGCTGTCGCCAAGGAAGCTGCCCGCGTCCACTGCCTGCTCCAGTAGGGCTGCCAGCTTGCCGGCATCCGTTTCCCAGGCGTTGCGGGCTTGCTCCGCGAGTTGCGCGATGTGGTCGGCATCGGCGAGCCGGAGCTGGCTTGCCGGTTTGCGGAGCAGGGGGTCCAGCTCGGCATACAGGCTCGCCGGGCCGGGCCAGCAGGCGGTGAAGGCCATGACCGCATCCCGGGGCTGGTTCACGGTTCGCGCACGCCAGTAATCCCGCGCTGCCTCAAGCCACAGGGAATTGTCATCCACCTGCTTGCCTCGGTCGAACGGCAGCCCGCTGTCAAACGCGTTCTCCGCCACCGCGCGCTGCGAGAAGCCGTGAATGGTGGTGATGGTGGCTTCATCCATGGTCGCCGCTGCCTGCACCAGGCGTCGGGTGACCGACGCCCGGTCTTCCCCCCTTGCCACCGCGGCCTGAACCAGTTGCTCGGCGAACTGCGCGTCGTGGGCGTCGTCGTCCAGGCCATGGGCGGCGATGGCCGCCGCCCGGGCCAGTCGGGTGCGGATACGCTCGCGCAGTTCCTGGGTTGCCGCGCGGGTAAAAGTCATCACCAGGATGTCCCGCGGTGTCAGTTGCTCTTCAAGCAGCAGGCGCAGGTAGAGACCGGCCAGGCTGTATGTCTTGCCGGTGCCCGCGCTGGCCTCGATCAGGTGCAGACCGCGTAGCGGCATGGTTGCGGCGTCGAACGGTCGAGGTGCTGTCATTGACGCACCTCCAGCGGCTCCATCCGGGTCAGCAGGGGTTCGCAGAGGGCCGTGCACAGCGCGACGAAGCGTGCCTGCTCGCTGTCCTCCCGGAGGCCGTTACTGCGCTCCAGCAACGGCTGGAACCAGGCATCGTTGTAGAGGTGGTGGGGCACATATGCAGTCGGTGACAAGCGCACGGCCAGGCGCTTCAATTCCTTTTCGGGATCATGCTTCGCCGGAATCGGCCCAACCTGGCCGTAATAGTCGTCTGCCAGATCCGGATGAAAAGTCAGTGGCCGGGATTCGCCATCGCGGAACAGTTGTAGCAGCGTCCGCAGTTCCGTAGTGGCCTGGTCCGGCTCGATCGCGACTTGCCAACCCACTGGTTCGCCCTGATCCAAGGCGATGAGTTCCAGTCGGTTCGGGCCGCCGGCGGCGGCGCAGGCAAGCAGATCCACCCAGGACCGCAGGGCATGACGCATGCGCAAGGGCCCCGGCTGCAGGCGGCGCACCGCACCCGGCCAGACATCCGCAACCCGGCCGCGCAGGCGCAGGTCCTCTGCGAGTGTCAGGTCGACTTCGAAAGGCTCCGGTCCGGGGGTTTCCCGTTGCCAGGTGCGCCATGGCGACAACAGTTGGTTCACTGCCACCACTTCGCGCCTGAACAGGGGTTCATCCAGCGGCGGAGGCGGCAGTTCGCCAGCAAGGCGAAGATGCTCAGGCGGTGTCTCCGGCAGTGGTGCGTCGTCCGTGATGTCGGCCTTGTGCAGCAGGTGACGGCGGAGCATGGCTGCAGCAAGCCGGTCCAGGGTCAGCGGGTCCTCTTCTTCTAGTCGCTGGCGATCGTGCCCCAGGCGCAACTGCAGCCGTTGGCGAAAAAAATACTCTGCGGGGTGGCGCAGGAGTGCCTGCAGATCCCGTAGCTCGACAACACTGTCCCGGTCGTCCGTCAGCTGGCTTGTATCCAGCCAGCGCGTCGCTTGGGCGCGGGCCCGACCCTGGGCTTCCGTGGCGGCCTGCCATTCAGCGCCGAAAGTGAAGACGCGCTCCGGCGCGGCAGTGGAGAAGTAGCGCCGGCTGAACGGTTGCATGGGTTGCCGGGTGATCAGACGTTGCCGCGCCTCATTCGGATCGCAGTCACCGAAGTAACCGGTGACCAGAAAGTCCAGCAGTTCGCCGACGATGGGTGATGGTTCCAGCCGGTCGCCGCTCTGCATGTCCTGACCGGTATAGCTGATGTAGAGCGTCTCGCCGGCGGCGAGCAGGCACTGCAGGAACAGCAGCCGGTCATCGTCCCGCATGCTTCTGTCGCCGAGACGCCGGTAACGGCGCACGATATTGAATCCGCGATTGCGTTCCTGGCGGGGAAAGTCACCGTCATTCATGCCCAGCAGGCAGACCACCCGGAAGGGGACGGTGCGAAGCGGGATCATGCCGCAGAAGGTGATGCCGCCGGACAGAAACGGTTGCCGCTCGCTGGCGGCCTGCAGGTTTGTCAGCAGGAGCTCCCGCACGCTTTCCCATTCAAGTGGCGTCTCGCCGAGGCAGGCGCCGGCGGCCTCGAGAGCGCGAACGGCATCCTGCACCGATGCCAGGGCGGCTTCTTCCCGGGGGTCGTCAGGGTCCGGCTGGATGAGGGAGGCGACCAGGCGGTTGATCCGCTCGTGCCACGTCTCCGGCGCTGCCGGCGTGGCGAGCTGCTGCCGCCATTCCCGCAGCCGCTCCACGAGCAGCCAGAGCTTGCCCAGCGCTGCGGTGCCGCCGCCTTCGAGATCGCTCCAGGGCACCACCCGATCCACCGGAGTGTCGTCCACGGAGAGGCTCAGTCCGAGCAGCAGGCGGTCCAGCCCGAACTGCCAGGTGTTGCGACCGTCCTCCCCGGCACCCATGTGCCTGCGGGTGTCCGCGTCGAGTCCCCAGCGGACGCCGGCGCTTTCGACCCAGTCCCGCAGGCTGGCGAGATCCGCTTCGTCCAGTCCCAGGCGGCGCATCACCGCCGGAACCGCCACCAGGGTCATCAGGTCATTGGTCGTCCAGCGTGACTGGCCAAGATCCAGCAAGGCAGTAAAGGTGCGGGCGATGGGGTGGGACGCCAGCCGGGGCTGATCAGACAGCGTGTAGGGCAGCCGTTTGCGTGGATCACTGCCACCGAAGACGCTGCGAATGGCGGGGCTGTATTGTTGCAGATCCGGCAGCATCACGACGATATCCCGGGGCTGCAGGCCCGGATCCCGTGACAGCAGGTCCAGCAACTGGTCTTGCAGCACCTGCACCTCCCGCAGCGGCCCGTGGCAGGCATGAATCTGCAGGCTGCGGTCCTGCCCGGTGGGCAGGGGGCGTGGCGTTGGCGCCGCCAGATCGACGATGTCCCGCTGGATTGCGCCCAGCAGTGACGCGTTCTCCGGCCGGCGATAAGCCATGACGTCTCCGAGTTCGGGCTCCTGGATGCCCGATAGCTCCTCGGAGTAGAGCAGTCGAATGAAATCGCGTCCCGAGCGCCCCAGGGAGGCCAGCAGGGGGTTGCCTGACTCGATGGGCGCCTCCCCGGCGGGCAGCTCTGTCTCCACCGGAAAGTCTACGCTGAGTCTGTTCGCCTCCAGGTCGCCCCAGTACACGGGAGAGGGGTTTTGCAGCAGGAAGTGGACATCGATCCGGCCACCCAGGGCATAGAGCGCCCGCAGATAATCCGGCGGCAGATTGCCGAGCCCAAAGCAGAACAGACGCGAGGGCAGGTCCGCCACGTCGAGCCGTCCCGCCGCACACAGGCTGATGAAGGTTTCCATGATCCGCGCGCGGTGGTTCCCGCCCAGTCGCTTCACCAGTCGCCGCCAGACCTCCGCCTGCCAATCCGCCGGCGGCCGCCGCTCGCCCTGACTCTGCTCCCACTGCAGCAGCATGTCCCGTCGATACACCAGGTATTCGTCGAACACATCGGCAAGCTGCGTTGCCAGCTGGAAGCGATGCAGCGGCTTCTGGTCACCGGCGAGATAAGCCGAGATCTGGGGCAGGGATTCGGTCAATTCCGGCAGTAACTGGTAGAGGTGCCACTGCAGGTGTTCCCGGCTCCAGGCGGTGGAGTCCGGATTGCCGGGCAGCGCCTTTTGCAGCAATTGCCAGATGAAGCCCGCCGGCAGGGGGAACTCCATGTTGGCGGCAATGCGCTCACTACCGGCGATCTGCATCTGTAGCCAACGGGCAATGCCACGGTTCGGCACCAGCACCAGGTCGGGTTCCAGCAGCCCGGTGCCCGGCTGGATGCGGCGCAGTTCCGCGAGCAGTTCGGCAAGCTGCGTCAGGTCATTGTGGTGATACAGGTAGAACATTATTTCTGGCGACCGACTTGCTCTGTTTGGCACTATGCTATTCGATACCAGGGAAGAACGGCCGACAGAGCGGCCGCACAACACGAAGGGTGGCAGACCGGCATGCAATTGGCGAGGCGAATCCACTCATTGCCCCTCCGGGTGGCGGTGACTTACTGTGTATTCGCAAGTCTGTGGATTCTCTTCAGTGACTGGGCCTTGTATCTGGTTGGCCTTGACGCCTCGCTCTACGCATGGACCAGCATGGTCAAGGGCCTGGGGTTCGTACTGGTCTCGGGCGTGCTGCTCTACACCCTCGTACGCCGCAATACGGCCATCATTGGCAGGGCTCAGGACGACCTCACTGAGGCGGAATCGCGCCTCCGACGGCTCATGGAGGCACTGCCTCACGGGGTGCTGGAACTCGACGCCCACGGCCGCATTGGCTTCTGCAACACCGCCGGTGGCGACATTCTCGGCCGCCCAGCCGCAGAGTTACTCGGACACCCCTTATCTGCCATTACCGATGACGCCTCCTCGCAGGCCTTGCTTGGCCAGTTGCTCGAGGATTGGGAGCAGGGCGTCGGGCAGGGTGGCGAGATGGTACTGCAGGTTCGGCGCCACGATGGAGGGCATCGTGACGTTGAGCTGAGCTGGGAGAATGAGGCGAAGAGCGGGCGCGGCGTCCGGGCCTGCCTCGTTGTATTAACCGACATTACCGAGCGGTTGGCGGCCGAGCGCTCGCGGCTGCGCCTGGCGGCCGTACTCGAGACCACCAGTGACCTGGTTGCCATGGTCGATCCGGCTGGGCGCGTGCTCTATCTCAATCAGAGCGGTCGTCAGTTGCTCGGTCTCAGGGATGTGCCGGATCTCTCCGCCCTGGAACTCTCCCGATTCATTCCGCCGCGCTGCCGGGTCGTCTTGATGCGCGACGCGCTCACGCAGGCCCGGGAGATGGGTACATGGGCGGGCGACGGCGCCTTGCTGCATGTCGACGGTACCGAGATCCCTGTATCGCAGGTCGTGATTGCCCATACCGACGGTGAGGGTGAGCCACAGTTCTTCTCCACCGTCGCCAGGGATATGACCGAGAAGCGGCGTGCGGAAGCGGCGCTGCACACCTCCCGGGAGCAGTACCGCATGCTGGTGGAAAATACCCAGGAAGGGTTGGCGGTGGCCGAACGCGGCAATGTCCGCTTCGTCAATCCTCGTCTGGTCGCCATGCTGGGCTACCCCGAGGCCATCTACTACATGCGGCCCTGGGTCAGTTTCATCCATCCGGACGACCGTGAGCCCGTCATCGCCTGGTACCGCGGTCGTCGTCATGGTGCGCAGCAGCGCGATATCTGCGCCTTCCGATTGACGGCCGCAGACGGTGAGCTGGTCTGGGTGGAGGCCAAGGCCGTTGATGTGCAGTGGGAGGGCAAGCCGGCAACCCTGTCATTCCTGACGGATGTCAGCGGCCAGATGGAGGCGCAATCCCGGCTCAACTATCTGGCCGACTATGACGAGCTGACGGGGCTGATGAATCGCCGCCCGTTACTTGAGCGGCTCGGCAAGCTGCTGCAGGAGGAGGGCCAGCCGGCTGTTCCTCTGGCGGTGGTCTACGTGGACTTGAGCCGTTTTCAGATCTTCAACGACAGCCATGGTCACAGCATTGGTGATCAGCTGATCCGCATCGCGGCCAATCGGCTGGCGGCGGATGCCTCACGTAACGATCTGGTCGCCCGGGTGGCCGGCGACGAATTCGCCCTGGTCCTGCGTGACGCGCGGGATACCGACGCGCTGTCGCAACGCGTCCGGCAGATGCTCCATCGCCTGGCGGAGGCCGTGCAATTGGGTGGTCACGAGTTCTACCTCAATGCCCGCGCCGGCATCAGCCTGTATCCCTGGGATGGCGAGGATGCCGCCGTGTTGCTTCGTAACGCCGCCAGCGCGCTGGACCTGGCGCGTGCATCGGGGGTGGGCACCTTCCAGTTCTACGCAGCCGCGCTCAACCAGAAAGCGCTGGACCGCCTGACGCTGGAGACAGACCTGCGCCACGCGCTGGCCAAGGGTGAGTTTCACCTGGAGTGGCAACCCCAGGCGGATCTCGCGACGGGGCGGATTCTCGGGGGTGAAGCCCTGTTGCGCTGGCAACACGGCAGCCGTGGCCTGATCAGTCCGGCGGAATTCATTCCGGCGCTGGAGGATACCGGGCTCATCGTGCCGGTGGGCCATTGGGTGCTGGAGCAGGCCTGCCGCCAACAGCGACTGTGGCGGGAGGAGTTGGGGGTCAATCTGCGGGTGTCCATCAATCTCTCACCGAGGCAGGTGGTGCTTGAGGACCTACCGGCTATCGTTGCCGAGATACTCGCCGAGACCGGCGCGGCGCCGGATTGCGTCGAACTCGAGATCACGGAAAGCTCGCTGATTCGCGACCCCGAGGCGGTGGCGCTCAGATTGGGCGAGCTCAAGCGCACTGGCGTCAGCATCGCCGTGGACGACTTTGGCACCGGGTACTCCTCGCTGGCCTACTTCCGCCGTTTCCCGGTGGACTCCCTCAAGATCGACATGAGCTTCGTCGCGGAAGTCACCGGGGATGTCGACTCCGCGGAAATCACGCGCACCATCATCGCCATGGGTCAGAGTCTGCGTATTCGGGTCATTGCCGAAGGCGTCGAGACGGTTGGCCAGTTGCAGTTCCTGCGGCGCCACGGCTGTGACTGGATGCAGGGTTTTCTGCTGGCTCGCTCGTTGTTGCCGGCGGCGTTCAGCGAAGTGGTCCGCTCCGACCTGCACCTGCCCGGCCTTGCCTGGGATGAGCTCTCGCCCCGGGTCGCCTTTCTGTCTGACCGCGACGTGGACGCCACGCCCCTGGAGGAGGGGGCCTTGGGCCTCGGGCTGGAATGTCTCCGCTTTCGTGACGTCGGCGATGCCATGGAGAGCCTGTCCGCCGATCGGGTGGTGCTGTTCGTGATTGATGGCGCTTTCCGCGAAGTGCCCATTGCCAGGCTTGTGGGCACGATCGCGTCGCTCTACCCATGGGTGCGGGTTGTGGTGGCGCATGAGCAGCGTGGCCGGCGCGGTCGACAGGAGTACGGGGCCATGGTCGTCTCGTTACCGCTGCTGCCCTCGGAAGTCGACCAGACTTTGCGTCTCGCCGTCGGCCATGCCAGGCCGTTGGCCGCAAGGGCGAGGCCGTGATGGCCTGCGGTGACCGACGTTCTTCAGCGGCAGTACTGTTCGTTTAATTGCGCCAGGAAGTCGCGTGTCCCGCGATTGTCGATGGGCTCCCCCCGGTCGTCCCCGTGAAATGCCTTGCGCAGCTGCAGCGGCCACGCCTCCTCCGACTGCTTGAGTTTGTCCAGCGAGCCCCACCAGACCACGCCCATCCGAGGTGCCGTTGCGCAGTTACAGGCATCACGCAGGGCATCGGTGAGCCCGGTCACCGAGGCGGGCACCAGAGCGGCACGCAGTTTGTCCCGCAGCTCGAGCACATCGGTTGGCGGCAGCTCATGTCGCCAGGGCTCCATCCGCGCCAGAAACTGGGCCAGTTCGGTGGCCTCTGCGAAGCAGGCCATGCGAATCCGGGCAGCCTCCGGCCAGGGCGAAGCCGTGAAGAGAATCATCCGGTTTCGTAACGGGTTACGGTTGCGCAGCAGTTCATCCAGGTCTTCGGGGTCTTGGCCTTCCCAGTCATACATGGGGTCGGGTCCTCCACTTGTGTCATGGCCGGGAGCAGGCATAATGCGCCCCTTGTCTCGCGAAGATGCCGGTCATCGAGATGGATCTGCGCTACCCCTTCCCGGAACCCACCATAGGCTGCCCCCAGCGCGTTGCGGACGGCGTTGAGTTGTTGCGCATGCCGCTCCCCTTCGCATTGAACCACATCAACCTGTGGCTGCTCAGCGATACCGATGGCTGGGCGCTGGTGGATACCGGCATGGCGACCAACGCCTGCCGGAATGCCTGGGAGCCGATCCTGCAGTCGTACGGCGCAGAACGTCTCAAGACGATACTCGTAACCCACTTCCACCCGGACCATGTGGGCCTGGCGGGCTGGTTGCACCAGCGAAGTGGAGCACAGGTCTGCATGAGCGCGGAAGAGGCTGCCACTGCTCGACGCATCTACGCGGCGGCGGACGAAGAGCACGGACGCGTGATCGCAGACTTTCTCGGGCTGCATGGGCTGAGCCCGGAGCAGGGAGCAGAGGTTCGTCGCCGTGGCAACAAGTACCGGCCCGCCGTCTCCGAGCTTCCGGAAAAGGTGGCGACGCGGCGCGGCGGCGACACCATCAGGCTGGCCGGGCGTGATTGGCAGTTGATCAGTGTCTCCGGGCATTCGCCGGAGCATCTCTGTGCCTACGATCCGGAAGCGGGGGTTCTGATCGCCGGAGATCAGGTGCTGCCGCGCATCACCAGCAATGTCAGCGTTGGTCCGAACATGCCCGAGGCCGATCCGCTGCGCGAGTTTCTGGAGTCCCTGGGGCGGTTGCGGGACTTGCCGGCCGATACACTGGTACTGCCAAGCCATGGCTTGCCGTTCGTCGGGCTACGGGAACGGATTGATGCGATAATCGGTCATCATGCCGAGCGGCTGGCACTACTGCGCGAGACGTGCCGCCGGCCGTGTACAGCCGCGGAGTTGTTGCCGGCACTATTTCGTCGCCCGCTGGATAGCCACACCCTGTTCTTCGCCATGGGTGAGGCCATTGCCCACCTGCATTACCTCTGGCATGCGGGCGAGGCCGACAGGCAGCTGGGAGCCGATGGCGTGTATCGTTTCAGCATTTCCTGAGCCGCCTGTGCGGACAGGCAGGCACAAGATTCATCAGGGTGAAGACGACTTTTATGGCAAAACAGCGCATCTACAAGATCATTTTCTTCAATCAGGGCCAGGTCTACGAGATCTACGCGCACAAGGTGGCGCAGGGTGGCCTCATGGGCTTCATTGAAGTCGAGCAACTGAGCTTCGGCGAGCGTAGCCAGGTCGTGGTGGATCCGTCCGAGGAGCGCCTGGCTGCTGAGTTCGAAGGTGTGCAGCGGACTTACCTGCCCATGCACGCCGTGATCCGTATCGACGAAGTGGAGCGGGTGGGCACCGGCAAGATCAGCGACGCCAAGGGCAACGTCACCGCGTTCCCCATCCCCGGCTACGGCCCCGGCCCCAAGCGCTGACACGCTTGCGGCCCGCGCCGACGTGGTTTAACCTTGCGGCCCTTGAAACGCCGCACGATCATCCAGAGCAATACCGGAGAGGTGTCCGAGCGGTCGAAGGAGCACGCCTGGAAAGCGTGTGTACGGTAACCCCGTACCGAGGGTTCGAATCCCTCCCTCTCCGCCATACACACAAACGCGGCTCCCATCGGGAGCCGTTTTTGTGTGTATCGACTGGCCGGGATTCGAGCCCTCGGAACAGACAAGTCGGGTTCGACGACCGAGCGCAGCGAGGGAGAAGGTCGCCGCAGGCGGCGGCCCGAAGGGCGAGGCGCGCCGCGCCGAATTGGACCTCCCTCTCCGCCATTTAATTATAAAATCAGTAACTTACTCAGAATTGCCGGAGCACATCGGCTACGCTCCGTGCGCGATTCAATAGCGCGAACACGGATTGCTCAGCATCCTACTGTACGCTACCCTGTACATAGACAACATCCTGTACAGGGGCAGCCTCATGGATGCCATCAGCTACACAGCCGCCAGAACCAATCTGGCAAAGACCATGGAGCAGGTCTGCGAAGACCACTCTCCCGTGATCATTACCCGGAACAAGGCGCAGTCCGTGGTGATGATCTCCCTTGAGGACTATGAGGCGTTGCAAGAGACCGCATATCTCTTGCGCGCACCAAGGAACGCCCGTCGTTTGCTGGAATCCGTTGCGGAGCTGGAGCAGGGCGGTGGTCAGGGAAAGGAACTTCTTGAATGAAACCCATCTTCTCCGAGAACGCCTGGGAAGACTATCTGTACTGGCAAAAAACTGACAAAAAGATCCTTAGGCGAATCAACAAGCTGATCAAGCGAACCAAACGAGAACCGTTTGAAGGTGTGGGTAAACCTGAGCTCCTCAAACACAGTCTTGCCGGTTACTGGTCGCGAAGAATCAATGAAGAACACCGAATGGTGTACAAGGTCACGGATGACGCCTTACTTATCGCCCAGGTTCGATTTCACTACTGATTTAACGCCCAGCGTAACCGGCCGAATTTGGAGCGCCAGCGGAAAATCCGGTCCGCGTTGACGCTGTTGTTATGTGCATACTGCTCCCTGCCTACCGGATACCTTCATCCACCAGCGCCTGCCGCCAGTCCTTTTCCATCACCATCCTGAACCGCATGGGTTCATCCGGGCCCTCAATTAGCAGCG
Source organism: Natronocella acetinitrilica (assembly GCF_024170285.1). Classification (NCBI taxonomy): domain Bacteria; kingdom Pseudomonadati; phylum Pseudomonadota; class Gammaproteobacteria; order Chromatiales; family Ectothiorhodospiraceae; genus Natronocella; species Natronocella acetinitrilica. The sequence continues at coordinate 233,163 of NZ_JALJXV010000009.1, forward strand.
CCTTGAGCGCTTCCAGGTTATCGCCGTGGATGATCAGGTTGTCGTCTAACGAGGGCTTTTGCCCCTTGGCGGGCAGGGATTTGTCCGGCACCACCTGCAATTCACAAAACGGCACCCCGAGATGGTGGGAATAGACAAACTGCTTGCCCTTGAATTCCAGCGTTGGCATTAAATACTCCTGATCCAGTCAAAGCACGCCTTGAAGGCGGGCATCTGTTGTTCAATTTCGGCCGCGCTCATATCGCGCAGCCGTTGTTCTTGTTTGATAATGGCGTCTTCGCCCTTGTCGTCGGTGCCGGTCACCTGCTCGATACAACCCTCGCGCCAAGTCCACACGCGATGGGCCTGCAGGACGTGTTGGGCCTGCTCAGCCAGGCTCTCGCCTTCGGCGTCGGCGGCGAACAGAGCCCAGGTATCGGCGGCCATGCGCCCGTTGACTTTATCGTTCTTGGGCAGGCCGTTGTCGTGCAGCGCGCAGCCGTTATTGGTTTGCAGGCGCGCCAGCGCGGATTTTGCCTTGGTCAGGTCGTCCCCGTCCCGTGGTAATAGTCCGCCGGAACGGGCATGGGTATAGGCAAAATCCAGATCCACCACAGCACAAGCGGCAATGCCCATGGCGGCAATGACCGGCAACGCCTTGGGGATATTGCCGCAGCCGCCGACGGACACAAAGGCAATATGGTCAATATCCGGGGTGGTGCCGTAAAGCCGCTCGTAAACCAGCGGCAGCAGGCGTCCGTCCGTCTTGCCCTCGCAAATCACCACCCTGTTGGCAAAGTAGATCTCGGCCAGGTTGCCCAGCTCGAACAGGGTGCGCGACTGGCTTTCGGCGTTGCTCAGCGCCTCCTCCACCGCTTGGCGCAAAGGCTTCTGGGTGGTCGCGCCGGCTTCTGCGGTTTTGCCCACGATCACGGTATCGGCGGCGTTGTCGCGGCTGAGCATCAGCGGGGAGTGAGTGGAGAAAACAATCTGAAACCCGGCCTCGGCGAGATGGGCTAGCGCCTGCCGCAAGCGCCGAACCCCCTGGGGATGCAAATACAACTCCGGCTCGTCGATCAACAGCAGGCGGCGCGCCGGGCGGTTGTCGTCCTCCTTGCGGGTCTCCGCGAGATAGCGAATCAGCGCCATCTGAATGGCCCGCTGAGCCCCCGTACCCATCTGGTCAAAACGCCGCCGGTCGCCGGTGGTTTTGTCGGTGACATGCAGATCCCCTGCCTTGAAGAACTCCTTGACATCGACTACCTGCAAATCCAGATCAAGCGCCAGACCGGGGAAGAAGTGGGTGAGCGCGTCGGTGGCATCGGTGTCGAACTGCTGCAAATGATCAGACCGGTTATCGCCATCGGCGGTCAGTACATGGCGAATCGTCTCAAGCGCTGTGTTCAACTCGGCGTGAGCCGCCAACAGCGGCCCCATGATTTCATCCAGCAGGCCTTTGATAGTCGTACCGGCCTTGGCCTTGCCCAGATCCTCGCCGAGATCGTGCATGGCCTGCACCACCAGTGGTTCCGGCAGCAAAACCGACACGGCCTGGGGCAATCCCGTCGGGTAATCGCGCCAATGCTCCGGCAATTCGTCGCCGTGGCACTGCTCTGTATCCCACACTTCCGTCTTCACGGCGTTCTTTCCCGTGCCGTTGGCAATCACTCGAATCCACAACCGGCCATTGCGGCAATAGGGCTCAATGGCCCTGCGATGCTTCTGCTCGGGAATGCGATCCAATATCGCCTCACTGATACCATCAATAGAGGCCGCGACTTCAATCGGTGATTTGGGATCGGCAAAATCGGCGAGAGACAGCGCCTTTGGTCTCAACACCCATTCGATGGCTTGAAGAATAGTGGACTTGCCGGTGTTGTTCTGCCCCACCAGCGGTGTATAGCCCTCGAGTGGCAGCGACACATCACGACAAGCTCGGAAATTCTTTATGACAAGGTGGCTAAGGCGGTGCATCCATACCTCTGTTTTTGTTCTGATTCATCGCGTTGAGAGTCACATCCACGCTACAATATTGGGCCGCACATAACGCCGCCAGCACGCGGGGCTTTGTAGTGAAGGCGAAGCCTCAACGGAAAAGCCGTCGCTGTGCCTGGCCTTGTTAACTGTGTATGGCACGTTGCTTTGTATCCCTTTCTTTATCGCTATCCTCGACAGCTTCAACTGAAGTGATTTTTGAATCAATGTAGTCCTGCGGAAGTGATGCCTCTCTAGTACCTACAAGAACGTGATTTACATACCAAGAGTACGGTTTTAAGCTTTTATCGATATTGGTAGCAACGTAGGTTGTAGCAGTTACTGAAGTTCCATCATGTGCCGTTACCGTTACTTCTTTTGCTTCGTACCCATATCCAAGACCTTCAGCCTTGTCTAAAGCAGACTTCTCAGCCGGATCAATTTTGAATAAGACCCCATAAATAACATTCACTGAATCAGCTGTGAAAAATGCATCGCATTTCCCTGAGCCGTCTTTGCTCGACTTGTGGAATCTCAAGTCATGCTGCTTAAGAGTGAAGCGACCAAGTATCTCAGCACTTTGAACTCTTTCCCTTAATCGAGAAAGTGACATGTTCGATCCATATGCGAAGTAGTACATGACTCTCCTGAACAGTTAACGATCGGGCTCAGCCGCCGCGTTAGCGGTCGGCTGCAGCGCCTTGTTAAGTGTCCACACTCACAACGGAGCGAGGTTCTCACTCAACACTTCATCTCGCAATACGCGCAACCTATCCGGAATGGATACACCGCGATTGGCACGGGCGGAATAGGAGCTGCGAATCACCGGAGGAAAATCATCGCCATTCTCATACACCGCACCGTCGAGCCATTGACCGAACCCGTGCGCACCCCGCGTCCAAAGTGCTACATCACACTCATTGTTGAATGGCACCGACGTTCCAAATGCCCTGCGAGTTACGTTGCTACTGCCAACAATCCCCAAAATACACTTACCGTTTCGCTCCAGAAGGAAAATCTTTGCATGCCAATTCATGCCCTTTTTGTAGTAGGCATCGACGCTGACACCGGCGGCCGCGAGACTATCCCGGAAAGCACGGTACCGTTCTCGCCAGCCGTAGTTATGAACTCCAACGGTAGTGAGTTTAATCGGATTCCTCACGAGAGCTGAAACGAACCCCGGTTCGGCCGACGCCCTGTAGCCGGATGATGTTTCCTCTTGGAAAAACCCAGAACACATAATCGCTCTGTCTCCGAGCCCCAAGGACAATGATTCGACAATACTGTCTCGGAAGAGATTCGGGACGTGCCTCCGTCGGAGAAAGATGGCTAGTGGCATGAACGACGCACTCGTTCCACTTCACAGTGTATTCGACAGAATCGTTGATATTGGTGATATACGGATTCTGCATAGCACCGCTCATGGCCGTGATATACGGAAACGGGCGGCCGGTTGGAGCCAGCACGGTTGCTTGTGGCCATGGCAGGAAAGACTGCACGGCTGAAAAGGGAAGTGACATACGGCGGTTGGATTGATGCGTGGGTGCCCGAACAAGCGGGGGTGGCGTGGTGAGTTCTGTCCATCCTCTCCGTTGCTCCTCGCGTTTTTGTCTTTCCCTTACTGTCGCCGTTTAGCAACGTGATGACAAGTCGCATTGCCGGGTTGATGGCTGATTTGGGGGCGGACGGCGTTAAAGCACGCCCATCTTGAGCACCGCCACGGCCAGGAACAGGGCGCCGGTGGCGGCGATCATGCCGCCGGCTAGACACTGAAGCCCCCTTGCCGCCACTGGTCCCAGACGGTTTACGCGCTCACCGCCGGCCATGCGGGCGACGCTGTCTCGTAGCACGCCCCGGATGCTGATTGCGGCAACCGCCGACACGCTCACGGTGATTGCGGTGCCAACGCCCATGGCCAGTGTGGCCAGTACGCCGGTGGGGAACAGGCCCAGGGCCACCGTGAACAGCAGCAGCGCGAGGGCGCCGGAGCAGGGGCGCAGGCCGATGGCCATGATCATGGTGAAGCGGTGGGCGGCGTCGTCCTTGGCGTGGTGATGGTGGTGACCCGCCGCGCACTGACCGCACGCCGGTGCGCCCCGCATACCGCGCAGCAACATCATGGCGCCGAGTCCGATCACCAGCATGTAGGCGATGGCTTCGATGGCGGCGGCCTGATCCAGCACCCGTACCATGGCCTGGTTCGCCAGCAGGAACAGGCCACCCACCACGAGTATGGCCGTCGTTGCCTGCATCATCGCCATCAGTGCAGATAGCGCGATGGCGCGGCCTGGTCGGGTGGGGTTGGCCATGAAGTAGCTCGCTACCACGATCTTGCCGTGTCCTGGTCCTGCGGAGTGGAGCAGGCCGTAGACGAAACCGATCAGCACCACCAGCAGCGTGCCGACGAGCCCTTCGCCCTGGACTGCGTTCAGGTGTGCCCGCAGCCAGTGATTGAGTTCGGATTGCGCTCTGGCGACCCGGCCCACCAGATCACTCACGCTGGTTACCGGCGGCAGGGAGGCGGTGGCGATGGGCGCACCGTCGGTGCTTGCCGTGGGTGGTTGCAGCGGTTCCGCCACGGCGAGTTCACGGCAGAGTTCCTCGGCGGCGTCGGGCGAGCCCCCGGGCAGCACGGTGGCCAGCACCCGGCAGGTGTTGCCACCCGCGATGTTGCGAATCTGGTGCTCGGAAAACGGCTCCTCGCGCTGGCGCATGATGGTTGTCAGCACGTCCAGATGGCTCACCTCGATCATCGGCGTGACCGAGCCGTCGTAATCCGAGCCGAAGGCGACGTGGCGGCTGGGGTCGTCCACGCCCATTTCGTCGGCAATCAACATGATGTGGGCCATGACGTCGGCGATGCGCCAGACGCTCGGCCCGACGGCCTGGGGCCAGTAGCCCACGGAGATCACGCCGTCGTTGGCGATGATGTAGCGGATGTCGTCATCGCTGAGGTTGCGGTCCGGGCGGCAGGGTTCTTCGCAGCCGGTGCGGATGCCGGTGTGGGAATTGGTGATGGGCTGGTCCACCAGGTTGGCGGTGTCGCGCAGGCCGGCTGGGCTGATGTGGGCAACATCCACCAGCATGCCCAGGCGGGCGGCGGTGGCCAGCGCCGTCATGCCATGCGAGGTGAGCCCGTAGCGATCGTAACCCTCGCTGGAGCCCGAGAGGTTGTTGTCGAAGCGGTGGCTGGGCGCGAACATGCGCACGCCGGCATCGAAGAGTTCCTGTATGTCCGCTTCCACGTCGGCATGCTCGGCGTCGGGGCCACCAATCCAGTGGCCACCCTCGATACCGATGAAGCCGCCGATCACGTTGTCGCCGTCGCGTCGGTCGGCAACCAGTTGCCGCAGGTCGTCGAAGGTTTCGAGCAGGCGCAATTCCGCGCCGGGGTGGTCGCGGGATTCCTCCACCGCCTCCTTGAAGCGGTCGATCTGATAGAAGGCCCGGGCGCGCAGGTCGAAGGCCGGGCGGCCCTGCATGAGCGAGAGCAGGGTGTTGGTGTCGATGCTGCGGCCACTGACATTGGTGCTCCAGGGCATGCGCAGCGGGCTCTTGGTGACGATGGTAAAGCCCTGCAGGCTGACGTTGCCCTCGGCCAGGCGGGGCAGGTCGGCGTGACCGAAGTAGGAGCGCTCAAGCAGGTTGCGCTCCCACTTGAGGGTGTCGGCGTGCATGTCGGCAATGAACATCGACTGGTGCAGCGCCCTGTCATCGTCGCCGGGCGTCGGCGCGTCGGGGTCGACGCCGTAGGGGTTCATCATGCGGTCGTACTGGCCGGCCATGTAGTAGAGGCCGGATGCGTAGTTGGCATACACGTAGTAGCCGCCGGTAACCAGCGCCAGCAAAAAGACCAGCAGCAGACTTCGTTTCAGCACGTGGCGATGTCCTCCTGGTGAACCCTTGAGCTTGATTCGTCGCACCGCAGCATCGTTACATACTGTGGTGGGCAAGGCGGCTCTGTCCAATCAGGGTCGACGCCCGGGCGGCGACTGTCCATACTGGGGCTTTGCAGCTCGGTGGCGTCGCAGGCCGGGCATCCAATCATTCCATCATCGATTCCACCAGACACGGGGGCGGTTTGCAGGCAGCGGAGACCACCACTGCCGCAGTCGACACGCCGCGGGCCGCCTCATCGCGACTGCCGGTGCTGGACGTGCTGCGCGGGATGGCCATCCTCGGCATCCTGCTGATGAACATCCAGTCCTTCGGCCGGCTGTCTCCGGAGTACCTGAACCCCAAGGCCCTGGGCGACCCGCAGACCCTCGACTGGATTGTCTGGCTGATCAATCACCTGATTGCCGACGAAAAGTTCATCTCCATTCTCACGCTGCTGTTCGGTGCCGGTTTCCTGCTGATGGCGCAGAATTCACGGGACAACCGTGTGGATTTCGAGCGCAAGTTCCGCCGGCGCATGCTCTGGTTGTTCATCTTCGGGATGGTTCACGCCATTGTGCTGTGGCCGGGGGATATTCTGGCGGCCTATGCGATTTGCGGCCTGGTGGCCATGCGGTTTCGCGATCGGTCGCCCGCCGAGCTCATCGCCATCGGCCTGTCGCTGTTCGCGGGAGCGATGATCCTGTGGATGCTGATGAGCGCCGTCATGCTCTACCTGGTGCCCGCCGACACGCAGGAATGGATGGTGCAGCGGTACTGGACGCCCTCAGCCGAGGTGATCGACGACGAGGTGGAGCGGCTCACCACGGGCTGGTTCGCCGCCGCCGGCGACCGGGCCGTCAATGCCGTCGGAGCCCAGGCGTGGATGCTCGTGTCGGAGCGGATCTGGCGAATGGTCGGCATGATGCTGATCGGCATGGCGCTGCTGAAGCTCGGGTTCCTGCGGGGAGAATGGTCCCTTGGCGCCTACCGGCGCATCTTCGTGTTGGGCGTGCTGATCGGTTTTCCGGTGATCATTGCCGGGCTGGCCTTCAACGAAGCAGTGGAGTGGGATTTCCGCTACTCATTCCTGCTCGGCCGTATCGCCAACCACTGGGGCAGTATCGCGGTGGCGATGGCCTGGGTTTCCCTGTTCATCTTTCTGGTCAAGTCCGATGCCCTGGCCTGGGCATGGCGCCGGCTGATACCGGTGGGGCGGCTGGCGCTCACGAATTACATCGGCCAGTCAGTGCTCTGTGCCACCGTCTTCTACGGCTTCGGTCTCGGCCTCTTCGGCCAGCTCGGCAATCTTGAGCTGATGGCGGTGGTGATCGGCGTCTGGGCGCTGCAGATCAGTTCCTCGGCGCTCTGGTTCCAGCATTTGGGCGCCGGTCCACTGGAACGCCTCTGGCGGCGGCTGGCACGCTAGCCGCAACTTTGTGCCGGCCCGCTAATCGGTATAATGCGGCGCAATTGAAGAGAACCAGACCCCCCGCGCACCCACGGCCAGGAGTTCCAGGGAATCAATGAGCAAGCGTGAACTGCCCGCCGCCAGCAATTTCATCCGCAGTATCATCGACGAGGATCTGTCCCAGGGGCTCAATGACGGGCGCGTGGCGACGCGATTTCCGCCGGAGCCGAACGGCTATCTGCACATTGGCCACGTCAAATCCATCTGCCTGAACTTCGGCATTGCCGATGACTACAGCGGCAGCTGTAACCTGCGCTTCGACGACACCAATCCGGACAAGGAAAGCCCCGAGTTCGTGGCGGCCATCAAGGAAGATGTGCAGTGGATGGGCTTTGAATGGAAGCGGCTTTGTTTTGCCTCGGATTATTTCGAGCAGTTGTACGGCTTCGCGGAAGAGCTCATCAGCAAGGGCAAGGCCTACGTCTGTGATCTCAATGCCGGGGAAATCCGGGCCTATCGGGGCACACTCACCGAGCCGGGCCGCGACAGCCCTTATCGCGACCGGCCGGTGGAGGAGAATCTGGATCTGTTCCGCCGGATGCGCGCCGGCGAGTTCGAGGATGGCAGCCGGGTTCTGCGGGCGAAGATCGATATGGCCTCGCCGAACATCAACCTGCGCGATCCCACGCTCTACCGCATCCGCAAGGGGGCCACGCATCACCAGACGGGCGAGGCCTGGCCCATCTACCCGATGTACGACTTCACGCATACCCTGTCCGATGCGCTTGAAGGCATCACCCATTCGCTGTGCACCCTGGAGTTCGAGGATCACCGGCCGCTCTATGACTGGTTCCTGGAGAACATCGAGGTCCCAACTCGCCCTCGCCAGTACGAGTTCGGGCGCCTGAATCTCGAATACACGGTGCTGAGCAAGCGGCGCCTCACCGAATTGGTTTCCCAGGGCATCGTCGATGGCTGGGATGACCCCCGGATGCCCACCATCGCCGGCATTCGGCGTCGCGGCTTCCCAGCCGAGGCCCTGCGCGATTTCTGCACCCGGATCGGCGTCACCAAGTCCGACGGTATGGTCGAAATGGCCATGCTCGAGAATTCCGTGCGCGAGGCACTGGACGCGGCGGCACCCCGCGCCATGGCGGTGCTGAACCCACTGCGCGTTGTGATCGACAACTACCCGGAAGGCAAGCGCGAGGAGTTGGTTGCGGCCAATCACCCCAAGGATGCGTCCATGGGAGAGCGCAACCTCACGTTCACGCGGGAGCTCTACATCGACCGCAACGATTTCATGGAACAGGCCCCCAACAAGAAGTACAAGCGGCTGACGCTGGGCGGCGAGGTCAGGCTGCGCAATGGTTACGTCATTCGTTGTGATGAGGCCGTGCGGAGCGAAGCGGGGGAGATCACCGAGCTGCGGTGCAGCTATGACCCGGCCACCCTGGGCGCCAATCCGGAGGGCCGCAAGGTCAAGGGCGTGATCCACTGGGTGTCTGCAGAAGTGGGCGTGGCGGCGGAAATTCGCTTGTACGATCGGTTGTTCAACGTGCCAATCCCCGGCGCTGACGGCGACTGGACGCGGGATCTCAACCCCGAGTCCCTGGTGACCGTGCAAGGGATTGTCGAGCCATTCCTGGCGCAGGCAGAGCCGGAAACACGCTTTCAGTTCGAGCGAGAAGGTTATTTCTGTGTCGATAGTCGCGACAGCACACCGGAGCGTCCGGTCTTCAACCGTACCATCACTCTGCGGGACACCTGGGAGAAGATCAGCCAGCGAGCTGACTGAGTCCGGCGCCAGCATACAAGCACCCAAACATGTGTGCGCTAGCGCACATCTGGGGAAGCTGGTGCTTTTCTGCAAACCCGAGGCCGATTATAGTTCGAAGTCGAAATAATGAAGGCGTAAATGGGTCTGGCGCAGCCAGGGTCTGCCGAAAGAATGGGAGCCGCAGATGCAGCTCGAATTGAAGGATATGCTCGGCTACTGCAGCACATTGCCCAGCATGCCTGGTATTGCACTGCAGGTGCTGGAACTTGGCAAGGATCCAGACGTTAATCCGCGGCGTCTGGCCGACCTCATCGGCAACGACCCCGCCCTCGCCAGTCGGATCCTTCGCGTCAGCAACTCTCCGCTTTACGGCCAGCATCGAAAAAGCGACAACCTGCAGCAGGCCGTGATGGCACTGGGGCTCAATGCAACCATGTCGCTGGCACTGAGCTTTTCGCTGGTGGATACACTGCGCAGCAGTGGCGCCCATGCCGAGGCGCTGAACCGCACCTGGCGCCGTGCGCTGATCGCTGGAGCCACCACGCGAGTGCTGGCGGAGGCGCTGCGTATGCCGCGCCAGGAAGAACTCTTCCTCGCCGCCATGCTGCAGGATATCGGCATACTCGCCCTTAACGCGGCACTGCCTGATCAATACCCGGACTTGCTGGCAAGCTCCACGACCCACGACGACCTTCTGGCACTTGAGCGGGAGACTTTGGCGACGGATCACGGCCAGGCCGGCGCCTGGTTGATGAATCACTGGAGCCTGCCCGAACTGCTGGTCTGCGCGGCAACGGGTTCCCACGATCCGGACGCCGAGTCCGTGCCAGACGCGCATCGCGATTTCCTCCGCGTTGTTGCCGTGGCGAGCCGCATCGCAGATCTTTTCGTTGGTGGCTCGCGCCGCCAGGCCGACGCGGCCGAGGTGGTGCAAGCCGCGGATCGCTGGCTGGGCATGGAGCGCGACTTGCTGGAGCAGGTGCTGGCTGATGTGGCTGACTCCCTGCCGGAGGTCGAGAGGGTGTTCGAGACCCAGCTGGCCAAGCCGCAGCAGGTTGCTGCCGTGATGGAACAGGCGCGGGAACTGCTGACCATGCGCAACCTGCAACTGATCCAGCAGGCTGCAGAGCATCAGCGGCGCGTCAAGGAAATGGAGCGCAACAGCCGGCGGTGGCAGGAAGAGGCGTCCCGGGACGCCTTGACGGGGCTCTACAACCGACGGTTTTTTGATGAGCGGCTGGAGCGGGAGTTCGCCTTTGCCTCGGAACAGGGGTTGCCCCTGGTGTTGGGCTTCATGGACCTGGACCACTTCAAGGCCGTCAATGACGAGTATGGCCACGAGACCGGTGACAAGGTGCTGATGTCCGTCGCCGAGACACTGCGCGAGCACACCCGGGACGGTGACCTGGTGGTCCGTTACGGTGGCGAGGAGTTCGTGATCCTGTTGCCGGATACCTCGTTGCACACCGGGCTGCGTATTTTCGAGCGTTTGCGACGCGCCATCGAGGGTGTGGAGTATGCATCTCCCGACGGACGATCGCTGCACATCACGGTCTCCATCGGCATCGCTGCGCATATGGATGCCATGGCCAGCGAGCAGAGTCAGGTCGATCTGGTCAGGCAGGCGGACAAGGCGCTCTACACCGCCAAGAAGCTCGGACGCAATCGCGTCGAATCCGCGGTTGCCTGATTGCGGCAATTGCCCGCGGCTTTCCAGTCATCAAACACACTGACCAGGTTGATTCATGCAGGCACCAGTTCTGATTACCGGCGCGGCACAACGCACCGGCCTTCATCTTGCAAGACGTTTCATGGAAGAGGGGCAGCCGGTGGTGATGACCTATCGCCGCCGTCGCCCCCTGATTGATGAGTTGGCGGCCGATGGCGTGATCTGCCTGCAGGCCGACTTCACCACGACAGCAGGCATATTCGCGTTCATCGATGCGTTGCAACGCCAGGTGACAGACCTGCGTGCCGTGATACACAACGCCTCGACGTGGTCCCCCGACGCGCCTGGCGAGGCCGGCGCCCGGCAGTTTGCTGATTTGTTCCATGTGCATATGCAGGCACCGTATCTGATCAACATGGCGTGTCGCGATCTGCTTGAGGCCAGTGACCGCCCGGCGGACATCATCCATTTCACTGATTTCGTCGTGAACAAGGGGTCGAGCAAGCACGCCGCCTACGCCGCCACCAAGGCTGGTCTGGACAACCTCACGCGATCGTTCGCCGCCATGTTCGCCCCGCGAATCAAGGTGAACGCCATCGCGCCGGCGCTGCTCGAGTTCAATGAGGGAGATGACGAAGCCTACCGCCAGAAGGCGCGGGGCAAGTCAGCGCTGGGCATCGTGCCGGGGTTTGAAGTGGCTTACCAGACGGTGCGCTATCTCATGGACAACAGCTATGTGACGGGTGCCACCCTGCCTCTGGACGGCGGCCGCGGCGTGCGCTGATATTCAGGTATGGGCGTGCAGGGAGACGCCCCTCGGGTTGCTGTGGGACTCGATCCAGTCCACCAGCCGTTTCCACTGCTCGGCCTCGCGGCGCACGGTGCGCGTTGGCCGCAGCTCGGTGATTCCCACGCCCTGTTCCGCCGCGTGCACGTAGCTTTGCGTGTCGCGGAAACGTGCCACCACCGGAATGTTCAGGCTTTTGAGAAACCGCTCCAGCCTTTGCAGGGCGAGGGTATGCTCCTTGATGCGGTTGGCAACGATCCCGACATGAATACCGGCTGATCGCACTCGTCCCATGATCAGCAGGTCGCGGATGAAATCGGCACCAGCCTCGATATCGATGGAAGAGGGCAGTACCGGAATCAGAATGCAATCCGCACCCCGGACGTGTTCCGAGATCTCGTTTCCGGCAAGGCCCGCCGGCGTGTCGCTGATGATGCGGCGGGTCTGCGGCGGAACGCGCAGGTGCCAGCTCCGGGTCACCCCGAGTTTCTGTCGGATCTGCACCGGCACGCCGTGAATCTCGGGCATGGATTTCTCCCGCCCCTTCAGCCAGCGCATCGTTGAAGTTTGTGGATCATGGTCGAACAGGGCGGGGGGGTAGCCGCGTCGCGCGTAATAGCTCGCGAGATTGGTGGACACCGTGGTCTTGCCGCATCCTCCCTTGCCGTTGATCACGACAATCTTGCGTACGTCCTGCGCAACCTCGTCCTGGCTGACCGGGATGGTCCGCACAGTCGGGTCGTGCGTTGTCGGGGGATCAATGCGTCTCGGTTTGTTTTCGGAATGCAAAAGCTGTGTGCCCCGGCTGTCGGGGGCCTTATCGCCCACCCTCATCAAATTCCAGCATATCGTTGAAGGCGCAGCCGTTCTAGTATCCAAGGCGACAGTTGGTGGCCAATGCGCAAATCTGTGGAGAAGCTCACGCTTTGCGGCATCTCTACAAACCCTGCCCCGCAAGTTCAAAGGCTCCACGATACCCGTATCGCAACGCGTCGCGGCAAATCAGATAGGCGGCATCTTGATTTCTCGCACGCCTCGCCATGCCGGCAAGTTGACGTCGGATATAGCCCCGGTCGGGGGTGCCCATGGGGCGGGGAACTCTGTCCATCATTTCAGAGCAGACACTCAGTCGGCTCAGCGCTTCGGCCAGAACGTCAAGAAGCCGGATATTCATCGTCCAGTTATCCACGACCGAAGCCCCAAACCAGCCTTCGAGTACTGTCCTGAGCTGTTGTTCCTCTGTTTCCGTGAGCTCCATTGTCGGCCTCCTTGCCGGCTTCAGTCAGATCGCCTCAAGCTTTGGAGAATTCTCAGGAAGGTCTCCTCTTGGACACCAAGAGCCGAGATGTCCAGTTGGGTATCCTCCGCTTGATCGCTGATAACGAACGCTCTGCGCTCCATCGCTTCGCCGGGAAATATCTTCCTGGGAAAATGGAAAATCTGGATGTCTGCGAGGTTGAGGGTATCCGCGGACTGGCCTCTGCCGAGCAAGGCTCCGGCCATTGCCCTGGCATGCTTCGCCACCGTTTCTTCATCCGTGACGCCGGATTCGTCAGCCTCTGCTGGCGCGAATACGAGCCGTGTGAAGTCCGCGAGGCTCATATCATCGTCATCGAGTAGTGCAAGTATGTCCTTACGATGCGTGACGGTCAGCGTGATGCTGATATCCGGTGAATAAACAAGAATCAACACAGAGTCGTTATCGATGACCCGGCTTGGGCTGGATGGCACCGATAGACGAAAACCGTTGCCGGTATCGATCGTCAAGAAGCTATCAAGATGAGGTGTGTGTTGATTGGCCGAGGTGAGGAGAGGTATGCATGCCACCAGCGCACCAAGCAAAGGTGCAATCCAACGAATTTTTGACATTGTAGTTCCCTCTACAGAGTCATGTAACCAACTTCCATTCACACACGAGCCTACACCAATCTGATGCGTAGCAATATCTGGCAGCTTTCGTCAGATGGGGCAGATGCTATCGTTGCAGGCATACCCTCAACTTCAACGGATAGTAGAACATGGAGATCGCATCAATGGGGCCAGACCTCCCCGAAGTCATGGCCGCCATGGTCCTCACGGGACACGGTGGCGTGGAGAAGCTGGTGTATCGCGACGACGTGCCGACGCCGGTCCCCGGCCCGGGAGAGGTGCTGGTGAGGGTCACGGCCACCGCCAAGAACAACACCGACCGCAAGGCGCGGGAGGGTCTGTACCCCACCAGGGACAAGTCGGACACCACTTCGTTTCAGATCGGCGGTTCGCCCACACTGACTTTTCCCCGCATCCAGGGTGCCGACGTGGCCGGGCATGTGGTTGCCGTGGGGGAGGGCGTGGATGCCCGGCGCATCGGCGATCGCGGTCTGCTGGATTTCAACCTCTATGCGGATGCCCGAACTGACATCAACCTGACCCCCGACTACTACGGCCACGGTGCTGATGGCGGTTTTGCCGAATACGTTGCCGTTGCGGCGGATCAGTTCCACGCCATCCCCAACCCCGAGCTTGCGGATGCGGAACTCGCGGCCATGGGCATGTGCTCCTATCAGACCGCCCTGCACATGCTGAATGCCGCCGGGGTCACGGCAGGTGAGCGGGTGCTGGTGACCGGCGCCAGTGGCGGCGTGGGTACGGCCCTGATCCAGCTCTGCCGGATCATGGGTGCCATTCCCTACGCGCTGAGTCAGCCGGAAAAGGCAGACGCCTTGCAGGCATTGGGTGCGGAGACCGTACTTGATCGCTCGAACATGACGGATTTCACCGACCGGGTGCGGGAGGTCACGGGTGATCACCCCATTGATGCGGTGATGGACCTGGTGGGCGGCGAAATGACCGATCGCTTCATCGACACCATGATCTTCGACATGAAGCGGCGTGCCACCTATCCGCGACTGAGCATCGCGGGCGCCAGTGGCGGTAATGTCAGCGAGATCATGTGGACGCGGATCTACCTCTACCAGGTGCAGATTTTCGGCGTGTCCCACGGCACCCGGGACGAGGCCGCGCAACTGGTGAACTGGATACGCGAAGGGCGGCTCAAACCAGTGCTGCACGCCGCGTTCAGGCTGTCGCAACTGCGCGAGGCGGAAACCTACTTCGTCAACCGAGGCAGCAACTTCCTTGGCAAGATCGTTATCGTGCCCGACTCTGAATGGGAAGCCCACGGGGCCCGCTTTGCCCTGGTGGATGGCGCATGAGCGACACCTACAAGTTGCGGCTGATTGATACCCACGCTGGCGGCGACGTCAGCCGAATTGTCATCGGCGGCATTGCCCCGCTGCCGGGGGCAACCGTGCGCGGGCAGATGGAGTACCTGCGGGATCAGGCCGATGGCCTGCGGCGGCTTCTTCTGGAGGAACCCTACGGCATCCCGGAAATGTCGGTGGACCTCATCGTGCCCCCCAGCGACCCGGAAACCCGAGCCGGTTACATCATCATGGAGGTCATGGGTTATCCCATCTATTCCGGCTCCAATACCATCTGTACTGCAACGGCGCTGCTTGAGGCCGGACTGGTCGCCAAGGCCGAGGGGCGGCAGCGCTTCATGCTGGAGGCACCCGCCGGGCGTGTACAGATCGAGGCCGAGATCAGGGCCGGGGTCGTGGAGTCCATCACCTGCGAAGGCTTGCCCAGCTATGTGGATACCCACCAGGCCAGCGTGGATGTGCCCGGCATCGGGGAGGTTATCTACAGCGTTGCCTATAGCGGGGGCTTTTACGCCCTGGTCGACGCCGCGTCCCTGGGCTTTGCGCTGGTTCGGGAGGAGGAGCGTCGCCTTGCCGAGTGCGCCCACGCCGTCGTCGAGGCCATCCGCGCTGGCCACAGTTTCAGTCACTACACCCTGGGCGACGTGGGTCCGCTGCCCTTTCTGCATTTCATGGGCCCCGTGGAAAAGATTGCCGATCAGGCCTATCGAAGCCGTTCGGCAACCTATGTGCACCCCGGCGTGATCTGCCGCAGCACCACGGGCACCGGCACCTCGGCCCGGCTGGCGCTGATGCGCCATGAAGGTCTTGTGGAGGCGGGCGCGAGCCTGGAGACGGTCTCGCTACGAGATACCCGCTTTACCGGCACGATCACCGCCTGTCGCCGGGAGGCCCACGCCGAGGTGGTGGAAAACACCATCACCGGGCGTGCGTTCGTCCTGGCCCATTCCGAGATCGTCATCAACGCCGATGATCCACTGGTGGATCTGCGCCAACTGCGGCACGTACTCGACGCTGGATAGGCTGCTAAAGTCGTTGGCCTCCAGTGAACGTCAGTTGAGTGATTCGGGTAGTCTGTTGCCAATGAGAGTGGCATGTCGTTTGTCATCTGATAGCGCGACAATGCCGATCACACCAATCGGGTATTGAGCGTCCCATATGATGGAGTGGATGTACCTGCTGATACTGGTTTCAGCGGGGTTGATTGTTGTCTCGGTACTGACCAGCGTGCTGGCGTTCCGCTTCGGTGCGCCACTACTGCTGGTGTTCCTCTTTATCGGGCTGCTGGCCGGTGAGGATGGTCTCGGGCTCGCGTTCGACGACGCCGACACCGCATTCTTCATCGGCAGCCTTGCCCTGGCCGTGATCCTGTTCGACTCGGGGTTTGGCACCCGCGTGCAGGCGCTTCGGCGCGCCGCCGCGCCGGCCATTGTGCTGGCCACGGTGGGCGTGCTCCTCACTACCATACTGGTGGGCCTGGCGGCCAAGGTGTTGTTCGATTTGTCCTGGGCGCACGCCTTTCTGATGGGCGCGATCATCAGCTCCACCGATGCTGCCGCCGTATTCTTCCTCTTGCGTGCCGGCGGGGTGAAGATCTACAAGCGGGTCCGCTCCGTACTCGAGGTGGAATCGGGCTCCAACGACCCGATGGCGATCTTCCTCACGATCTTTTTCATAGAACTGATACTGCATGGCTCCCCTCCGGGTTCCTACACCATGGCGTTCCTCACGGGATTCGGTGCGCAGATGGGAATGGGGCTCGTGATCGGTAAGCGTCCGGGCAACACCGCCTTGACGATGTGCGTTGCGATCAGTCTGCCGGACGAAGATCTGGCAGATTCCAGGGCAGCAGTTCTTCGATGCGGTTGATGGGGTGGTCAGCTATGCGCGCGATTACGGCTCGCAGGTAGGCATAAGGGTCGATGCCGTTGAGCTTGGCCGTGCCGATGAGGCTGTAGACGAGCGCAGCACTTTCCCCACCACGGTCGGAACCGGCGAAGAGATAATTCTTGCGCCCA